>NZ_JBNKSF010000019.1:0-262739 GCF_050297175.1 Gynuella sp. | reverse complement strand
CCATTTCCATTTCCATTTCCATTTCCATTTCCATTTCCATTTCCATTTCCATTTCCATTTCCATTTCCATTTCCATTTCCATTTCCATTTCCATTTCCATTTCCATTTTGCGCTAATCGAAAGCCAGTGATCTTCTCCAGCTTTTTTTTGATTATATTTTGTTCTATCTAGGGGGTTGGTAGAGTCTCACAATACTTCAGGTATAGATATTTAATACTTTTGAGATATTTGTTTTCAGTGTTAGATAAATCGTTATTCTAACCCTGCTTCCGGCAAACACAGGAAGTGAATCATTCACTATATAAAAGGAGTTTTTTCATGAAGAAGTCTGTTTGTGCATTTTTGATAGCGGCATCGGTCCCATTTTTTTCTTTTGCTGATGAGTCTGTTGAGCAGACGTTGTCTGCGGAGCCTCAGCAAGTAATGGCTTACGTAAACATCAATCGCGATGATGAGGAAAGAATTGCTGAGTTGATGATTGGTGTTGGGCCAGCAATTGCGGCACGGATAATCGCCTACCGTGATGAAAATGGACCTTTCGCATCTATCGATGATTTGCAAAAGGTTAAAGGCATAGGTGCTAAAACCGTTGAAAAAAACCGATATATGCTGAAGCTTTAGTTCAGTCACTGGTTGTAGCGTGGCAGAAAACCGTCACTACTATAAGGTAGAATGGAATGGGCGGCCGCTCCAAAGGATGGAGCTATTGAATGTTTAGGATGAACGACTAAAAACCGCACAAGGCTTTAGTATTAATTAAAGTCGCTGGAGAGCGGAACTATTCCACGAACACAGGACGTGTTCGTGGAATATTTTTACTTAACTTAAATTTATCTGTTCAATCAAAGACTGTTGTCATGGTTTCAATGCTGAAGTGTGAGTGGTGGTAGCTCTCAACAAAATCATTCTTCAGTCTCTAATCTGTCTAGTTCTCTGTAAATATTTCCTTATCAAAAGCTTTCTCGCAATAGTGACATTTAAGTTGAACTTTGTGGCCCAGTTGTCTGATTCGAAACCTTGATGAGACTGGCTCCACTCGGGTAATGCAGTTGCTGTTGGGGCAGGGGAATACATTGATGAGTTCCGTGGGGAGTGTGACGTTTATTTTCCTGACGACTTTGTAATCATCTATGATGTTGACAGTGGCGTTAGGGGCAAAAAGGGCCAGTTCGTTTGCCTCTGACTCAGTAAATAACCAATCGTCCACTTTAATCAGATCTTTGGTGCCCAGCTCTCCACTCAGGAGATTGAATCCGACAGTCAGTCTGACTTTGTTGTCGAGTAGTTGTAACCGATTAACAATTTTAAGCCCCTGGCCGGCGGGGATATGGTCAATGACAGTGCCACGATTTATAGCCTCCACTTGCATTTTTTCATTCATGACAAAACTCCCGGAATATATTCGTTAAGAACCAGTGCTAGTAGAGCCTGACGGGCGTATACCCCGTTTTTGGCCTGCTCAAAATAATAAGCATGAGGGGTCTTATCGACATCCAAGGTAATTTCATCTACTCGAGGCAGCGGGTGTAATATCTTCATGGTTGGTTTGGCGTTTTCCAGCATGCTGGCATTCAGAATGTAGTGGCTTGCAATGTGTATATATTCGGTGGGATCAAAACGCTCTTTCTGAACCCGGGTCATATAAATGATGTCGGCAACGGGGATGATGTCTTCCAGTGAGTCTGAGTGGCGATACTCAATATTTTTATAGTCGAGTTCTTGTAGGATATAGTCGGGCATAGCCAGGACTGCAGGAGCAACAAAATCAAACGTACAATTAAAATGAGTGAGTGCCTGGGTCAGAGAGTGGACTGTTCGTCCATATTTTAAGTCACCTACAAACGCAACTCTCAGTTGATCAAGTGTGCCTTGGCATTCAAAGATTGTGAATAAGTCAAGAAGTGTTTGTGTTGGATGCTGGTTGGAGCCATCGCCGCCATTAATAACTGGGACATCTGCAATTTCGGCCGCCAGGCGAGCCGCCCCTTCCATGGGGTGTCTCATGACAATGGCATCGGCGTAGCCATTTAACATTCGAATGGAGTCTGACAGAGTTTCCCCTTTTTTTGCCAGGGAAGTGCTGCCGCTGTCTGCAAAGCCTATGACGCTTGCTCCCTGGCGTTGTATTGCAGTTTCAAAACTTAGTCTGGTTCGGGTTGAAGCTTCGAAGAAGCAACTGGCGATAACTTTGTCTGATAAGTATTTCTGGTTAGGGGATTGTTTTATTTGTTGAGCCAGGGAGATGATTGTTTCCAGTTCTGATTGAGACAGATCACTGATGGATACTATGTCTCGGTTAAAAAGGGGGTTCATGTCTGCTCCATTACCGGGATTTGCCAGATTATACGGGATCAACCTGGTAATAGAGAAGATTTTGCTTGGGTGAATTCACAATCTTCTGTTTGCAGGTTGTCACATGGCGGTAAGGAGTTTAGACTCGCGTTCAATCCGTGAACATCCCAATTGCCAGACACTGCAAGCACATGCCCAGCGATGAACTCAGCCATCAGATTTTAACTATCCTTTCAGATCACCCTCAGACCAGTCAAAGGCAATTGGCTCGTGAATTAGGAATCAGTCTGGGTAAAGTAAACTATTGCTTGAATGCGCTCATCGAGAAAGGAATATTAAAGGTTAATAATTTTAAGAACAGCAAGAATAAGGCTGCTTACGTATATGTACTGACTCCAAAAGGTATTGAAGAGAAAGCTAAGGTAACTGCTCGTTTTCTGAAACGAAAAATAGAGGAGTTTGATGCTTTGCAGGCAGAAATTAAAAAATTGAAAAAACAAGTGGAATCAGGTTTGGAGCATAGAGTGTGAAATATCTCCTGACTGGCGTAGCCGGTTTTATCGGGTCGGAAGTTTGTCTGGCGTTATTGCAGCGAGGAGAAGAGGTTGTCGGTATCGACAATCTCAATGATTACTATGATGTCCTGTTGAAAGAAAGCCGGTTGGCCAAGCTGCATGAGTTCTCCAATTTTATTTTTAGAAAAATATCAGTTGAAAATCGTGACGCTATAGCTGAACTGAACGCTGAATATCAGTTCGAATATATCATACACTTGGCCGCCCAGGCCGGGGTACGGTATTCAATTGAAAATCCGGAAGCGTATATTGATTCTAATCTGGTAGGTTTTGGCAATATTCTTGAGTTGGCGCGAAAGCAGTCAGTTCGACATTTAGTATATGCGTCCTCAAGTTCTGTATATGGTGAAAACGGCAAACAACCTTTTTCTGAACAGGATAATGTTGATCACCCTGTATCTCTGTATGCGGCTACTAAGAAAGCTAATGAGGCAATGGCCCATTCATACAGTCATTTATATGATATTCCGGCGACAGGTTTGCGCTTTTTCACTGTCTATGGCCCGTGGGGGCGACCGGATATGGCTCCATTTTTATTTACTGATGCAATATTAGGTAACCGTCCTATCAATGTGTTTAATCATGGAAATATGGCAAGAGATTTTACCTATATAGATGATGTGGTAGATGGGGTCTTGTTAGCTCTAAATGCTATTCCGACAAAACATGGCGGTATGATGGGTAGCTCTCTGAATGATACCACGGCCTGTTTTCAGGTCTTGAATGTGGGCAATTCGCAGCCAGTCAAATTGATGGACTTTATTCAGGCAATAGAGCGTTTCTCCGGCAAGAAGGCAAAAATGAATTTTATGGATATGCAGAAAGGGGATGTTCCATCAACTTATGCTGATATTTCCCAGTTACGTACATTAACCGGCTATTCGCCGAAAACCTCTATTGAGGATGGTGTGCAAGCAACTGTTTCCTGGTATAGAGAATATTACGGACTATAAGGAATAGATATGAAAGTTACAGTATTTGGTATTGGGTATGTTGGACTGGTTCAGGGAGCCGTACTGGCTGAAGTTGGTCATGATGTATGCTGTGTTGACGTCGATCCGACAAAAATAGAGAAGCTCAAAAATGGTGTAATACCGATTTATGAGCCTGGGTTAGAAACTCTCGTTAAAGAAAATTTTGAATCGGGAAGGTTGCGATTTACCACCAGTGCTGAAGAAGGCGTCAGTCATGGTGAAATTCAGTTTATCGCTGTAGGTACTCCTCCTGATGAAGATGGATCTGCCGACTTAAAATATGTTTTGGCTGTTGCGGAAACCATAGCGACCCACATGGACGCGTATAAAGTTGTGGTTGATAAGTCAACAGTACCGGTAGGAACTGCTGATAAGGTCAGTCAAAAGATCACTCAGGTGCTCAAAGAGCGAAATGTAGCATATCCATTCGATGTTATCTCGAACCCTGAATTTCTAAAAGAAGGGTCCGCGGTTAGTGATTGCATGCGCCCAGACCGGATTATTATTGGAACTGACTCTGACCGGGCTGAAGAGGCGATGCGAGAATTGTATGCACCGTTCAATCGAAATCATGAAAAAATACTGGTTATGGATGTTCGCAGTGCAGAATTGACCAAATATGCAGCAAATTGCATGTTGGCAACCAAAATCAGTTTTATGAATGAAATGGCAAATTTGGCTGAAAAGCTTGGGGCCGATATCGAACATGTCCGTCAGGGGATTGGTTCGGATCCGAGGATAGGTTATCACTTTATTTATCCAGGTATCGGTTATGGTGGTTCCTGTTTTCCGAAAGATGTACAGGCACTCATCAAGACTGCTGATAGTATCAAATTTGATGCGACGCTATTAAAAGCTGTCGAGGCCCGGAATTATGCTCAAAAAAATGTTTTGTTCGAAAAGGTACAACATTATTTCAGCGGCGACTTAAAAGGAAAAATATTTGCTGTTTGGGGATTATCCTTTAAACCAAATACCGACGATATGCGTGAAGCTCCCAGCCGTGTTTTGATGGAGTCATTGTGGGAGGCTGGTGCTATCGTTCAAGCTTATGATCCGGAGGCTATGGAAGAAACTCAAAGAATCTATGGTTCAAAAGAGAGTTTGAATTTGGTTGGAACCAAAGAAGCCGCACTCAGGAATGCAGATGCTTTGCTAATTTTGACTGAGTGGCAAGCTTTCAAAGCTCCAGATTTTGAGTTTATTAAGTCACAGCTTAAAACCCCGGTTATATTTGATGGTAGAAATCTTTATGAGCCTTATCGGATGAGCTCAAAGGGCTTTACATATGTATCTATTGGGCGTGCAGACTCTTAAGGCAAGATTTTGAGAAAATCATATATTAAGGAAAATTCATCAGTCTTATCTGTTCTGATGAGAGGTATTGATGCCCTTGTCGTGGTAACAATGGCGAGGTTTGCATATTCGCTGTGGCTTGGAACATGGATTGTACCTAAGCATTACGAGCTAGGTTACACCGTTTCAGTGTTTGCCACTGTATTGGTTTTTAATTATTTTAAACTTTATAGGGTTTGGCGGGGAGGCTCAAAGTTCGAAGAGCTCAAAAGTGTCTTCTACGCATTAATCACCACTTTTGTGGTTCTTGCTATAGCATCAGCAATGACCAAGACCACTGACAGTTACTCGAGGGGGTGGTTTATCATATGGTGGGGATTGAGCTTTGTGGTAATCGGTGGTTATCGATTTGCTATACGATTGATGCTGAACATATTGAGAAGAAAGGGGTATAACCAGCGGTCTATCGTTATCATCGGGAGTGGAGCTATTGTTGATCGTCTGGTATCTAGTATAGAAGAAAACCGATGGATAGGCCTTCAGCTAAGAGGTGTTTTAGGGGACGATCTCGGGTCGTTTGATCGTGCTAGAATACTTGGTGGGTATGAAGATGTAGTAAGTTATCTGGAAGCAAATCCTGTTGATCAGGTCTGGATAGCCATTCCCTTAAATCAAATGGATAGAATAAAAGATATCTTATCGGATTTGTCACTATTCTCAACGGTAGTCAAGTATGTTCCTGATGTTTTTGATTTCAATCTGCTTAATCACTCAGTGACTACTATTGCCAATATTCCCGTCATTAACTTAACAGACTCACCGAATGAAGGTATCAATGCCTTCGTAAAACGATGTGAAGATGTTGTTTTATCTTCAGTTATCTTGATGCTGGTAAGTCCTTTGATGTTACTTCTGACTATAGGGGTTAAACTCAGTTCAAGGGGGCCGGTATTTTATAAGCAGGAACGAGTAGGTTGGAACGGAACAACGTTTAATATGCTTAAGTTTCGATCAATGCCGGTTGATATTGAGAAAGACGGTGTGATGTGGGGAAATGCCAAAGATAAAACAACCACCAAATTTGGTGCCTTTATTCGGAAAACCAGTCTTGATGAATTGCCACAGTTTATAAATGTTTTAAAAGGTGACATGTCGATTGTGGGGCCGCGCCCTGAGAGGACTATTTTTGTTGATCAATTTAAAAAAGAAATACCACGGTATATGCAAAAGCATGTAATGAAAGCGGGCATTACAGGATGGGCGCAGGTTAACGGCTGGCGCGGTGATACTGATTTGAGTAAGCGCATAGAGTGCGACCTTTTTTATATTGAAAACTGGTCGGTATGGTTGGATATTAAGATTGTAGTACTTACAGTATTTAGTATCTTTCGAAGTAAACAGGTGATGTAGAAGACTATTGAACAATGAATTTTTTTATTAAAAAAGATATGTCGGATATTTTTCACCAAAATGTTATCCTGCATAACAAAATCTATTTTTCATCGGTAAAAAAGATAATAGTGCTGTTATTCATTTCTTCTTTTTTTCTTGGGGTCAGGATTTATGAAAATATAGTTATAGGTGATATATGCCTGGTTTTGTCTGTGGTGGGAGGTTTTTTTTATACAAAAAAAATTGCCTATAAAGAGGTTTTTTGTTTTTTCTTGGTCCTTATTACCTTTCTATTCTCTGGTCTATATATAAATTCCCTGAGTTATTTTGTAATAGATTTGATTCAGTTTTCGTTATATAGCTTTGCTGGATTTATTTTTGCTGGACTTTATATAAGAGGGTGGAAAGATAATATTGACCAAATGCTGGTGAGATATACACTGGTTGTTTCCATTTTAGCATGTATGCAATATATAATCCTGCGTGTATCCGGTAGCAATATTTTTTCATTTGTTTCCAGTACTGCGGGCATTAGTTCATGGGTGGAAAACTACGCAAGGGCTACAGGTACGTTGCAGCATTTTAATCAACTTGCCATCGTTCTTCTTCCTGGGTTATTTATTTCATTGTGCAAGCAAAAGTGGCATATATATGGGGTTATTGTCTTGGCTCTGTTAGCCAGTGGATCTCGTGTTGGTATTGTATCTGTGTTTTTATTAACGATGTTAGCACCTTTTGTTAATAGAAAGCTCCTCTCGTTTTGGAAGTTGTCCCTGGCATTAATGTTGGTTTTATTATTTTTGGTTTCCAATCCTGATTTTGTTGCTAAGAGACTATCCTTGATTTCTTCTGGAAGTATAGATGATTCGCTTGGTACTCGCCTGAGTTATATAAAGTTTGGCATTGATTTACTCCAAAGTAGAGCCTATAGCGGCATTGGACTTGGACAGTTAAGGCCTCTATATGGATTGGATAATCTTGAGAGTTCTCTTATGTTGTTTTGCCTTGAATTGGGTTTTTTATTGATTCCTTTACTAGTTATAACTGTATTTACATTTTTTGAAAATATGTTATCAAGAAAAGACCCTCAAAACTTGGTGATTTTTTTTGTTGTTACAATTGCATCCTCAATGCAACCTTTTCTGCACATGTCTAATGTGGCACCTATGTTCTGGTTTTATCTGTTTCTACTTTACTCTCTTAAGATAAGAAATAGTGCTTTTCTTCCTAAGGGTTCTGAACGAAGGGTATGTAAGTAAATGAAGGTTGCGATAGTTCACGAGTGGTTTTCCGAATATGCGGGATCGGAAAAAGTAACTGAGCAAATTATTGAGTTGTTTCCTGACGCGGATTTGTATGCTCTGGTCGATGTTTTGAAGCCTGAAACTCGGGCGTTTTTAAAGCATAAACACGTAACTACTTCGTTTATTCAGAAGCTTCCATTTTCAACTAGAAAGTTCCGTAATTATTTCCCACTTATGCCTTTTGCAATTGAGCAGTTAGATTTGTCTGGTTATGATTTAATCATAAGTTCAAGCCATGCTTTTGCCAAAGGTGTAATAACCGGTCCAGACCAGTTACATATATGTTACTGTCATTCGCCAATCAGATATGCTTGGGATTTTCAGAACCAGTATTTAAGAGATGCTGGTTTAAATACAGGAATAAGAGGGCTTATTTTGCGGTGGTTCTTGCACAAGATTAGAATTTGGGACGTAAGGACCGCAAACGGTGTAGATCTATTTATAGCCAATTCCAGTTATATTCGTAGAAGAATTAGAAAAGTTTATGGCCGCTCTAGTAAAGTTATTCATCCTGGTGTTTCGATAGAAAAATTTTCTGTTGGTGTAGAAAAAGAAGATTATTTCCTGACTGCATCAAGGTTGGTTCCATACAAGCGTGTTGACATAATCGTAGAAGCATTTGTTCGAATGCCAGAGAAAAAATTAAAAGTTATAGGTGATGGACCAGGAATGTCAAATATAAAGCATATGGCACGTAAATCGCCAAATATCGAAATATTGGGATATCAGGATTTCTCCACCTTAAGACATAACATGCAGCGGGCAAAAGCGTTTATTTTTGCTGCAGAAGAAGACTTCGGAATTATTCCTGTTGAGGCGCAAGCATGTGGAACTCCAGTGCTGGCATATGGAAAAGGAGGAGTAAAAGATTCTGTTATTGATGGAGTTACTGGGTTGTTTTTTGAGAACCAGACTGCACAGTCTATCTGTGACGTGGTTTCTGAGTTTGATGATGGTTCCAGGGCTTTTGACTCGAATACCATAAGGTCTCATGCGAAGCTTTTTTCTAATGAACGGTTTAGAGAAGAATTTATGCATGCTGTATATGAGATTATGTCTGAAAAAGAAGGCCTGTTATGAAGCCTGATATCATTATGTTCTCTACGGCGGACTGGGATAATCCTTTTTGGACAAATAAACAGCATGTAGCCATTACTTTGGCAAAGTCGGGTTATAAAGTGTTGTATATTGAAAGCATAGGATTGCGACCTCCTTCTACATCCGCAACGGATATAAAAAGAATCATTTTTCGGATTAAAAAATTTTTTCTCTCTCCCAAGCGAATTACTTCTAATTTATGGGTTCTTTCTCCTTTAGTTATACCTTTGCAAAGATATCGGATTATCAGAATTCTCAATAAATGGTTGTTGCAAATGTCGATTCGGCGATGCCAAAACAAGTTAGGTCTAAGCAATGATTGGTTATGGACCTATAATCCTATGACGATTAAATTTCTTGACATTCCTAAATATCAAAAGGTCATTTATCATTGTGTTGATGATATTTCAAGTCAGCCAGGAATGCCTACGAATATTATTTTGCAATCTGAAGAAGAATTAGTAAGAAAAAGTGATGTTATTTTTTGTACTGCCAGATTTTTGCAAGAAAAACATCTGAAAATAAATACTAATACATATTATTTTGGGAATGTTGCTGATTATGAACATTTTAGAGAGGCAAGAAACATAACACTTAAGCTTCCAAAGGATATGGCAAGTATTCTGGAAAAGGGGCCTGTAATTGGTTTTGTTGGTGCAATTAGTTCATATAAAGTGGATTTAAAACTTGTTCGATACATTGCCCAGGAAAGACCTGACTGGCAAGTAGTTTTGATTGGCAAGGTTGGTGAAGGAGAGCCCGGTGAAAAAGCTGAAGATGTTGTGGGGTTTTCAAATATTCATTTGTTAGGACCGCGGCCATATGAGCAACTACCTGCATATCTTAAAGGGTTTAATGTTGCTATCTTGCCTGCACAGCTGAATGAGTATACTCGTAGTATGTTTCCTATGAAGTTCAATGAGTATCTAATGGCAGGGAAAGATGTTGTAGCAGTGGAAATAGATAGTTTAAAAGAGTTAACGGCCTTTTATTTTCAGGCAAAAGATTATGCAGACTTTATTTTACAGATTGAACATGTACTGGATGGTAACACTCGCCTTAATACTGAAGAAATCGAAAATTATTTATTGGACAACACATACGCTTCAAGAAACAAGAAAATGTTGAATTTGATATCAAAGTAGGCTGCAGTTGTATTAATTATATTTTCCGAATATATCTTATGCGTTTAATGAAAATTATGTATTACGTCATTTTTTATGGCTGCCTTGGAGAAAGTATGGGTTTGTTTTATATTCTGAGAGGGATTGTCCGCTGTCTAAATATTTCTAAACAAGCTCTTTTTTCGATAGTTTTCGTTATTGCTCGGAGGGGCAGATAATTATATTTTTTTTGTATGATCTGGAACTTTTAAATTGTAAAATGCCTCTTTGAAAAAATTTTAATATAATGCATTATAGGTCGATGATACTGTTTCAGAGTTATATGATGACTTGTAATATTGGACCTAATTGCCATGGTTTAACATATAATTAAATCAAATAACGGCTATAACGGCATTGTATTATCTTTATCTTGAGCCTGGAGTGAATGATATGACTGCATATATCATAGTTTTTTCTTCTTTCTCATCCTACTCTATTATTATTTTCAAAGTTATCAAAAAGCAAATAAATGAATCTCTCGGATGTGAATACTATGCTCCTAAATTTTATTGAATTAAGTAAAAGGTAAATTCTCATGAATGTAGCGTGCATATATAGGCATCAAGTTGGAAAGACCAGCGAGTCGTTTATTTATACGCCATTGAGATATTTTAATAATTTCAATCCGATAGTTGTGGGTACAGAGTATTTAAACGAATATGTTGATAATTACCTTCATTATGTACCAGAGAGATTTTCCGCATTCGACAAGTTTTTTCATAGGTTGAGCTATAAAAACGAAGCTGTAGATAAGTGGTTTTTAAAAAATAAACCCAATATTATTCACGCTCATTTCGCAATTGATGGTCTTTATGCTGCTTACTATGCAAAAAAACATGATATTCCCTTGGTCGTAACATTACATGGTTTTGATGTTACCCGTACGAGGCGAAGGATGTTGTTGTCTCGAAACCTAAGCTGGATAAAATATTTTTTTCATCAATCAGAACTTATAGATACGTGTTCGAAATTTATATGTGTTAGTGATTTTATTTATCGGATGGCACTTCAAGCTGGCTTCCCGGAAGATAAATTGGTTACCCACTATATTGGGGTTGATACAAGCTTATTTGCAGCTACACCCAGAGAGAGAACATTTGAGCAGCCTTTTACTCTTTTCCATCTGGCAAGACTTACAGAGAAAAAAGGCACCATTTATCTTTTGAGAGCACTACATAAACTAAATAACCCTAAGATCAATCTGATTATTGGTGGTGATGGTCCTTTATCGAATAAGTTAAAAAGGGAGACTGATGCCATGGGTCTTTCTCGGTCTGTTAAATTTTTAGGCCAAATAACTTATCAAGAGGTGCAAAATATTATGAGTCAGTCTGATGCTTTATGTGTCCCTAGTATTTCTGCAAATGACGGTGATTCTGAGGGCTTAGGGATGGTGTTTTTGGAAGCCGCGATATCTGGCCTGCCTGTTGTTGCCACTAACCATGGAGGCATTCCTGAGGCCGTTATAAACGATGAAACGGGATACTTGGTACCTGAGAAAGATGTTGATATTTTGGCAGAAAAAATAAACTCCCTATATGTAGACCCAGAAACCTATAGAAGGCTGTCTCTCAATGCTGTAGAGCATGTAAAACAAAAATTTGATGTATTAAAGAATACAGAGAAACTCGAGCAGATTTATCAAAACATTATAGCGGGACGGCAATGAGATATTTAGTAGTTAGTCGTTCAATCCCATTACACCAGACGGGGGGAATGGAATATTTTGCTCAAGATACTGCGAGATTTTTGGTCGAACTAGGGCACCAGGTTGTTATGCTTACAACAGAATTTCCAGACAATAAATCAGAGGAATATCATAGAAAGATAAACTTTGAGCTTGTCGGATTAAAGGGGTGTCGTGGAGGCAAATACAGTATGCGCTGGTGGCAAAAGTCCTTAGAGTATTTCAAAATCCGCCAGGAAGACTTTGACTGTGTTATTAGTGTTTCGACGAGTGCGCTGTCAATTGCTCAGTATGCCGAAAGGACGATTCCTGTTATTATGCAAAGCCATGGAACGTCCAGAGCGGAGATAAAAGCTAAATTTAATAGTCACTCATTGATGGCTTATTTTAAATCAGTGAAGAATGTCTATCACCTTTTCTTGGATGTTTTCCGTTATAAGCATTTTGATGCATTTATAGCTGTGGGTGATGTTGTTTTTAGTGATCTACAAAAATGGCCTTTAAATATTTCTCCAACGAAGTGCTTCCTCGTGAGGAATGGAGTGCACAGAGTTATTTTAGATTCGTATGATGGAATAGAAAAAAATAATGTAGCTAAAGTTTGTTGGATTAGTCGATTGCATCGGCAAAAAGGAGTGCACTTGGCGATAGAAGCCTTTAAAGATCCTGGGCTAGAGTCAATAGAATTACACATTGCAGGTGGTGGGCCTGATATTATTTGGCTAAAGAAGAAGGCTTACGGTTATAAAAATATTATATTTCACGGCAATATTTCTAGAGAAAGTGTATATGGCTTTTTAAACCGCGCAAATGTTTTCTTGTTTACTACTACTAGAATTGAAGGATATCCATTGAATATATTGGAGGCTCTGGCATCGGGACTTCCTGTTGTTGTATCGGAGCATCTTGTTAAATATTTGCCTGAAATTGATGGAATTTATAGTGTTAACGCAAATGATACCAGGGACATCGCTCTTAAGATTAAGATGGCATTGTCAGGAACACAGCCTGTACTGCCGGAAGAATATTATGTAGATAATGTTTTAAAGAAATATGATCAAATATGTAAAAAATTATGTCGAAAAAGAAAACTATAGTTAATGCCGCTCGCCAAATTGATTCTCACGGGGGAATTAGTAGTGTCGCGTTGAATTTAACAAGACAATTTAAGGATAATGGATATGATGTAGTTGACTTTACTTTGACTAATACGGGGCTAAAACCGAGAAAATTTAAATCTAGGTTTTTTCAAAAGTTATGGCTATTCTTCGAGATTATATGGGCGACAACAGTTGGAAGTATTGTGCTTTTTTTAAAGTACCCCCAAAAAGATTGTATCATAATAAGCCATAATGATTTTTTATGTGGGCAGATATATATTAATCATGGACTCCATAAGGGTATGGTGAAACAACGAGGGGGGTTGTTTGTTGCATGTGTTCGTAATCCTATGCATCTTTTCATATATGTCAGAGAGGAAGTTAGGCACAGACTCGGTATTCATTCTAGTGTTGTTTGCTTTTCCGAACAGCAAAAGAAAGAATTGCTGTATTATTATCCAGGAATTTGTTCAGATATATATATAATCCCCAATGGGGTGGACTTAGATCGTTTTTCAGACAATTCTCTTTTGCCCGATGATTTTAGTTCATTAAGCATTCCTAACGAAGAACGAAAAATTCTGTTTGTGGGGCATGAGTTTAAGCGTAAGGGGTTGCGATGGGCCATTGAAAGCTTAGGTTTTTTGTCTCCAGAATGGAACCTTATCGTAATCGGAGGAGACCAGGATCAATGGAGAGAGGTCTCTGTTAATCTGAGTTCAGCACAACTGTTGAACAGAGTGTTTTTTTTGGGCAAACGATATGATGTTGAAAAATTCTACCGGCTTGCAGATTGTTTTGTACTACCTGCTGATTTTGAACCATGGGGACTGGTTGCGATTGAAGCTATTGCGAGCGGTACCCCGGTGGTGATGACTAATACAGGGAGCTCTTCAGATTTTATTATGGAAAATGTTAATGGCTTTTTTTGCTCGCAAGATCCAATAGATATTGCAAATAAAATACGAAGGACCACATTATTAGAAAGCAAAATCATAAAAGATAGTGTTATTAAATACTCTTGGTCAAGCGTTATTAAAAAGTATCTATTTCTGATAGATAAATATCATGTTTAAAGCCTTTATGTACCTGTTTACTGGTAACTTTTTAAGTAAGCTACTAGGCTTGGTTAGAGAGTTTCTATTAGCTTGGGCTTTCGGAGTCACAAGTACCGCGGCAGCTTTACGTATTGCACAAGCTGGCGTATTTATTCCCATTAATTTTCTGACACAAGATTTGCTATCAGCGGGCTGTTTACCTGTTTTTAATAAGTATAGAAAAGTGTCAGATCAACTGGCGCTAAGCTACTTCATAAGCTTATTTTTTTTCGTTATGTTAATCGGTGTTTTCTTGGTTATAACCATCTATCCTATCGCGGAGATATGGGTGCGTTTGTTAGCGTCGGGATTTAGTAATGAAACTATGCTCATAAGTGTCCGCTTGCTTAAAGTATTTATTGTTTCCATACCATTTATTATCGGAACAAGTGCTTTGGGATATTTAGCAATGGCTTTTGGTAGCTATTTAATACAGTCAGTGCGTCCTTCATTTATTAATTTAGGAATTATTTCTGGTGTATTAATTTCTTATATTGAAAAAGATATATATTACTTGGCTATCACATTTACAATTAGTCAGGTTTGCCTTTTTTGTCTATGTGTTCTGTATATTTTTTCGCGAAACTGGTTTCTTATCCGGTTTCCAACCTATAAGCAATTGTTGGTTTTTGCAGCTAGGTTGTGGAAGACGATGAAACCTTTGGTTTTGCTTCCCATATTCTTGCAAGGATACATTATAATAGAAAGAAATGTTGCCTCACAGTTTAATGAGTCTACCGTTGCTGCACTTGATATTGCCAGGTTTGTAAGTGATACGAGTATGGCATTAATTGCAGTTCCATTGGGCTTTTTAGTATTAGCCAACATTAGTTCAAGTGATAAAACTCGTAGTGAGTATATTCTTGATAAGCTTCACATGGTTATATTATTTTTGTTATTGCCTTTTTCGTCATTAATTGTTGTTAAAGCTGATTTTCTTGTATCTTTATTATTCGAGTACGGTGTATTTGATGCAAATGGGACATACTTGACCTCTTCCATTTTACAAATATATGGCGTGTCAATATTTATACATGCATTAAATTATCAACTTTTAAAATTAAATAATGCTTTTCGCCAAAATAGAGCCTTTTCTTTTTCTACTTCACTAGGACTTTTTTTTGGGGCTATTTTCTTGCTGGGAGTCAATACATCAATTGGACTGTCTGTATTTGGTTGGGCATATTTGATTAATGGGGTAACTGTTTATTTTTTACTGATATATCAGTTTAAATATTTTTTCGTCGGTATTGTAGTATTCATTTTTTCACTTGCTATTTTGTATCTTTCGTCTGTTTTAAGTGGTTTTTTGCCTTCTCAAACTCTTTTGAATAACCTGGTGTCGAGTTTTGCGGTATTGCTGTTTTCGTCTGTCTTTAGTGGGTTGCTATTATTTTTGGGTAGGTATAGAAGTATTTTTTTGAGCTTCTATAAAACCCAAGTACATGGTAAATGGAAGTGAAAACATAATAGATAATATGTATACTCCATTCCACATTACAATATAAGATTCTGTACAGTTTGCAATGATGTAGAATGTTATAAAAAAAAACGAGTAGTATCCGATAGGTATATTATGTATTTTAATGCTAATTATGGTTATTAAAATAAAATACAGTGATAAAAATAGGAGACCGATTATCCCGTACGCAATCATAATTTCTATGAAAGAGTTATGAAGGTGACCATATTGTTCTTTTATACGATCAGGTAACGTGTTGGATGTTTTTATTACATCTGCACGAGCCCATAACCCCCACCCAATCCAGGGTTTCTGAGCTATCCAGTCTTTAGCCTCTATCCAGCTGTGTATTCTTATGCCTAGACTTGAGTATGGGATCTCGGCATAGTTTCCTTTTAGAAAAAGAATGATTGTTTTGTTTTCGGCAAATAGCCTTGCTCGCAAATGATAAGAGTTATTGAATATCGTAAACGTGGTGATTGAGAGTAGAGCAAAAGCAACAATTGCGATTAACTTTGGCTTTGTTTGTTTTCCCAAAAAGAGTTTTATAATTAATGTAATTATCGCAGCTAAAAAAAGAGCGACCCACGTTGCTCTAGTTTGCAGTATAATTACTCCCAACATACCTATAATCGACATGCTGACGGAACATGCTAGTAAGAAATATTTTTTGAATTTAAGCAGATAAATCGAGAAAAAAATGAACGGTAATACAAGAACGGAGAAGTAGATGCTTTCATGCTGATGATTTCTTAACTCCAGCTGAGGAACCTGGCCATTTTTTAATATGCTGGAAATGTTGTATAACTCCGGAGTCATTAGGATAGCTAGCAGCAGGCCTAAAAAAAACACAACAACTAATTTCAGCCAATTCTCTAACTTACCACCCAGCCACCAGGCAACTGGTACAAACATAAAAAGCTTAAGCAGTTTATCCAAATCCATATATTTAACGGCTGTATATGGATCTCGAATATAGTTGATCCCAAAAAATAAAATCGGCATTATTATTGACGTTGCCACTAGTAGCGCTGTCATTCCAGGTTTTATGTGTTTTCTTTGTTGGTAAAGAGCAATCAGGAATGTGATCACCATAATTGCTTCTGGAAATCGATTTACGGATATTGGTGTGAGCAGTTTTACAAATATAGACGTTAATGCTGAGAGTATGCCAATAGCTGTTAAATATGTTCCTCCTCGGTAATATTCTGAAGGGAAGTATTGGTCAATGATATTCTGCAATTTGTTCTGAAAATGGGTCATTGTATTTTATTAGCTACTACTGCTGGTGTGAAAGAGTCTTGAATATTGTGCGGTAATTAAATACTTGGAAATCATTATGGCATCTTCAAATACTTGGTATCCTGATATATATCTGGTATCTGAAAATTAGCTGTGAGACTGCAGATCACTGAGGGTGGTGTGCTGATCATTGCATAGGGCCTTAATGATAATCCATTAACTGTTCAGTCTGAATACCGTAAAGAGCACAAATTTTCAACCATTGTTCCAGGTTTCCATCTTGCCTGACGTTATGTTTCTGTAATGAGTCCTTTTGGGATCTTACTATAACAAGTGGTTTTGGAGGAGGGCTTGTGCTTCTTCTGTATGTAATTCCATTTCTGATGCTCATGGCTTTGAACCATAGGTCGTCGGCTCTTGGCGCAACTTGCTCATATTTCTCCCGATTTAATATTTCATCATCAAAAATGTTGGCTGGATAAAGGACTCCTCCAAAACCAATAGCTATGGTGCGAGGGCTGGAGAGTCCTGGTTTTTGCCAAGGCCAATTTTTATATGGAGCCCATTGGTCGTCTTTGTCCCAGCTTATCTCGCGGGCCTCATGAGCGATAATATCTCTGGGGTAGTCTTTGTGGTCCTGCCATAAGCGTTGCAGCCAAGTCTTATGGTACATTTGGTCATCATCACATGTAATGATGGTTTTTTCAGGGTAGATACGCAGACTTTCGACGAGTTTTCTATGAGCGCTGTTTTGGTCAGAAAAACGAATTTCAAACCGATCGCCAGTGAGTTTTTTTAGGCTGCTGGGTATTTTGGTTTTAAGTTTGTCATTGAGCCACAAGACAACTTTCTCAGGCTTCAAGGTTTGAGCCAGTAAACTGCGGATCGTGAGGTGAACAATGCCAAGCCTGGATTCAATTGATGTTAGGCTAACAATACACTCGGCAGCAGTATCTGCAGTCACTAGATGAAGGTTTTTGGGGGATAGTAATTGAAGTTGGAGCGCTCTAAATAAAGAGGGAGGAATTTCTTTGGGTTTCATCTGTAAGGTTGGTCATGAACATGTGAGTGTGGAAGGATCCCGATTTGTACCAGAAAGATCAATAGATGTATTGCATAGTGAGTCGATAATTGATCTAAAGTGTTCAGGCTTTTTAATTCCAAAAGCCTTTTATTCTAAATTTTCTCCGTATTCTAAACCCACTGTTATAAAATGTTGGTCTAATCGATAACCAATAGTTATTGATATTAAAAAAACCATAATAAATGGTGCAATTTTTTGAGTTTTTTCTATAATTTATCCGCTTGCATTCACTATGCTGATACTCACACTTTGAACCCTAAAAGGCAGAAATCATGTTTGAATCCATTTCGTTGGCACCAGCCGACCCCATTCTTGGTCTTACAGATGCATATAAGAAAGACTCACGGGAAAATAAAATTAATCTTGGGGTCGGTGTATTTAAGGATGAACAGGGTAATACGCCTATTTTGAATTCGGTCAAAGAAGCTGAGAAGTTAATGTTGGAGACGGAGAAAACCAAAGGATATCTCAGTATTTCTGGAATTGAAGAATATGGTCAGCATGTACAGCAGTTGCTGTTTGGGGATTCTGAGATTGTTTCCTCTGGGCGCGCTGTGACTGCTCAGGCACCAGGTGGTACTGGTGCTTTGAGGGTAGGGGCTGACTTTCTGGTGAAACAGGGCGGAGCCCGTAAGGTCTGGATCAGTAATCCAACCTGGGCAAATCACAATGCTGTTTTTACAGCTGCTGGCTTTGAAGTTGCCCAATATCGTTATTATAACAGCGAAACCCGCTCGCTGGATTTCGACGGTATGCTTGAAGACTTGCAGCAAGTCGCTGCAGGCGATGTTGTGTTGCTTCACGGCTGCTGTCATAACCCTACTGGGGTTGATCCGACTATAGAGCAGTGGCATCAACTTGCCGCAGTCGCGATGCGGAAAGGATGGTTGCCATACTTTGATTTTGCATATCAAGGATTTGCTCAAGGTGTGGATGAGGATGCCGGTGGGTTGAGGGCATTTGCTGAGAAGGTCGATGAACTCATTGTTTCCAGTTCCTTTTCCAAGAACTTTGGTTTGTATAACGAGCGAGTAGGTGCGATAACGCTAGTTGCGAAAGATGCACAGGCAGCCACAAATGCCTTCTCTCAAATTAAAGTCATTGTTCGGTCAAACTACTCAAATCCACCTGCGCATGGAGCCTTAGTTGTAACTGCAGTACTCAGTAACCCGACATTGAAAGCACAATGGATTGATGAAGTTGCCATGATGCGTAACCGTATCAGGGAGATGCGCGAATTGTTTGTGGCAAAGTTGGCTGAGAGGGGGGTTCAGCAGGATTTTAGCTTTATTAATCAGCAAAATGGTATGTTCTCATTTTCGGGTCTTTCAAAAGAGCAGGTAGAACTGCTTAAAAAAGACTTTGGAATCTACATGGTTGGTTCTGGGCGCATTAATGTTGCAGGTATGACCAAAGGTAATCTTGATTATTTGTGTGAATCTATTGCGTCTGTACTGTAAATAAAAGGGCGGTTAACAACCGCCTTTTCCTCAAATCAAAGCCTGTCGTCTGTTTTCATGTTACCAACTCTAATTAGGCAATGTTGTTCTTTGTGATTTGACCATGCAGTTTGATTTTCTCAACATTATCTGGGGTGTTGATCAATCGTTATTTCATTGAGAGGGTTGAATAAAAACTGTATATTTATCCAAATTTTTTGATCCATGGAGCAGCCTCATGTCAGAACGAAAGTTCGTCGTACATTCCAAGTATGAGCCGAGCGGAGATCAACCTCAGGCTATCAGGCAGCTGGTGGCGGGAATAGATTCCGGTCTTAAAGCTCAGACGTTACTTGGTGTGACCGGATCTGGTAAGACATTTACCATGGCGAAAGTGGTTGAGGCTGTCCAGCGACCTACAATTGTACTTGCTCACAATAAAACTTTGGCTGCTCAGCTATATGGTGAGTTCAAAGACTTCTTTCCCAACAATGCAGTTGAGTATTTCGTATCTTATTATGATTACTATCAACCTGAAGCATATGTTCCCTCTTCCGACACCTTTATAGATAAAGACGCATCCATTAATGATCATATTGAGCAGATGCGTTTGTCGGCTACAAAAGCACTGTTGGATAGGGAAGACGTTCTGATTGTTGCAACAGTATCGGCTATATATGGGTTAGGGGACCCGGAGTCTTATTCCAAAATGCGGTTGCATGTTTCTCGTGGTGAAATTATTGACCAGCGAAATATACTCCGAGGGCTTGCAGAGCTTCAATACAAGCGAAACGATGCTGATTTTCAGCGGGGTACATATCGGGTAAAAGGAGATGTTATTGACATCTTTCCGGCTGAGTCTGAGTTTGAAGCTTTGAGAATTCAGCTGTTTGACGAAGAAGTTGAGGAGCTATCGCTTTTCGATCCATTGACTGGCCAGATTATCGCGAAAGTTCCGAGATATACTGTTTACCCAAAGACGCTTTATGTAACCCCCCGGGATACGGTGCTTGGTGCCATAGACACTATAGAAGCCGAGCTGAAGGGCCGTTTAGAGCAGTTGCGTAGTGGTAATAAGCTGGTAGAGGCGCAGAGACTAGAGCAAAGAACCAGATATGATATCGAAATGCTCCGGGAGTTGGGCTATTGCCAGGGAATTGAGAACTACTCAAGGCACCTTACAGGTATGGCACCGGGCTTGCCACCGCCAACATTGTATGACTATCTGCCAGCAAATGCGCTTATGTTTATTGATGAGTCCCATGTAACGATTCCTCAGGTTGGTGGAATGTACAAAGGTGACCGTTCTCGAAAAGAAACTCTGGTGGAGTATGGTTTTCGGTTGCCTTCTGCACTCGATAACCGACCCTTGAAGTTTGAGGAATGGGAAGCTCGTTCTCCGCAGGCCGTATATGTGTCTGCCACTCCCGGGCCTTATGAGAAAGATCATGGTCAAGCCGTGGTGGAACAAGTGGTTCGGCCGACTGGTCTTGTTGATCCGATTGTTGAAATCAGGCCGCAATCTACTCAGGTTGATGATTTGTTGCATGAGGCACGGGAACGGGTTCAGAAGGGTGAGAGAGTTCTGGTGACCACCTTGACGAAACGGATGGCAGAAGATCTGACGGATTACATGGCGGAAAATGGTATCAAAGTTCGCTATCTACATTCTGATATAGATACTGTTGAGAGGGTTGAAATCATCCGTGACCTTCGGTTGGGTGCGTTTGACGTATTGGTTGGTATTAATCTCTTGCGTGAAGGGTTAGACATTCCTGAGGTATCGTTGGTTGCAATTCTGGATGCAGACAAAGAGGGTTTCTTGCGCTCGGATCGTAGTCTTATTCAGACTATTGGCCGGGCTGCGCGAAATGAACACGGACGGGCCATTTTATATGCGGACAGAATAACGGATTCCATGAGACGTGCGCTTGATGAAACAGAGCGGAGAAGGGAAAAGCAGTTGCAGCATAATGCCCAGCATGGCATCACGCCGAGAGGCGTTAAGAAATCTGTGATCGATATTATGGAAGGTGCTGTTATTCCAGGTAAGGGCTCATCTAAAGGACAGGCTAGTGGACGAAACCGCTCTGATCTGAAGAAAGTTGCAGAACGAGAGGCTCAGTATCTGGCCGAAGAAATTTTGTCGACAGATGATATTGTGAAACGCATTCGGGGCTTGGAGGATCAGATGCATCAGGCGGCGAAATCGTTAGAATTTGAGAAAGCTGCGGAATTGCGAGATGAAATGGTTCGGTTAAAAGGAAAATTAGTGCAGTGAATGTAGTATACCTTTCTATTGTGTCTGTACAATGTTACCAGTTTTGAAATTAACCACAGGAGTGAAAAAACGGATGATATTACCTGTTATTATGGCTGGAGGCTCCGGTACCCGCCTTTGGCCGTTGTCTCGGCAACTGTTTCCCAAGCAATTTAATAACCTTGTTGGTGAATATACGATGCTTCAGGAAACTGCAATGAGGTTATCCGGGCTGGATGTTGAAAAACCGTTGACAATCTGTAATGAAGAGCACCGTTTTATTGTTGCGGAACAGTTAAGGAATATAGATCGTCTTGGTCAGATTATTCTGGAGCCAGAGGGTCGTAATACGGCACCTGCAATTGCATTAGCGGCGTTAGCGGCTGTTAGTCGCGATAAAGATTCGGTGTTGCTGGTTCTTGCTGCTGATCATGTTATCAAGGATGTTCCGGCTTTTCATGCCGCTGTAAACAGTGCTGCGGCACTGGCGGTAACAGGGGATCTGATTACGTTCGGTATTGTTCCTACTGAAGCGCATACTGGTTACGGTTATATCCGGCAAGGGCAGTCTAAGGCGGATGGTTTTGCAGTTAAGCAGTTTGTCGAAAAGCCAAATGCACAGACGGCCGAAGAGTACGTTAATAGCGGAGAATATCTTTGGAATAGCGGTATGTTCATGTTTAAAGCCGCTCAGTATCTTGATGAACTAAAAGTTTATCGCCCCGATATATTCCAAGCCTGTACTGAGGCTGTTCAGCATACGAGTGCGGATCTTGATTTTGTTCGGGTTGATGCAGACGCCTTTAAAAAATGCCCTGATGAGTCTGTTGACTATGCGGTAATGGAAAATACTGAAAGAGCCGTGGTGATTCCGATGGACGCCGGTTGGAGTGATGTCGGTAGTTGGTCATCGCTATGGGAAATTAATGAAAAAGATGATGCAGGTAATGTTTTTCATGGGGATGTGTTAAATCTGGGTAGTCAGAACTGTCTGGTTCAGGGTGAGGATAGACTGGTTGCGACGCTTGGGCTTGATGACATTGTTATTGTTGATACTAAAGATGCACTTTTGGTCGCAGCAAAGGATCGTGTTCAGGAAGTGAAAGAGGTGGTGGCCAAAATTAAAGCAGAGGGCCGTTCTCACTATCATTCTCATCGCGAAGTTTATCGTCCTTGGGGTCAATATGATTCCATTGATTCCGGAGCGCGTTATCAGGTGAAGCGTATTACGGTAAAACCTGGTTGTAAGCTAAGTGTGCAAATGCATCATCATCGGGCTGAACACTGGATTGTGGTCTCTGGTACTGCCAAGGTGACGAATGGTGATAAAACATTTTTGGTGACTGAGAACCAGTCAACATACATACCTGTTGGGGAAGTGCATGCGTTGGAAAACCCCGGCTCTATTCCTCTAGAGTTGATTGAGGTTCAGTCCGGATCATATTTGGGCGAAGATGATATTGTTCGATTTGAAGATCGTTACGGTCGAACCTAATTTGTGCATGTTTAAATAGGCCCGCAAAGAGTGGGCCTAATAATATCTGTGGGTATGTAAGCTTCTGAATTCAAAAGCTTTTTTAAGAAAAAGCTTGCATCCGAATAAAAAGTCATTATTATTCGTCCCCGCTGTAGGCTCATAGCTCAGTTGGTTAGAGCACCACCTTGACATGGTGGGGGTCGCTGGTTCGAGTCCAGTTGAGCCTACCAATATCCTCGTGTATTGGTCTTCTACATAATATTTACTTGCCTAGCTGAATATATTTCTCTTCTTTGTCCCTAGTTGAAATGCCATGCTTGTCGCCAATATCAACCAGCTGATTATTTCGTACAGCATGGTGATATAAGCGCCGCTGGTTCGCAAATCATACCACAGCGGTTGTATCATCATTTGCAAGATGGAAAATATCATCCCTAATCCAAATACTACGATGAACCGTTGTCCTCTGTGGAGAGTGTGAACTTTTGCTGTCACGAGCAATAGACAGGTAAGTAGGCACAGAACCAAGTAACCAGTAAAAACAATTAGAAGCCGTTCGAGTTGATTTATCATGCCCGCCTGCTGATTCACGATCAGCAGTGCTTTCAATGTGTCATTTTCTAACCAGTAACGACCAGTCTGGTAGGGCTCCAGTATTGTCTGAAGGTTTTTGGATTCGATAATTGGAGAAATAAAATGCTCTGGGCTAAATGCAAGGTTCCAGAACAGAGCTGACCAGAGAAACAATAGGGTAGAGCTTGAAAGTGTTGCAATAACAACTTGAGAGGTCTTCATATCAGCTACAACGTCTTGTGATTTGTAAATGAGTGACCATAATGCCGTTCGGTTTGCTATTTGAAAAGAGGTGGTCAGATTGACTGAAAACGAACCAACTACACATGACTTGGATATTGCAGTGTTGAATAGAGAGGCCGCGAAGATTTCATGGCGAGAGCTGCAGGTATTTTTTGCGTCCGGTAAAACTATTTACGTCAGTCCTGATTTAGACTTGCTGGAAGTGGCTGTTGCTCTAAAACGAGATGATGCAGATAAGGTCCGTCACTGGCAGTCAGAGGGCATGGTTGGAGTGGTAACAGATGAGCAGGCTCTTGAGTGGTATCAGGCCGATAGTCTGCTGTGGTCGGTGGTTATAAAACCCTTCGTGTTGGTTCAGGACAAAGTTTGAGTTTTGACGAGTAGGTTGCTGTTCTGGAACTGAACTATGGGTTAGTGAGTGCCAGGTAGTTTATTTATACCGTTATCTTGAGGGGTCTAAGAAATATTCCAATGGGGTGGCAGAATATACCGGAATCGTTTGTGAGCTGTTATGAGATGAGGGCTCATAATGGCTGGTTTTAAGGAAAGGGGGGGGTTAAACCCTACCACCGGTATTTGACATCATGGCTGGATCTATTCCAAGTTTCTTTAGTGCTTGGTTATATTTATTGTCGGTGGGGGTCTTAAAAAGAATCTGTAGATCTGCTTCCACGGTAAGCCATCCATTTTCTTGTAATTCGTGCTCCAATTGTCCAGGGCCCCACCCGGCATAGCCCATGCAAAGTAAGAATTGTTGATTATCAATGTGCATGATCGTATTAAGTGTATCTATCGATGTGGTGATGGCCACTTTGTTGGAGCCTGATATTTGACTATTATTTTCTTCAGTCTCGAATAAGACGAATCCTTGCTCGGTAGAGACAGGTCCTCCATACAGCACGGGGCGGTCTTGCCAGTCTTCCGGAACAGTAATGTCCAGTTGTTCCACAACTTCTGAGATTTTGGTAGCGACCGGTTTATTGACAATCAGTCCAAAAGCGCCATTGCTATCGTGCTCCAGGATGTAAACCACAGAACGGGCAAAGTAGGGGTCTTGCATGTCTGGCATCGCTAAGAGGAAGTAGTGGCTTAGGTTGAGCTGTGTCATTGTGGTCCTCTAGCGGGTTATTAAATTTCTACATATGGTACGAGTACTGCATTAAAAAATTATCTCAAAATGCTCATTTGTGATCTATAAGCTGCGCTTTTTCAATGATTTTTGTCTTGTCTTTACTGCTTTATGAATAAAAATCAATAGCCCGCTAGACGTCCCGCCCAATATTTATTCTAGCCGTTTCTATCCCATAAATTCAAAGCTGGAGCGCTTTAATATTACCTGTCAGGTGTAAAAATGTTGGTCGGCTCAACTGCCGGAGTGTGCTATCTGTATTGGCAAGGGTTTTAAGGTTGCGACGATTGCGGGCCGGGAGTAATCTGCGAGGACTCAATAACAATGTCTCGTAAGGAGCGCAATATGCCAAAAACACTAGCGATTATCGGCGGGTCTGGTTTGACTCAGTTAGAGGAACTGACAATTTCAAGTGCTCATGATATCCAGACACCTTATGGACATCCTTCTGCTCCGGTATTGGAGGGCACGTTTAAAAATCGTCGGGTGTTGTTTTTGGCCAGACATGGACATCCCCATAAAATTCCGCCGCACAAAGTAAATTACCGGGCCAATATGTGGGCGCTGCAGAATCTTTATGCAACTGATGTTATTGCTGTCAATGCTGTCGGGGGAATTACGGAGCAAATGAAGACTCGGCAGTTGGTTGTGCCAGATCAGGTTATTGATTACACGGCTGATCGTGCTCATACATTCTTCGATGG
Source organism: Gynuella sp. (assembly GCF_050297175.1). Taxonomy (NCBI): domain Bacteria; kingdom Pseudomonadati; phylum Pseudomonadota; class Gammaproteobacteria; order Oceanospirillales; family Saccharospirillaceae; genus Gynuella; species Gynuella sp. The sequence continues at coordinate 237,145 of NZ_JBNKSF010000019.1, read as the reverse complement.
AGATAATGGAGGGGTGACTCATGTCGATTTTTCTTTTCCATACTCTGAAAATCTGAGGGAGCTGTTAATTCAGAGTGGCGAAGAGAAAGGCTTGGGAATTGTTGGGAATGGAGTATACGGTTGTACTCAGGGGCCTCGGTTAGAAACAGCGGCAGAGATAGCACGAATGGAAAAAGATGGTTGCGATATTGTAGGGATGACCGGCATGCCTGAAGCGATTTTGGCTCGGGAGTTAAAGTTAAATTATGCCTGTTTGTCTCTCGTGGTTAATCCTGCAGCGGGGAAAAGCCAGTCCGTTATTACCATCAAGCAGATTGAAGAGGCGTTAGAGCAAGGGATGAATGATGCGATATCGCTGCTGAGTCAGTTTGTTGGTAATTTTTATGCCGCTTGAGGTGAGTTGAGGCAGAGTGTGTTCAGCTCTGCCTCGAAAAAATCATGGGGTGGTTGTTGTGGCCTGTGGTATATCTTCCAAAGGGACAAAATAAATCAACATTCCAAACTTGGGGTTATCAAAATAATATAGTTCTTTGGAGCGCATTCGCCGCTTCATGTTCATATGGGCGCTACTGGTGGCAACATAATATTGATTCTTTTGGCCGTTTACAGGTGAAACTTTATTCTCTGGAGAAGAAAATAATCCCAGGCCCCCATAGGGTTCCAGTTGACCCTGCAGTGAAGCTGCTGGAAGGCTGGAATTATTGTCGGCTCCAGTAAGCAGGTCGAAAGGAGAGTTGCTAAGTGCAACATCTGTTAAATACAGGTTTGTCTCCACATGTAAGTAGCGGCTGATATGGATCTTAATCAGCCCGTGCAGTTCGTTAATACTACCATATTGATGACCTCCGACGATTTCGACCGGAGAGGCTTCTTTCTCAGGTAAAATTGGGTGAAACCAGCTGTTATGGTATAGCACTGTATAGTTTTTGCTGGCTGCAAGTCTGTTTGCCTGACTTTTCAGGTACTGAAGGTTTTCGGGCAGTGTTTCAAATGGAGCTGGGAATTCATCATCTGTGGATGGTTCCTGGTCATTGTTGTCACCTGCCGGGTCGACAATCCGTATGGCATTTTCGGGAATATCCAGCAATGGATAGGTTGGCCAGGTTTCAGGATTCTGTTCGCTGGTTATATTGTTACTGAATATTAGTAGGTTTACCTCGTACCAGCGGGGCTCGGTGGCGAGTGAATGAAGGCTCAGCAGGCATAATCCTGTGCTGAAAATCAATCGCTTCATAATTTATTGGGATCTCTGGTTAGCATTTTAAGAATGTCTTCAATAGTGCCAAAACGTTCTTCGGCTGTCGAAGACTCTATCACGAACTTTAGCTGATCGGCTCTGGTCAGTTTGAATTTGTGGGGCATTGCCTGGACCATTCTGACAATTGCATATGGCTCTATAGTAGTATCTGCTGAGAAATGTATCGTTCCTCCGGCTACTCCAGCATCAATTTTGCTGATGCCAAGTTGTTCAACTTTCAGTCGCAATAAAGTCTGTCTGAACAGGTTCTTGACAGGGGTAGGCAACAGACCAAAGCGATCAATCATTTCTACCTGTAGCTCACGAACAGTTTGTTCATCGGTTGTGCTGGCGACGCGCTTGTAAAGTGTCAGGCGAGTATTGACGTCTGGAATATAGTCATCCGGGATAATTGCGGGGATGTGCAGGGTTATTTCTGCGCCATGATCCAGAGGGTTCTCAAGGTCCGGTGTTTTGCCGCTACGTATGGCTTTAACTGCCCGATCCAGCATTTCCATGTACAGGCTATAACCGATGGTTTCCATATGTCCGCTTTGTTCTTCACCAAGAAGTTCTCCCGCGCCACGTATCTCCAGATCATGGGTTGCCAATGTGAAACCGGCACCCAGGTCATCGGCTTCCGAAATAGCATCCAGCCGTTTTAGGGCATCCTTGGTCATGGTTTTTGGGGGAGGGGTTAACAAATATGCGTAGGCCTGGTGATGGGATCGACCAACTCGTCCACGAAGTTGGTGCAGTTGAGCTAAACCAAACTTATCCGCACGATCAATGATAATGGTGTTTGCTGATGGAATGTCGATACCTGTTTCGATAATTGTGGTACAAACAAGTACATTAAAGCGCTTGTGATAAAAATCTGACATCACTCTTTCAAGTTGACGCTCACTCATTTGCCCATGGCCTATCGCGACTCTGGCTTCGGGCACCAGGCTTTGAATGTCCGCAGCGCACTTCTCGATATCTTTGACTTCGTTATGCAGGTAATAAACCTGGCCGCCGCGCAAAATCTCCCTCAGGATGGCCTCTTTTTTAAGTGCGTCGTCAGTTTGCCTTACGAACGTCTTTACTGACAAACGACGTGCCGGTGGTGTGGCGATAATCGATAAGTCTCGAATGCTCGCCATCGACATATTAAGAGTTCTTGGAATAGGCGTGGCTGTCATTGTGAGAATATCGACATTTGCTCTTAGGGCTTTTACTTTCTCTTTCTGTTGAACTCCAAAGCGATGCTCTTCGTCCACAATCAATAGCCCGAGGCGCTCGAACTTGATCTGAGAGCCTAGTAGTTTGTGGGTGCCGACCACAATATCTATAGACCCTTTTTCAAGCCCTTCGATAATTTTGGTGCTCTCTTTTCCTGTTTTGAATCGGGAAAGGCTCTCAATTTTTATGGGCCAGTCTGCCAAGCGATCACGGATGTTGTCGTAGTGTTGCTGAGCCAATAGCGTCGTTGGAACCAGCACAGCCACTTGTTTGCCTGACATGGCGGCAACAAAGGCAGCGCGCATGGCAACTTCTGTCTTACCAAAACCAACATCGCCGCAAATGAGCCGGTCCATGGGGCGATCCTGTCGCATGTCATTTAGTACAGCCTCAATTGCTGTTTGCTGGTCGGGGGTTTCCTCAAATGGGAAATCCGCTGCAAAGCGCCGATAATCAGCATCTTCAAAGTTGAAAGCATGACCTTTTTTGGCTTCGCGTTGAGCATATATTTCCAGCAACTCGGCGGCAGTGTCGCGGATTTTTTCTGCTGCTTTACGCTTGGCCTGACTCCAGCGATCAGTGCCCAGTTTGCTGAGTGGAGCGTACTCCATGTCTGTGCCAGAGTACCGGGAGATTAAATGCAGATTGGTTACTGGCACATACAGTTTGGCTTTGTCGGCATACTCAAGCGTTAGAAACTCGTCTTTTTGGCCATCAACTTCAATGGTTTCCAAGCCTCGATAGCGACCAATACCATGGTCAATATGCACAACTGGTGCGTCGATTTTCAGTTCTGTCAGGTTTTTGACGACATTTTCGGCAGCTTCCTGAGATTGCTTGCGACGTCGTCGCTGAGTGACCATGCTCTGGCCAAATAGCTGCGACTCCGTAATGACAGTGATGCCTGCATCTGGAAGGACCAGACCCCGCTCCAGTGGCGCAACAACGATTGCCTGCCGGTTGCCCGTGGATATAAAACTGCTCCAGCTGTCGAGCTCTGTCGGATTCAGTCGAATGGTTTTAAGTAAATCCAGCAGGCTTTCTTTACGACCATGACTCTCTGCACAAAACAATACGCGGTGAGAGGTTTCCATTAAAAATGCTTCTAGCGCATTTAAGGGGTTTTGTGCTCGGGAATCGATTGGATATTCTGAAGGAACTGCCAAAGATAAATTCAGACGCCCTGGTTTTTCTTCCAGGGGATGTTCTGTCAGTGAAATGCGTGGGAATGACTTCAGGCGTCGGAAGAGTTCTTCTTTGGCAATAAAAATTTCTTGTGGCGGCAGAATTGGCCGGCTTATATCGTGGCGACGGTTTTCATAGCGATTACTTATTTCCTGCCAGAAATGATCCATGCTGCTTTCAAGGCCTGATTCCGTAATGATCAGTGTATCTTCGGGCAGGTAATCAAATACACTGCTTAATTGGTCGTAAAACAGTGGGAGGTAGTATTCAATACCTGCGGGTATAAGGCCATCGGATATGTCTTGATAGATGGGGCAGTTTTTTAATGGTACGTCAAAGGTCGCTCTGAAGTTTTGTCGGAACTGAGCAATGGCTTCTTCAGTAAGAGGAAACTCTTTTGCCGGCAGCAGTTCAACTTTTTCGATTTGCTCTATACTTCGCTGTGTATCCGGGTCGAACGTTCGGAGTGTATCGATTTCCTGGTCAAATAGATCGATACGGATCGGTAGGTCCGTGCCCATCGGAAATACATCCATGATGGAGCCTCGGATTGAGTATTCTCCGTGTTCAAAAACCGTCGCTACGTTTCGGTATCCGGCGTTGTCGAGTCTCTTTCGGAATGAATCGATATTAAACTCAGCGCCGGTATGGAGTTGGATACTGTGGCTCTGCAAATAAAGCGCTGGTGCCAGACGGTGCATGATCGTGGCTATAGGGACAACCAACAATCCCTGTTGTAAAGAAGCTAGTGCTGTCAGAGTTTTTAATCGCTGACTGATAATATCCTGATGAGGAGAAAAATTATCGTAAGGAAGCGTTTCCCAATCCGGCAGATTTAGTATCTCGATCTGGTCACCGGAATAAAAGCGTGTTTCAGCAATGATTGTGCTGGCTGAGACAGATGACTGAGTAATCACAACCGTCAATTGCTTGGGTTGTTGACAGAGTTGAGCAACAGCAAACCCCATGCCTCCACCTGCTAGAGTGCCCAGAAGCTTATGATCACCGGCTTTGGTGGGGACGAACTTAGTTAGATTCATTGACTTAATTTACACAATCAGCGTTATTGAAGGGCGCGTAGTTTACCACTCGGGCGGCAGGTATCCAGGGTTGGGTGATGGTTTTTAATGTTATTAATAGTTATTCTCATTTGTGGGGTTGATCGAAAAGCACACTAAATTCAATGCATTAGTAGCAAGTCATGAATCCTATCCTTATACTAATGCGCGCGAATTTGGGGAGGTATCCGGTTTTTGAAAGAAAAACCACAGGATGCCTGAAACTCAACTTATTTCTGAAAGGGTCATGTCAGACATATGTTTTTCGTTGGCCCTACCAAAATCTACTCATCTAAAATAATTGGACTAGGCATATGATCGAAATCAAGAAAGGTCTCGACCTGCCGATTACTGGTAAGCCGAAGCAGTCAATTCGTGACGGCAAATCAGTTTCTTCGGTGGCGGTCGTTGGCTTTGACTACCATGGTCTAAAACCCACTATGAAAGTCAAAGAGGGCGACAAGGTCAAACTCGGTCAAATCCTTTTCTCAGATAAAAAAAATGATGGGGTTGTCTACACTGCACCGGGTGCCGGTGTGGTTAAGCAGATCAACCGGGGTGCCCGTAGGGTATTCCAGTCCCTCGTCATAGATCTGGAAGGAGATGAATCGGAGAGTTTTGAGAGTTATGAATCCAGTCAGTTAGCTGCATTATCTCGCGATAAGGTAGTAAGCAATTTGGTAAATTCGGGCCTTTGGACGGCTTTGCGGACCCGACCATTTAGCAAAGTACCGAAGATTGACTCAGCTCCTAACTCAATTTTTGTAACCGCCATTGACACTAACCCCCTGGCTGCAGATCCGGCAGTAATCATTGCTGAGCAAAAGGATGCATTCGTTGACGGTTTGGCTGTTCTGGCGCGCCTGACCGAAGGCAAGGTGTTCCTGTGCAAAGCCCCCGGTGCTGACATTCCATCTGGTAGCGCTCAGGTTCAAGAATTTGGCGGTAAGCACCCGGCCGGTAATGTGGGTACTCATATTCACTTTGTCGACCCTGTTAGTCGTCATAAGACGGTTTGGACGATTGGTTATCAGGATGTTATTGCTATCGGAAAGTTGTTCACCACCGGGCAACTCTATGTTGAGCGTGTGGTTGCAATCGCAGGTCCTCAAGCCAGTGATCCTGGACTTGTCCGAACTCGCGTCGGTGCCAGCCTGCAGCAATTGACTGCAGATGAGGCCAAGCCGGGAGAAAATCGTTTGATTTCCGGTTCTGTCTTTGGTGGCCGTAATGCAACTGCGGATGCATTTGCATATCTTGGGCGTTATCACAGTCAGGTGTCCATATTGAAAGAAGGTCGTGACCGCGACATGCTGCATTATGTGCGCCCTGGCTTTAACTACTTTTCTGTCCTGAACACGTTTATTTCCAGTCTGTCTCCTTCGAAAAAATTCGATTTCGATACTTCTGCGAATGGTTCAGAGAGATGCTTCCTGCCGTTGGGTAATTTTGAGAAGGTCATGCCTCTGGATATATTGCCGGCGCAGTTGCTAAGAAGTCTTATTGTCGGCGATATCGATACTGCAGAAAAACTGGGAGCCCTGGAGCTGGATGAAGAAGACCTGTCTCTATGTACCTTTGTGTGTACCGGTAAGTATGAGTATGGCGCTATTTTGCGTTCCAGTCTGACGCGTATTGAGTTGGAGGGTTAATTGTGGGATTGAGAAAAATTCTGGATGATCTCGAACCGCATTTTACGAAAGGCGGAAAATTCGAGAAGTTGTTTGTGATCTATGAAATGATCGATACAGCGACTTATAAACCAAGTATCGTTACTCACTCTTCGTCTCATGTGCGCGATCATAATGACATGAAGCGTATTATGATCCTGGTGTGGATGGCGGCATTGTTACCCATGGTGGTAGGAATGTTTAACCTCGGTTATCAGGCCAATAGTGCCATTGCTGCTGGTTTGCCCGTTGGTGATGGGTGGCGTGAAGCATTGATCGGGCTGTTTGCCGGGAACGATCCGACCAGTGGTTGGGATAACTTTTGGTACGGTTTCTGGTATTACATGCCTATCTATATCACTATCTTTATGGTCGGTGGTATTTGGGAAGCGATTTTCGCAGGTGTACGTGGCCACGAAATCAATGAAGGCTTTTTTGTAACATCCATTCTGTTTGCCCTTGCTTGCCCACCAAGCATTCCACTTTGGGCTGCCGCCCTTGGTATTTCTTTTGGTGTTGTATTTGGCAAGGAAGTGTTTGGGGGAACCGGTAAAAACTTCCTGAACCCCGCACTTTCAGGACGAGCCTTTCTGTTTTTCGCATATCCCATGTTTATGTCTGGTGATTCCGTCTGGGTTGCAGTGGACGGCTTTTCCGGTGCGACTGCACTCAGTGTGGCAGCTTCACAGGGCTTGGATGCTCAGGGAACTTTGAACGGATTGACTTGGATACAGGCATTTCTTGGAAATATGGCCGGTTCGGTTGGTGAGACATCTACGCTCGCTATTCTGATATCCGGTGCATTTCTGATGATTACCGGTGTTGCTTCATGGCGCATTGTCTCTGGTGTAATGATCGGAATGGTGGCAACGGCATTATTATTTAATGCAATTAGCTCAGATACTAATCCCATGTTTAGTTTGCCTCCGCAGTGGCATCTGGTGCTGGGTGGTTATGCCTTTGGTATGATTTTCATGGCGACAGATCCGGTTTCTGCCTCTATGACGAATAAGGGTAAATGGATCTTTGGTGCACTGATTGGTTTTATGGTAGTAACCATTCGGGTTGCTAATCCGGCGTTTCCGGAAGGCATGATGCTGGCTATTCTGTTTGCTAATTTGTTTGCTCCAATCATCGACCACTTTGTTGTTCAAGCAAACGTCAAGAGGAGGGCGGCTCGTGTCTGATAAGAACTCCATAGGCAATACCATAAAAATTGCTTTCCTAACCTGTTTGGCATGTTCCATTGTTGTATCTATGGCGGCAGTGTCATTAAAGCCCATACAGGAAGCTAACAAAGCAAACCAGGTTCGTCGGAGTGTTTTGGAAGCGGCTGGTATTTATAAATCCGGTCAACCCGTTGCCAAACAGTTTGAATCGGTAACCACTCATATTGTTGATTTGCGCACAGGTGAGTACACCGATGCAGTGGATGCTGGCAGTTATGATCAGAAAGTGGCAGCTAAAGATCCATCAATGAGTGAGGCTTTACCGCCGTCTGAAGATACCGCCTCTATCAAACGCCAGGAGTATTACTCCAAAGTTTATACCGTTGAAAAAAGTGGGCAGCTGCAGACAGTGATTCTCCCTGTTCGGGGATATGGTCTCTGGTCAACTATGTATGGCTTTATTGCCCTGGACAAAGATCTGAATACTGTAGTTGGTTTCGGATTTTATGAGCAGGGTGAAACTCCGGGACTGGGTGGTGAAGTAGATAATCCAAAATGGAAAGCATTGTGGCCAGGTAAAAAAATCTTTGCTGATGATGGCTCTCTGGCTATAGCGGTAAAAAAAGGAAATATAGACCCCAGCAACCAATATCAAGTAGATCATGTGGTTGATGGTTTGTCTGGCGCAACCCTGACAACACGCGGTGTTGATAACCTGGTCCATTTTTGGATGGGTAAAAATGGGTATGGGCCTTTCCTGAAGAACTTGGCAAAAGGGGAGGTGTAAGGTATGTCTTCAGCAATTAAGAAAACTCTACTGGGACCCATTCTGACTAATAACCCGATCGCATTACAGATTTTGGGAATTTGTTCAGCTCTTGCGGTTACATCCAGTATGCGTGTGGCATTTGTAATGAGTGTCGCGCTGACGCTGGTAACGGCTTTTTCCAATTTGTTTATCTCACTGATACGGAATCAGATTCCTTCCAGTATCCGTATTATTGTGCAGATGACGATCATTGCTTCCTTGGTTATTGTGGTTGATCAGATACTCAAAGCGTATGCCTTTGAAATCTCCAAACAGTTATCTGTGTTTGTAGGACTGATTATTACCAACTGTATCGTGATGGGACGTGCTGAAGCATTTGCTATGGCAAACCCGCCTGTACCAAGCTTTCTTGATGGTATTGGGAATGGTCTGGGTTACTCGGCGATGTTGATGGTGCTGGGCTTTATTCGTGAGCTTCTGGGTTCCGGAAAATTGTTTGGGTTTACCATACTTCCGGTTGTAAATGATGGTGGTTGGTATATCCCTAATGGCTTGCTGTTACTGCCCCCAAGTGCTTTCTTTCTCATTGGTCTGATTATTTGGGGTATTCGTACCTACAAGAAGGATCAGGTTGAGAAAGCAGAGTTCAAGATGACCAAACATGTTAATAAGGAGGCGATGTAATGGAAGGTTTGATTAGCCTTTTTGTCAGAACAGTCTTCGTTGAAAACATGGCTCTGGCGTTCTTCCTTGGGATGTGTACCTTTTTGGCACTTTCTAAGAAAGTTGAGACTGCGATTGGTCTTGGGATTGCGGTTATTGTCGTGCAAACCATTACTGTACCTATTAACAATCTGCTTTATAACTATGTACTGCGTGATGGTGCATTGGCATGGGCAGGCTTTCCTAATGCAGACCTTAGCTTTTTGGGGCTGTTGAGTTATATCGGCGTAATTGCTGCTATGGTTCAAATATTGGAAATGTTCCTCGATAAGTATGTTCCAGCACTCTATAACGCATTGGGGGTGTTTTTGCCTTTGATCACGGTGAACTGCGCTATTATGGGTGGTTCGTTGTTAATGGTTGAGCGCGATTATACTTTTGCTGAAAGTGCTGTATATGGCGTGGGATCTGGCTTTGGCTGGGCGCTGGCCATTGCAGCTCTTGCCGGTATTCGTGAAAAACTCAAGTACAGTGACGTGCCTGCTGGTCTGCAGGGCCTAGGCATCACCTTCATAACTGTTGGGCTGATGTCTCTTGGTTTTATGTCATTCTCTGGTATCAGCCTTTAAAAGGGAGTGATCGTATAATATGAGTACAGAAATTATTCTTGGCGTAGTGATGTTTGTGGTGATCGTGTTTGCACTGGTTGCTGTCATCCTCGCCGCCCGCTCACAATTAGTGAGTTCGGGAAATGTTAAAATTATGATTAATGATGATTCCGGTAAAACTTTAGACGTTTCTGCTGGTGGCAAACTGCTTCAGACATTGGCTAACTCCAATGTGTTCCTGTCGTCTGCGTGTGGCGGTGGCGGTACCTGTGCACAGTGTAAATGTAAGGTTCTCGAAGGTGGTGGCTCTATGTTGCCAACTGAAGAGGGCCACTTTACCAAAGGTCAGGCTCGCGAAGGTTTTCGCCTTGCTTGTCAGGTATCCGTTAAACAGGATATGAAAATCGAAGTGCCCGCCGAAGTGTTTGGTGTCAAAAAGTGGGAGTGTACGGTTGAGTCTAACCCCAATGTTGCAACCTTTATTAAAGAACTGACGCTGAAGCTGCCAGAAGGGGAAAGTGTCGATTTCCGCGCTGGTGGATATGTGCAGCTTGAGGCGCCTCCTTCGCATATCAAATTTTCAAACTTTGATATTGAAGAGCAGTTTCGTGGCGATTGGGAGCGTTTTGGTTTCTTTAACCTCGAGACCAAAATTGAAGAGCCCGTCATTCGTGCTTATTCAATGGCGAACTATCCTGAAGAAAAAGGTGTGGTTAAATTCAATATCCGTATTGCCACCCCTCCTCCAGGAAGTAGTGGGGTCCAGCCAGGTCTGATGTCATCTTTTGTGTTTAACCTGAAACCAGGTGATAAGATGACAGTGTACGGACCCTTTGGTGAATTTTTCGCTAAAGATACAGATGCTGAAATGGTATTCATCGGTGGTGGTGCGGGTATGGCACCAATGCGTTCTCATATCTTTGATCAGCTTAAGCGTCTTCATACCAAGCGTAAAATGAGCTTCTGGTATGGTGCGCGTTCGTTGAAAGAAGTTTTCTACAATGATGAGTATGACATGCTGGCTGCCGAAAATGAGAATTTTGATTGGCACCTGGCTTTGTCTGACCCACAGCCAGAAGATGACTGGAATGGCCTGACTGGATTCATCCATAACGTTTTGTATGAAAACTATCTTAAGGACCATGAGGCACCAGAAGATTGCGAGTACTACATGTGTGGTCCTCCAATGATGAACGCCGCAGTTATTAAAATGCTGAAAGATCTGGGTGTAGAAGACGAAAACATTCTGCTGGATGATTTTGGCGGATAAGAGTCTGGGAGTATTCGTGCAGATACGTTCTGTGTTAAAGCCCGTGTATGTTGTGATGGCATTTTTTGCCATCATGGCAGCCACGGGCTGTTCTGTTTCTGGCCAGGATGAAATTCAAACGTTTTATGGTCAAGCCTTGGGAACCAGCTATTCTATCAAGTACGTTGGTGGAAAAAGTAAAGTAGGCAAATATCAACATGGCGTGAATAGTGTGCTTGATCGTATTGATCAGTCGATGTCTACATATTTGAAACAATCTGAGCTTAACCGGTTTAATGACGCCGCTGTCGGTGCGCCTTTTCATATGTCTGATGATTTATTCTACGTTGTTTCACAAGCCCAGATCATCAGCGAAAAAAGTTCCGGCTCATTTGACATTACCGTGGAACCACTGGTGGACTTATGGGGGTTCGGGCCAAGTGATCGACCGGATATCGTCCCGGATAAGGCGGAGCTGAACAAAGCATTTGGTATGGTGGGCTATTCAGCATTACAGCTGGATCCGGCCACTCAAACAGTCACTAAAACAGCACCAAGAGAGATTGATTTGTCTGCAATTGCCAAAGGTTATGCAGTTGACAAGGTTGCAGAATACCTGGACAGCCTCAATATTTCTGCATATCTGGTGGAAGTTGGCGGTGAAATGCGCCTAAAGGGCAAGAAACCTAACGGCGACAGTTGGCGGGTAGCTATAGAGACCCCGGAAAGCGGTGCCCGAGGAATATATCGGATTTTACCCTTATCTGATCGGGCTATTGCGACGTCTGGGGATTATCGCAACTATTTTGAGGTCAACGGGAAAAGATATTCCCATACGATTGATCCCAAAACCGGCTTTCCGATTGATCACCCGTTGGTTTCGGTGAGTGTGATTGCGGATAGCTGTGCTATTGCTGATGGATGGGCTACAGCGATGATGGTTCTAGGTACCAAGTCTGCTCTTGAGTTAGCTGAGAAAGAGCATTTGGCTGTGTTTTTGATTGAGAAAACAGCCGATGGATTTAAAGAATATAAAAGTTCGTTGTTTGATAACTACGAGTTTAAGAGGTGATTATGAGTACATTTATTGTTGTATTTTTTGCCATGGTTATATTTACCGCATTGATGGCTGTTGGTGTAATGATGGGTAGAAAACCCATTACTGGGAGCTGTGGTGGCATGGCTGCGCTGGGTATGGACGTAGCCTGTGATATCTGTGGTGGGGATAAAAGTATTTGCGAGGATGAGGTTGAAAAAGCCAAAAGGATCAGTCAAAAAAGCGCTGGTTTGGCCTATGACGCCGCTGCAAAATAGATCTTTGGGTTTTAATAAAATGTTTTATGTTGTGATTACTATGGCTGGGAGTATCTATGGCTGAATACAGTTACGATGTTGTCGTTATTGGCACTGGGCCTGCAGGAGAGAGTGCCGCCATGAACGCCGGCAAAAAGGGAAAAACTGTTGCACTTGTAGACTCCCGGGCCGAGGTTGGGGGTGGTTGCACCCATAAAGGAACAATTCCTTCCAAGGCGCTCCGTCATGCAGTTCATGCTGTTATGAAATTTAATAGAACTCCCTTGTTCAGAGCTATTGCGGAGCCCACTTTGCTGTCTTTTTCTGAAGTTAATGCCAGTGCCCAACAGGTCATTAACAAGCAGGTAAGTATGCGGCGCCGCTTTTATAGTCGTAATCATTTTAAGATTTTTAATGGCCATGCGCGATTTATGGACCCCCATACCATTGAGGTTCAGACCAGCCAAAGTACCAAGGATATCTTACATGCAGGGCATGTTGTCATTGCGACTGGTTCCCGTCCATACCGTCCTGAAAACGTCGATTTTAATCATCCTATGGTGTTTGACAGTGACACTATACTAACGCTGGACAGAACTCCTCGCCGTATCATTATTTATGGGGCCGGGGTTATTGGTTGTGAGTATGCTTCTATTTTTAATGGTTTGGGCTGCAAGGTTGACTTGGTTAATCCAGGCGAACGATTGTTGGCGTATATGGATGATGAAATTTCAGATGCCTTGAGTTATCACATGCGTGGTCATGGAGTGTTGATCCGTCATAATGAAATGTTTGAGAGTCTTTCTGGTTACGATGATTATGTTGAATTGAAGCTTCAAAGTGGGAAAGTGATTAAAGCGGATGCTTTTTTATGGGCCAATGGTCGAGCCGGTAATACGGATGATCTTGGTCTTGAAAATGCTGGCTTGGAGGCAAATTCCCGTGGTCAGCTTGAGGTTGATCGATTTTATCAAACAAAGGTGGACAATATCTTTGCTGTTGGCGATGTAATCGGTGCGCCAAGCTTGGCCAGTGCTGCGTATGATCAGGGTAGGGCTGCTTCTGGTGCTATCGTAAACGATTCGAGCTATATCTTTTTTGAAAATATACCGAATGGTATTTATACCATTCCAGAGATCAGTTCCGTTGGTAAAAACGAACGCGAACTGACAAAGGCCAAGATTCCTTATGAAGTCGGTAAAGCCTATTTTAAAGATACAGCCAGGGCACAGATCACTGGCGAAGATGTAGGTGTGTTAAAAATTCTGTTTCATCGTGAGACATTAGAGTTATTGGGGATACACTGTTTTGGTGACCAGGCTGCAGAGATTCTTCATATTGGGCAAGCCATTATGGAGCAGAAAAATGGTGGCAATACACTTGAATACTTTGTTACCCATACATTTAACTACCCGACGATGGCAGAAGCTTATCGTGTTGCTGCGCTCAATGGATTAAATCGACTATGAAATATGAAATTGTTCCAGTGACCCCGTTTCAGCAGAATTGTTCCATCCTGTGGTGCGAAAAAACGGGTAAGGCTGCAATTGTCGATCCTGGTGGTGAAGCAGGGAAAATCCTGGCGCGCGTTGAAGCTTTGGCTATTGATGTTGATAAGGTTCTATTGACACACGGACATCTTGACCATGCTGGTGCAGCCAATGCTATCAAGAGTATGCTGAACGTTCCTATTGTTGGACCTCAGCAGGAAGAAGCTTTCTGGCTGAATCAAATAGAGAATCAGGCTTCTATGTTTGGTTTCGGCGAAGCTGAAAACGTGGTGCCGGATATGTGGTTGAGTGATTCCGACATTATTAGTATTGGGGAAGTAGAGCTGTTGGTGTTGCACACCCCTGGTCATACTCCAGGTCATGTTGTGTTTTATTGTGAGTCTTCCAGGGTAGCAGTCGTTGGTGATGTACTATTTGCGGGTAGTATTGGGCGCTCAGATTTTCCACGTGGCAATCACGCTCAATTGATCCAATCTATTCGTGAGAAACTGTTTGGGCTTGGGGATGACATACGTTTTATTCCAGGTCATGGTCCGATGTCGACCTTTGGGCAAGAGCGTCTGACAAATCCTTTTGTTGCTGATCGAAATTTTGGGTGAGTTTCGACCGGCTCTCAGCTCACTGATTCGCGTCCAGGCCGATATCGATATACTCGAATACTCGGAGCAATGGGGTCTTCCTCTAATTGATTGTCGTTTCTGATTTTGCGTTGGCGTTTTTCAGGAGGAAGAGAGTTTGGGATCGAAAAAGCAGGCATTCCTTGCTCTTTAGGGAAGAAAATCGGTAAAGCCACATTAAAAGCTGTTCGCTCTCCATTTCCATATAGTATGTTTGCTCGCATTATCGGGCTAAGATTTTGCACTAGTGCCAAAACTTCTGTGTCAGGCAGACTCCCCAGGCGATCATACTGAGCCTTGATGTGTGGAGCTAACACATCAAAGCGCATTAGTTTTTTGAGTGCGTCCTGTTTTGAAATCCTTTGAATGCTTTTTCCACTTTTGTACCAGTTAAAGCTTATTTTTGCGGGATGTTGTCGCAAGATAGGTATCGCTCGTGTGACTTGTTTGAGGTTAAGTCGGGCCAATCCCTTGGCTGCAAGCTCATTGGCCAAGTTTGGATGTCTGGAGATTAATTCGTATTTGTATCTGTTCAGGTCATTTGGAGAATCTTCTCTGATCTTTTTGATGCAGTCTGCGAAATTCGCTTTTAGTTGGTTGATCTCAGTAACCTGGTTCAGTATTTTTTCATCGCTTGCAACCAATCCGTAGTAAGAGATGGTTTCGCGACCGTCCATCCCATCCCGATACCAGAAATCAGTGATTGCTTCATGAATTCCTTGCGCAGCAGTTTGGTAGCCATGACACCAGCAGGTAACTTGGTGGTGTTGTAAATGCTGTCTGAGGGATTGAGTTAAAGACAGAAGAGTGTCGAAAATATGTTCTAGCTGCTGCATAGATACCAATGTGTTTCAATAGTTATATATCAAATTCTATTTGTGTTCTGTTGGGCTAATTGTCTTGCGATATAATTTTATTATATTCATTGTTAGGATGATCTATATTTGCTGCCAATGATAGGGTTGTGGTCATCGTTATACCGGTTTGTTTCGTACTATAGGCCTTTATTGAGATGGTGGTTAAAAAAATCGATTGTTCTTGACCATGCCAATTCAGCATTCTGTTCATCATAACGGGCTGTAGAGTCATTATGAAACCCATGGTTTACGCCAGAGTACATATAGGTTTCATAAGGTACCTTATTTTTCTTTAGTATCTCTTCATACGACGGCCAGGTTGCATTAACGCGCTTGTCTAGTTCTGCGAAATGCAACAATAAAGGGCCTTTAACCCGATCTATAATATCCTCATGAGCGGGAGTTCCGTAGAACGGTGATATTGCGTCCATTGTATCTGGAATTGTTGCGGCAAGCATATTGCAGATATATCCGCCAAAACAAAAGCCAACCGCACCGACTTTTCCGTTACCTTTTTCATATTGTTTTAAGAATTGCGCAGCAGCTATAAAATCCTGTTCGATTTTTATTTTATTCATAGAGCTCTGCATACTTCGTCCGTCATCATCGTTGCCGGGATAACCACCCAGAGGGAATAGCGCGTCTGGAGCAAGGGCAATAAAGCCTTTTTTAGCCAGTCTTCGAGCAACGTCTTTTATGTAAGGGTTAAGCCCCCGATTCTCATGTATAACCAAAACCGTCGGAGTAGGCTGCTCAAGCATAGAGGGTAGAACCAGGTAGCCGCGACCAGTTCCATGCCCTTTGGGGGACTCAAAATTCAGATAGCTTGCGGTGATATCCGGATCGTTAAAGGATATTTGTTCGGCGTGTGCATAATTGGGTAGTAATGCTGCTGTAATGGTATTTGCAGTCAAACCTGCTATGGCCAGCGTTGCAACTCTGGATACAAATGTACGGCGGTCAATGTCTCCGTGAGCGTATTCGTCGTACCAGTCAAAAGCTATTTGTGGAATCTTTGAGTTCATTATTCTTCCCTCCAGTGTCCTTATCTTGAAATATCAGATAAGAACTCATCTTAGGGTAAGAAAAGTTTCTACCACAAGTGTATGACGTCTTCAAAAAGGTCAGAGGGATGTAAATTAAAAAGGGCTGCAAGAAAGCAGCCCTTTGGGCGGAGTTACTGTTCCTGATTATCAGGCTCGGTGGCTTTTTTCTTCTCTTCGAGCATTCTCCGCTTTATTTCTCTTGGATCATTGAATGCCCGTTTGGGGGTTGAAGACTCATTATCTGGTTCTTGAGGCTTCTCGGCTTCCGATTTATTGGCTTGTATTTCTTGTGCCGGTTTTGGTTGAGCTGGCTCCTGGTTGGAGGGCGGTGTCTCGACCTTTGTGATAGAAAGGGCTTTTGTTTCCGGTGCTTTTGTTTCCGGTGCTTTGGTTTCTGAAGCATCCTGCTGCTTAACAGTATTCTCGGTGTCTCCGCTAACTGCTTTAGCAACTGGTGCTTTGGTTTCTGTTTCAGCTTTTACGTCAGGAGTTGAGGTATCAGCGTTGTTTTTCGTAGCTTTGAAATCAAAAGTTTCCGGTACGGCAACTGCATCCTGAGAAGAGGTCTGAGGATTTTGAGCTGGTGTGTCGGGACTTTGTTTGTTCTCATTGGTGTTAGGCTGTTGTCTCTGCCGGCGTGGAGCTTTATTCGATGAATTGCGCTTTTTGCGGTTAGAGCCTTTTTCTTCATTGCTAACGGTGCCGCGATTGTCGCGTTCAGGCCTGCGGTTACCCGTTTCTTTTTTGGGAGTGTTTTTCGCAGTCGAGGCTGGTTGTTGCTCCGCGTTATTGCTAGGGGCAGCCTTTGAGCGACGTTCATCATCTCTGCTTTTTGTGGTGCGTTCGGGTCTGGGCTTGTTCGTGCGTGGTTTGTTTTTGCTTGCACTGTTGTTATTGCCCTGACTACGCTGAGATGGTGTTTTTCTGGCGTCTTTTTCTGGTCTGGATCTACCAGTATTTTTGGGCTCAGGCTGAACTGGTTCTATGGTTTTTGAAGTACCACCAAATATCCCGGCAATACTGCCGATCAGGCTGCCAAGTAAGCTTTTCTTCTGCTCATCGCTCTGCGGTTGTATCTCGCGAGATGTTGGTTGAGGAGCTGGTGAGCTTGGTGTGGCAATTGTACTGATGGCCGGTTTTTCAGCAGGTTTGTGTGAATGCTCCTCTTTATCAGTGTCTCCAGTGTCAACTTCAGTAAGATGAATGGCAAAACTGGGTTCAGCAGATGAAATCAGTTCGCTGTCGTCTCTAACTCTGATGACTTCATAATGAGGAGTTTCCAGTGCGGCACTGGGAATGATCAATACCTGCGCTTTTGTACGGGCTTCGATATCTCCAATAGCTTGTCTTTTCTCATTCAGTAGAAATGTTGCAACTGAAATCGGTAATATGGCACGTATCTGAGCAGTTCTTTCTTTCAGGCTTTCTTCTTCGACGAGACGTAAAATAGCCAGGGCCAAAGATTTAACATCCCGTATGACACCCTGTCCATTACAGCGAGGGCAGACATGGCCACTTGTTTCCTCTAACGATGGTCTGAGTCGTTGACGCGACATTTCTAGCAAGCCGAATCTCGAAATACGACCAACCTGTACCCTGGCGCGGTCTGATTCCGTGGCGTCTTTCAGTTTGTTTTCGACTTCCCTTTGGTTTTTAGGGTTATTCATGTCGATAAAGTCGATAACAATCAATCCGCCCATGTCGCGCAGGCGCAGTTGTCTGGCAATTTCCTCAGCAGCTTCGATATTCGTGTTCAGGGCAGTTTCTTCAATATCTACCCCTTTAGTTGCTCTGGAGGAGTTGATATCGATAGATACCAGCGCTTCAGTTGGGTCAATGACAATGGAACCACCGGAAGGGAGCTTCACTTCCCGCTGGAAAGCCGTTTCTATCTGGGTTTCAATTTGATAACGATTGAACAAAGGGACAGATTCTGAATAGAGTTTGATTTTGGGGAGATAAGAAGGCATTACCTTCTGAACAAAGTCTATTGCATAATCATAAACGGCTTTGTTATCGATCAATACTTCGCCAATATCCTGGCGTAGGTAATCTCTAATGGCGCGGATAATGACATTGGATTCCTGAAGAATCAGAAAGGGGGCTTCACGTTCTTTGGAAACACCCGTGATACTTTCCCAAAGCTGTAGTAAATAATCCAGGTCCCATTGAAGTTCTTCAGAACTGCGCCCAATTCCGGCTGTACGAACAATGATCCCCATGCCTTCCGGCACATTAACACTTTGCAGGGCTTCGCGGAGCTGAGCGCGGTCTTCACCTTCTATGCGCCTGGATATTCCGCCAGCTTTTGGATTGTTAGGCATCAATACGAGATAACGACCAGCCAGACTGATCATCGATGTCAGGGCTGCTCCTTTGTTACCTCTTTCTTCCTTGTCAACTTGAACAATGATTTCTGTACCTTCCTTCAAAACATCTTTTATGTTGATGCGTCCGGAAACGTTTGGATCAATGAAGTATTCTCGGGAGATTTCTTTGAGAGGGAGAAATCCATGTCTCTCTGAGCCATAATCTACAAAAGCTGCTTCAAGACTGGGCTCTATTCTGGTTATTTTTCCTTTGTATATATTGGCTTTTTTTTGTTCGCGGAATCCGCTTTCTATATCGAGGTCATATAATTTCTGGCCATCCACCAGTGCAACTCGGATTTCCTCGGATTGAGTTGCGTTAATCAACATTCTTTTCATGCTGTTGATATGCTCTTAATCATGTCAAAGTCATGAAAAGCAAGAAACCAGATAGCTTTATTACCTGCTCTTGTACTACAAAATTGTCTCTGAGAGGGGGTATATGTTAAATCCCCCTCTATTTTGGCTTCGTATTATATAACTAGCCGTGCAAACAGAAGCAGTTGGCTTCCATTCTTATTGTAATACCGGGCAGTCATATGGACTACCAGCATCTAATAATCTGGTTTAGTGCTTTTCTTCTAAGTTAGCTGGTAAGCATCTGATCTACTGTGTTCAGATACTATCAATCCGTTTTTTCGTACAGTCAGCCTTCGGTAGTCTTGAGTTCTTCTCTAATGATTTCAGGATAGGCCTGTGATCAAGTTTAGGCTAAATCGTGTGCTGTACGTTTGATTTGCGATGTTTAAAAAAAGCGCCGTGTTCTTTATGGCGACTCATCTGCTAAACCTTATAAGGATGTTCGGTCATGTAGGACCAGATGCTCTCCTCAGCATATTTGCCCTATATGGGCTAAATGAATATAGCAGTTAAGTTACAGTGCTTCAATCAATGAAGAAATGTTAATATTCGCGCGCATAATTTGTAACGGAGCATACTCATTGTCAGGAGTTCAGTTTATTACTGTTCAGGAGGACCGGGCTGGTCAGAGGCTCGACAATTTTTTGTTATCACAGTTAAAAGGAGTTCCTAAAAGTTGGGTTTATCGTGTTATTAGAAAAGGTGAGGTCAGGGTTAACCGCAAACGCTGCAAGCCCCTGCAAACCCTGATGGCAGGTGATTTGATTAGGATTCCTCCGGTCAGAACTTCAGAAGCAAAGGCTCCTGTGGTTATAAAGCCAGAATTTGCCAGTTCCCTGGAGTCCCGGGTTTTGTTTGAAGATGATGGAATGTTAATTATCAATAAACCCTATGGTATGGCCGTACATGGCGGAAGCGGTGTATCTCTGGGGTTGATCGAAGCTCTGAGGGCTGCCAGGCCTGACGCACATTTTTTGGAGTTGGTTCATAGGTTGGACAAAGATACCTCCGGTTGTTTGATGGTTGCAAAGAAAAGAAGTTTTTTAAAATCGCTTCAGCAGGCAATTAAAGACAAAACGGTTGCCAAGATTTATCAGTGTCTGGTGGTTGGGGAATGGCAGGATAATATAACTAAAGTCACTGCGCCTTTGTTGAAGCTGAGCCGTCAGTCAGGAGAGCGTTATGTTAAAGTCAGTCCTGAGGGAAAGTCTTGTTTGACGACGTTTGAGGTGTTGCAGCGTTATCGTGGTTATACCTTGTTGAAGGCATCACCGGTGACTGGTCGTACGCATCAGATACGGGTGCATTGTCAGTTTAGCCGCTGCCCTATCGTTGGAGATGATAAGTATTGCTCTGAAGCTGACCTGGAATTGGCTCGCGTGATTGGGTTGGATCGTTTGTTTCTGCATGCTATTAGGTTGGAGTTGATCCACCCGTTGTCGAATGAACGAATTGTTGTTGAAGCCGATCCGGGTGAGAAATGGCATGCAGGGGTGGGGACGCTGGAGCGGCTCTGAAATATTTGATGGCGACTTAATATTGTTTAAGGGGAAATGGTTTGAATCAATGGGATGAAGCGGACACCGCAGAAGGTAGAGGTATGCAAAAGCAGCAGGAATCGGAGCGAAAGAATTGGGAGCTCTTGGAGAAAGCGGTTCTGGCTAGTACCAAAGAGGCTCGTAAAAATAGAATATGGGGAATCTTTTTTAAATTGCTGACTTTTGGGTACTTGATTGCAGTTCTGGCTATTTATTTGCAGCAGAGCAATATAAATAGTGTTTCTGCTAGTACTGGCGGGCATGTGGCGGTAGTTCAGGTCAGAGGAGAGATTGCATCCGACTCTGAGGCTTCCGCCGACAACATTATTTCTGGGTTGCGGGCGGCCTTTGATCACCCAGATTCTAAGGTTGTTGTACTAAAAATAAATAGTCCAGGGGGGAGTCCTGTTCAATCAGGGTATGTTTATGATGAGATTATGCGCCTGAAAGAGCTGCACTCTGATATCCCAGTATATGCGGTTATTTCCGATACGGGGGCCAGCGGGGCGTATTACATTGCAGCTGCGGCTGATTATATATATGCGGATAAGGCGAGTATCGTCGGTTCCATTGGTGTTACCGCTGTCAGTTTCGGTTTCCCAGAAGCAATGCAGAAGCTTGGTATTGAGCGTCGTCAGTTTACTTCCGGAGAGCATAAAGCTTTTCTTGATGCGTTTGCCCCACTTAAAGAGGATGAAAAAAAGCTGTTTGAGGCATTACTAGATAATGTGCATCAGCAGTTTATTGCAGCCGTTAAGCAAGGGCGTGGCGAGCGCTTGAAAGATGATCCAAATATGTTTTCGGGGCTATTTTGGAGTGGCGAGCAGGCTCTTGAGCTTGGGTTGATCGATGGGCTGAAGACAACCAGTCAGGTGGCCAGGGAGGCTGGTTATGAAAAGATTATCGATTTTTCACCCAAGCCTAACCCTTTTGACCAGTTTGCTGAGAAGTTTGGTGTCTCCATTGGTAAAGGGGCGGCTCAGGTGCTTGGTATGAATTCAGGTTTTGCTTTGAAATAGTAGTGGATTGGAGTTTTGAAAACTCAGGAATTCGACCAGCTTGATCATGGGTAAACCGATCAGGCTGGTTGGATCATCAGAATGAATGGCCTCTGTCAGACATATCCCCAGGCTTTCGCTCATGAAGCTTCCAGCGCATTGTGAAGGGTCTTCCATGTTCAGATAGTTTTCAATCATTGTGTCTGAGAGGTGTCTGAAACGCACTGTTGTGGTCACGATATCGCTGTAGCTAATACCGGTTGCACTGTTCAATACACAAAGGCCGGTGTAAAAAAAGACGGTTTTGCCCGATTGTTGTTTCAGTTGCCGGGCTGCATTTGCAAGATTGCCAGGTTTGCCAATAGGGTTTATTTGATCAATCGTGGCTACTTGATCGCTGCCGATGATTAAATGATTTGCAAATTCAGAGGTCAGGCTTTTGGCTTTTTCTTCCGCCAGTCTTAGGGCCAGATGGTTGGGGGATTCCCTGGAGAGTTGTGTTTCGTCGCATGAGGGAGCGGCCTGAATGAATGCTATGTTGATTCGTTTCAAAAGCTCAGCCCGATAGCTAGAGGTAGAGGCAAGAATTATATTGGTCATATTTTTTGCTTAAATAATGCTCTTTTAGGTGATAAAGGCTTTGACACTACACGGGTGCATCAATATTATACCGCGCCTATGTCAAGACCGGTGCTTCCAAAGTTGTATGAACCTTATCGTTTAGCTGATAAAGATGTCAGTTACGAAGGTTTTGTCGCCTTAGATTCTTTCGAAAGATTCACGAAGATGTTGGAGTCTAGTGAGGGAGTTCTCTCCGTCAAGCTTCATTTTTTTGTGGACGAGGAAGGAATCAGGTCATTAGAAGGCTGTGCTCAAGCCACGGTCACGCTTGTTTGTCAGCGATGCCTGGAGCCTATGGACTATAGCGTAGAGGCTGATTTTGCTATCAGTTTTGCGTTCCATGAGGATATGGCTCGCAGTATGACGGGACGGTACGATCCAATTGTATTGAGTCCCGATAAGCGAATGAGTTTGGTGGAGCTGATTGAGGATGACTTATTGTTAAGTCTGCCAATGTTCTCCAGTCATTCTGATGGTGAGTGCCAGGTTAAAACCGTATATGAAGATCAGGGTCCTGCTGTAGAAGCTGGTGATGATCAGAAAAAAAGTAACCCTTTCAGTATTCTGGCTAATCTAAAAAAACCAGAATGATATAACAGGAGACTTGTTAAAATGGCTGTTCAACAGAACAAAAAAACTCGTTCTCGTCGTGACATGCGTCGTTCTCATGATGCATTAACCGCAAGAGCGCTGTCTGTAGATTCCACAACTGGTGAAACTCATCTGCGTCATCATGTATCGCCTGAAGGTTTTTACCGTGGGCGCAAGGTGATTGCTGACAAGAGCGAAGCGTAAGGCTCGCACGCCTGTTGGAATAAAGTGAACAAACAATAGAAAGGGAGCGTTGGCTCCCTTTTTTATTTGTTCGGTATATTTTTAACTTTTATTCATGACTGGATATTATTAAGTCTTCGATCTCATAAATGTTTCAACTTCACCTTGGTTTATCGAAGAAAACTTTTAACAATAATGGCTGAGCAACAATATAAGATTTTAAAAATATGACCAATATAGCATTCGTATTCCCCGGACAGGGTTCCCAGCACACTGGTATGCTGGCTCAATTGGCTGAATCGGAAGGTCTGATTCATTCAACTTATAATGAAGCTTCAGCAGTGTTGGGGTATGACTTGTGGGAGCTGGTGCAAAGCGGCCCCGAAGAGTTGTTGAATCAGACAGACAAGACTCAGCCTGCTTTACTGGTGGCAAGTGTTGCTCTGTGGAGAATCTGGCAGGCCAGAAATGGTGCTGTACCTTTGTTTATGAGTGGTCACAGTTTGGGAGAGTATAGTGCTCTGGTGTGTGCGGGTGCTTTAAATTTTGCTGATGCTGTAAGTTTGGTTGAACTTAGAGGTCAGTTTATGCAGTCTGCCGTTCCAGTGGGTGTGGGTGCGATGGCGGCAATTATTGGGCTGGATGATAATGTTATTCTGGATGCGTGTGTCGAAGCTTCAGAGGGGCTCGTGGTTGAGGCTGTTAACTTTAATTCGCCGGGCCAGGTCGTTATTGCAGGTCAGAAAGAAGCGGTCGATCGTGCAATGCTGATTTGTAAGGATCGTGGAGCAAAAAGAGCTTTGCCTTTGTCTGTCAGTGCTCCTTCTCATTGTCAGTTAATGAAGCCGGCAGCTGAGCAGTTGGCTGAAAAGTTGGAATCTATTTCAATCTCTGTTCCTGAGATTCCAGTGGTGCAAAATGTGTGTGCTGCTGTGGAGAGTGATCCGGAAAAAATAAAGGCCAATCTGGTTGAGCAATTATTCAAGCCAGTATTGTGGGTCGACTGTGTGACTTATATGGTCTCACAGGGGGTCGAAGCCACCATTGAATGTGGACCAGGAAAAGTTCTTTCTGGACTAAACAAAAGAATTCATAAGCCGCTGCAGACTTTGGCAATTAATGATGTCACTGGTATTGAAACAGCTTTAAAGCTTGGGGAATGATATGAGTCTTAAGGGTAAGATCGCTTTAGTCACTGGTGCCAGTCGCGGTATTGGTAAGGCTATAGCCTTAAACCTTGGTAGCAAAGGTGCTGTAGTATTGGGTACTGCTACCAGCGAAGTGGGAGCGGAAAATATATCTGCTTATCTGCAAGAATCTGGAATTCAAGGTAAAGGGTATTGTCTGGATGTTGCTGATCAGGAATCTGTGAATGCTGTTTTTAAACAGATAAAAGAAGAATTTGGTGATGTTACTGTTTTGGTGAATAATGCCGGCATTACCAAAGATAATCTGATGCTCAGAATGAAGGCCGATGAGTGGGATCAGGTTATCAATACTAATTTATCCAGCATCTTCCGAACTAGTAAGGCTGCTTTGAAAGGCATGACCAAGGCTCGTTGGGGAAGAATTATTAATATCAGCTCGGTCATTGGTTCAATGGGAAATGCCGGTCAGGCCAACTATGGAGCGGCAAAAGCAGGGGTTGAGGGATTTACCCGTTCGTTGGCAAAAGAGGTTGGTTCCAGGGCAATTACTGTGAATGCTATTGCTCCTGGTTTTATCCAGACTGATATGACTCATGAGCTACCTGAAGAGCAAAAACAGGCACTCCTACAGCAGCTGCCACTGGCCCGTTTGGGAGAGGCTTCAGAGATTGCTGAAGTCGTTGGTTTTCTGGCCAGCGATGGTGCTTCATACGTCACCGGTGAGACGATACACGTCAACGGTGGCATGTACATGGGATAACGATTTATTGAGGCGGGATACAGTTCTTGCTTAATCGAAGTTCCTTTTAATAAACTAGCATGCACTTTTAACCAGTGCTAACAAGACACACACTTAGGGAGTGGAAACATGAGCTCAGTAGAAGAACGCGTAAAGAAGATTGTTTGCGAGCAGTTAGGGGCTAAAGAAGAAGATGTAGTACCACAGGCTTCTTTTGTAGACGATCTGGGCGCTGACTCTCTGGATACAGTCGAACTGGTAATGGCTTTGGAAGAAGAATTTGAAACTGAAATTCCTGATGAAGAAGCAGAAAAATTGACGACTGTTCAAGACGCTATCGATTACGTACTAGCCAATCAGTAATCGTTAGTTTTCTTTTCGGATATTAAAAAGCCGTATAACAGGATTCTGTCATACGGCTTTTTTGTTGTAGGCTTTTGGGAGATTAGTTGAATGAGTCAAAGACGAGTAGTTGTCACTGGACTGGGAATGCTTACTCCATTGGGTAATACAGTAAAAGATTCCTGGGATGGTATTTTGGCTGGTAAAAGTGGAATCAATACGATTGAACACTTTGATGCTTCCGGGTTTTCAACTCAGTTTTGTGGCGTAGTTAAAGATTTTGATCCAGTTGAATACATTGATAAGAAAGACATCAAAAAAATGGATGTCTTTGTGCAGTACGGTATGGCTGCTGCAATTCAGGCAATTACTGATTCCGGCTTGGAAGTAACCGATACTAATGCGCATCGAATCGGTATGGCATTAGGTAGTGGTATTGGTGGTTTGGCAGGCATCGAAGCCAGTCACCAAACCTTGGTGGATAAAGGGCCAAAACGGGTTTCGCCTTTTTTTATTCCATCTTCCATCATTAATATGATGTCCGGCAATGTGTCTATTCGTTATGGAATGAAAGGGCCAAATATTGCAATTGTAACAGCATGTACAACTGGAA
The DNA here is from genome assembly GCF_050297175.1 of Gynuella sp. Lineage (NCBI taxonomy): Bacteria > Pseudomonadati > Pseudomonadota > Gammaproteobacteria > Oceanospirillales > Saccharospirillaceae > Gynuella > Gynuella sp. Next base: position 211,487 of record NZ_JBNKSF010000019.1, on the reverse strand, counting down.
CTCATAACATTGGCTATGCCGCTAGAACGATTGCTTATGGCGATGCTGATGTCATGATTGCTGGTGGTGCAGAGAATGCCTCTACCCCGTTGGGGATTGGTGGGTTTGCTGCCTCAAGAGCCTTGTCTCAGCGCAATGATGATCCTCAGGCAGCCAGTCGCCCTTGGGATAAAGACCGTGATGGTTTTGTATTATCAGATGGTGCAGGTGTTCTGGTTCTTGAAGAGTATGAGCATGCAAAAGCCCGTGGTGCGAATATTTATGCTGAGTTGAGTGGCTTTGGTATGAGTGGGGATGCCTATCATATGACTTCACCTCCAGAGGATGGTGCCGGAGCTGCAATGTCGATGCGTAATGCGATGATGGATGCAAAACTGAATCCAGCAGATGTTCAGTACATCAATGCACACGGTACATCTACCAGTGTGGGAGATGCTGCAGAGTCTAGAGCGGCGAAGTCAATCTATGGAGCGGATTCAGATAAGATTCTGATGAGTTCGACTAAGTCAATGATTGGTCATTTATTGGGAGCGGCTGGTGCTGTTGAAGCAATTTTCAGCGTACTGGCGATTCGGGATCAGGTTGCGCCGCCGACAATTAATTTGGATAACCCTGGAGAAGGGTGTGATCTGGATTATGTTGCCAATGAGGCCCGGAATGTGAAAATTTCCCATGCGTTGTCTAACTCCTTTGGTTTTGGTGGAACGAATGGAAGTTTGATATTCAGCAAAATATAATTATCTCTAAGCCGGTGCCAGCCGGCTTTTTTTATGCAAATTTTCATTAACTACAATATTCACAATTCTCTGAACCTGCCTTCGCGCATGGCATATGGAGACGGAATTTTTGAAACCATTCGAGTAGATGGTGGACGGGTTGCGTTTCTGCAGTCTCATTTGACTCGTTTGCAGGAAAGTGCGGTTTTTTTTGAGCTTTTGCCGAAAAAATTCGATTGGACGGAGTTTTATTGTGAGCTTGATAACGTTGTTGATAAGCTCCATGACGGCGTCCTGAAAATTCTATTGGTCAGAAAATATCGGGGTCGTGGCTATCGTTATACGGCTGATTCTGGTAGTGAGATTATTATGGAATGTTACGACGGAAATATTCCATACGGATGGCAAACTGGCCCTGCTAATATAGGCGTTTGTTCTATTCCTTGTTCCATAAACTCAGTGTTGGCCGGACATAAACACCTGAATAGAATGGACTCGGTTTTGGCCGCAAGAGAGGTTCAAAAAAAAGGATGGGATGATGGGGTTATGTGTTGTCAGGAACAGGTGATTGAGACAACATCTGCCAATGTGTTTGTCGTACAACAAGGCAGTATTTTAACTCCAGAAATATCAGTGGCTGGCGTGAATGGTGTTATTCGCAGGATCTTATTGAGTGAGACGAGTTTGCCAATCAGAGTGATTCCCCGATTGACGCTCTCTGATTGTCAGAATGCCCAAGCCTTGTTTTTGACCAATGCAGCCAAAATAGTATGGCCAGTGAACTCATTAACGGTTAACGAACGGATTATTCGTTACGATCTGACCAATCCATTATTGGAGCGTGTTCTCAGCGACTTTAGAAATAGGTTGTCATGTTGAAAAAAGTTTTGTTGTCTTTTGTTGCGTTGTTGATTACCGGATCAGTTTTTTTGGCTGGTGCGGTCATTTATTTTGCAAATGAACTGAATCTGCCCATTCAGCTCCAACAAGAGCGAGTGGTTCAGGTTGCTCGTGGGAGTAGTTTATCAAAGGTCATTTATCAATTGGCAGCGGACGACATTGTCGTTCACCCCAAACCGCTTATTTTGTATGCGCGTTACAATCATCTCACCAATATCAAGGCTGGAGAATTCCTGGTGAGTCCGGGCATGACTAATGTTGAATTATTACATCATTTTGTAGGTGGTGATGTTATTAATTATCGGGTTACGTTAGTAGAAGGCAAAACCTTCAAGGATTATCTGAGTTTATTGCAGGCTCAAGATAAACTAGAGCATAAAACAGCTGGATTGACTCCAGAGGAAGTCGCGAAAAAGCTAGAGCTGGGTCAGTTTTATGAAGGCTGGTTTGCGCCGGAGACCTATACTTATCAACATGGTATGTCGGATCTGGATATTCTCCAGCTGGCATATGAGCGTCAGAAAAAACTGCTGGCTGAGGCCTGGGCGCAAAAGCAAGATGGCATTCCTGTGAAGTCTCCTTATGAAGCACTGATAATGGCCTCGTTGATAGAAAAAGAGACTGGAGCAGTTCATGAGCGGCCACTGATATCTGGTGTGTTGTCACGCCGTTTGCTGAAAGGTATGCGTCTGCAGTCTGATCCCACAACGATTTATGGTATGGGGGATCGATACAATGGCAATTTACGGCTTAAGGATTTGCAAGAGGATAATCCTTATAACACCTATAGGATCAAAGGGTTGCCACCTACTCCTATCGCCAATCCCGGTTGGGATGCAATTTTGTCGGCTGTCCAGCCGGCAGGTGGTAAGGCTCTTTATTTTGTTGCTAAAGGTGATGGCACTCATCAGTTTTCTGATACATTGGTTGAACACAATGAAGCTGTGCGCAAATATCAGATATTTAAGCGACGCAAAGACTACCAATCAGCACCGGGCCAGAATTAATGACAACAGCACAGTTTATTACGCTGGAAGGCGTCGAAGGGGTTGGTAAAAGTACTAACCTGGAGTTTATCTGTCAGTGGCTGGCTGCTCATAACGTTGACTATGTTGTTACCCGGGAGCCTGGTGGTACCCCATTAGCTGAAGAGCTTAGAAATATGGTTTTGTCACATCGTGATGAAATGGTTGATGCTCAGGCCGAATTATTGATGGTATTTGCAGCCAGAGCCCAGCATTTGAACACGTTTATCAAACCACATCTGGCTAAGGGAACTTGGGTAATATCCGATCGTTTCACAGACGCGTCTTTTGCTTATCAGGGAGCCGGTCGGGGGATATCTATTCAGGATATTCTCGCTCTTGAGCAGTTGGTGCAGAGGGGATTTCAACCTGATTTAACGGTTTATTTGGATTGCCCTCCTGAGATTGGGCTCGCGAGGGCTTGTCAGCGCGCTGAGCTTGATAGAATAGAGCGAGAGGATATTGCTTTCTTTGAACGTGTCCGGGCTGCCTATCTGGAAAGAGCGGCAGGTTTTCCGGGCCGCTTCGAAATAATCGATGCATCTGTAGATTTGCCTGGGGTTCAGGAGCAGATTGGGCAAATGCTGCAAAGCAGATACGGTTCGCATTGATGACATTCCCCATATGGTTTGAGCCTGTTTATCGGGCCCAGTTACAGAGATTCACGCAGCAAAAATTGCCTCATGCGATACTTTTGAGTGGTGGGCGTGAAAGTGGAGCTGAAATACTGGCAGACCGGCTAGCTGAAAGAATATTGTGCCAACGGGATAATCAGTTTTCCTGTGGCCAGTGCAAGGCTTGTCTGTTAGTGGGGGCTGGGAGCCACCCTGACTACCTTTCTGTCAGAGTGGATGGTGGAGCCTCACAGATAAAGGTTGACCGAATCCGGGCGCTGATTGAGTTTTCCCAGGCAACAGCTCAGGTAGGGCATTATAAGGTCATTGTGATCCATGAATGCCATAAAATGAATCTGGCTTCTGCAAATGCACTGCTTAAAGTGCTGGAAGAGCCGCCATCGAACACTTTTCTGATACTGCAGACTGATTCTGCGGAAATGTTATTGCCAACTATTCGTAGTCGCTGCTCCGTGGTGCCTGTGCCCGTGGCTAGCAAAGAGCAGGCTGCAGAATGGTTGCGCTACAGTAGCTTTGCTGACGATCGTGTGGAGTTGCTGCTGGAAATTTGCTCGCATAATCCATTTAGGGTTTTACGATTACAGCAACTGGATGCATTTACTGTCCGTGATACGATGGTCAATGGCTTTAATCAGTTAGCTAAGGGGGTGGTATCACCCGTGGAGTTGGCTCGTAGTTGGTCAAAATTCAATGGTGAAGTGCTTTATGGCTGGCTTAATCTTTGGGTTGTCCAATTAAGCTGCTTTGTTGGTTCTGGCGGTCATCGTCCAATTAGTGACCCGGACATGGCGAAGTTTCTTAAATATACGGCAAAAAAAGCGCATGCTCCAAGCATCTTTGCATTTGCAGACTATATTTTAGAATGTGTTTCTGTATTTAGATCACAACAAAACCTTAACCTGCAATTGATGGTTGAGAATACTCTTATACGGTGGCACGATCTTTTAACTGCTTGATTATATGGTAAGAATTGAATGAATATTCCGGGTGCGCGAAGTGGTATTTTGTCTCTGACAATGAAAGATAAGGCGGTTTTGTACGCAGCCTATATGCCTTTTATTATCGGAGGAGGGTTATTCATTGCCACGAACAAGAAGTTTGGTCTGGGAGATGATGTTTTTCTGTTGCTCAATCTGATGGAGGAGCCGGAAAAAATACCTGTTGCAGGTAAAGTAATCTGGATTACCCCGCGTGGAGCTCAGGGAAATAGGGCGACAGGGATTGGAGTTCAGTTTGATAAGAAAAGTTCGTTGGCGAAAGATAAGATTGAAACTTACCTCGCGGGCGCGTTAAGCTCAGAGAAGCCAACTCATACGATGTAAGCAAGAGCGTGCAATCTTATTGGTTTCCGAAAGAGTTTTGCGATCAGTTCATGAAAGACGGTTGCCTTGTTGAAGGATGATGGCGGTCGCTATCCGTAGTGTTGGCTGGTGGTAAGTGCACTCATAGCTAGCGTGGAAAGAGGACATGCTAACACCTAATGTAAAAGCCCAGACCAACGACCCCAGAGAGTTCCAGCTTCTAAATACAGCTCTCAATCTGTTTATTCGTGTTGGAATTGAAAAAGTGAATCTCCAGCACATCATTAAATCTGCAGCCCAAAGTAAAAGTACTTTCTACCGTTTTTTTGAGTCAAAAAATGATCTGATGGCCAGTATATTGCTGGCGAATGAAATGGAGCTGTCAGACCTTCTAAATACTCATTCTGATCCGAAAAAGCTCGTTGATGCTTATATTCGCTTCCGGCTCCAAAGTTTTGATAAATACATTGTCATCACCGAGATCGAGCGGTTACTGGAGGAGCAGGGGTGTCAGTTGGAGAAGTTTTTAGCCTGGAAGAGGCTTCGTGGTGTTCAGGTCGACATGATCAGCCGAACATTGTCGAGTCAGAAAATGGATAAGCGGGGAGGCGAGAGTCCGCGTTATTATTATGCTCTGATATGGGCTCTAATTCATGGTACTTCACACCTATCCCATAATACTTTCTTCCATCAGCTGGTTGAGGACCGTCGTGGGTTCACCAAGTTTTTGTCAGATGCTACGAACGGAATGTTTGGTAATTTATGAAACTTGACGATATCGCCACGCATCTTGTTGATCATAAGGTGCCTCCCGTGCACTTATGGCATCCCAGGCATTGTGGTGAAATCGACATTCGTATTGATCGCAATGGGCGTTGGTTTCATGAGGGTGAAGAAATACGGCGTACGGCTTTGGTCAGGTTATTTTCGTCTGTTCTATGGAGCGAGAATGGGGAGTTTTATCTTAAAACCCCAGTAGAACAGATGAAAATCCAGGTTGAGCTGGAACCCATTCTCGTTGTTGATGCCGAAGAACGCGTAGATGGCTGGCATTTCCGGACTCAGTTTGATGAGGATATTCGACTTGGGGCTGAGCACCCTTTGGAAATGTGTGAGTGTAACGGGGAGCAATATCCGCGGATCAAGGTTCGATATGATCTGTGGGGGATGTTGGAACGCAATCTGTTTTATCAGTTGATTGATCTTGCGCTATCCATTGATTCAGAGGATGGTCATCTCACTGAATTGTTTTTGGTCCATGATGACGATAAGTGGAGTTTGGGCTCTTTCGAAAACCCCTGATAATTTGTGTCATACCTTTTGATAAAGATGGATTCTGCGTTTGGGATTATTATTAATCCATGATTGACTGAGAGAGTGTGCTGATCGGGCAGTCTGGGCTTAGGTATATAGGCTCTCTATTTGAATCTTCGCAGTACTAGAGGCTTACCATGATCGCTAGTTTAGAGCAGAGTCAGCAGCATCGCAGGGACGTTTTGAGGTTGCTTTTATGGATTACTTTTATTGGCGGATGTCTGTTTAGTGTTGTTAATACTATCCGGGGGTTGTGGTGGCTGGCTGGCCTGGAGATTGTCTACGGCTTGTTTTCACTGGCATTGATTAGAATTATCCGAACGACGACTTATATTCAGATATGGACGTTGGCTTATCTGATTCCCTTCTTCAGTATCATGATGTATGCGCTGTACATTCCCAATACATCATCAAGCACATTTGTCTGGGTTTTGACGATACCAGTGCTCAGTTATCTCTTGTTGGGACGCAAAGTTGGATTCTGGTCTTCGCTGGTCTTTGTCGTTGCAGGTATTGTGATATATCACTTTCGATTTATGACTGGTAATTTCCCTTTGAATGTGGCGACGACTCTGAATATTACGTTGAGCTCAATCGCGATGATGAGTTTTGCTCACATATATGAACGTAATCGGGAAATGAATGAGGAGCGATTGCTTGAATTGGCTGGAACGGACCGGTTGACCGGTCTGGCTAACCGAATGAAACTGGTGGAATCATTTGCCCGGCTAAGTGCTCTTGCCAGTCGCAATCAAGTCCCGCTGGCAGTTGCATTGGTTGATCTTGATTTCTTTAAAATGATAAATGACAAGTATGGTCACGGGGTTGGGGATGAAGCACTTTGTCATTCGGCTGAGCTGCTTAGGTCCAAAACCAGAACAACCGATATGTTAGCCAGAGTCGGCGGCGAGGAGTTTGCTCTGATTATGTTGTCTGCCACCAGATCGGATGCTGTCGGTCATCTTGAAGAAATCCGAAAATTGTTTCATAAGTCTCCAATATGGGTGGGTAGTCAGAAGGTTCCAGTTACGTTTAGTGCAGGTGTTGCAGAACTCAATGCGGATGGGGTTGATCTCGATACCCTGCTGTCTAAGGCCGATGGTCGCTTATATCAGGCTAAGCGTAGTGGCCGGGATCGCGTTATCTCGGTTGATGACGTTCAGGCGGCAGTTGAATAGGTTGCAGCCATCCGTTCTGTTTATGTCCAGATGCCCAGGGCCTGTCTACACTTATTTCTTTGAACCTGTTATTGGCTAAAAAGATCGCAATTAAGTGATGTGGTATTCCGACGGTAAACGTGAAGCTTCGTCATTCTAAGTGAACGTTGACCAACGCAATGTGCGGCCTTTTTAGCCATAACCCCTCGGGCTGAGGCCAGTGTCACTCAACTCGGCGTTGCTCGTCACTCATTTAGACCTGCTACTAAAACGTCAGGAACGTTTTAGCGTGTGGGTAAAGCTCATGGATGAGCTTTACAGCATCACTCCTCGTGCCTGGATTTGAGTGAAACTGGCTCTCAGCAGGCCGATGAAATGAGTGTAGACAGGCCCTAGTCTCTTCTCAAACTTTCCTTGACTGCAATTGGATTCGGGAAGTTAAAGATTACTATGTAGCTCGAAAGCGCGAATGTGATGATTGCAGTTGCCTGGACCAGTAAAGAAGCCTTTTCGCCGATCAACAAAGAGGTGGTGGCAATATAGGCGATCAGGATCGAAAATTCACTGTTCTGCCCTAATCTGAACCCAACATCCCAGGCCAGTTTGGAGCTTTCACTTTGTTTTCCAAGTAATAACCGGAAAGCAACAGGTTTTAAACCCAGGTAAAGCAAGGCCAGTGTCATAGCGGGAATGATGACATCGCTCAGCAGAGAAAAATCAAATGAAGCGCCGATGGAGAAGAAGAACAGGATGAGGAAAAAATCCCGCAGTGGTTTTAGGCTGGAGGCAATGTATAAGCTGATTGGGCTACTGGCTATGCTGACCCCTGCAACAAAGGCACCTATTTCACTCGACAGGCCAACGGCTTCGGAGGCAGAAGCCAGGCCCAGGCACCAACCGATAGACAATAAAAAGATGTATTCCTGAAAACGATCAAATTTTTGCAGCAGCGGCAGAAAAATAAATCGGACTATCAACCATGCCCCCGCAATCAAAAGCGGTAGAGATATCAATGTAATCAGATAATCAAAAACATCCTGATTGCCTTTGCTCACACCTCCCAGTCCCAGCAATACGATAATGGCAATCATATCCTGCAATAACAGTAATCCCACCATCAGTTCTCCGGTATGACGATGATGCAATACGGTAGTCGGCAATAATTTGATCCCGATAATGGTACTGGAGAACATCATGGCCAACCCGACAATCAGGCTTTCAGTGGTTGAAAACCCGAACATATAGGTAGCAGCAAAGCCACAGGCAGCAAAAATGATACTGGAGGCAAGCGCCACGGTAACGGCTTTTTTTAGCGTATGTAGTAGATTAACCGGCTGCATATCCAAGCCGATTAAAAACAACAGAAAGATAATGCCTATTTGAGATATCTGGGAAATTGATTCTGAGGTTTCTATCCATCCGGTTCCAAATGGCCCGATGACTGCACCGAGAACGATATATGCAATGAGTAATGGTTGCCGGGTGAACAATGCAATCGTTGCAAACAGTGCCGCTCCAGTGAATATCAGGAAAAAAGAAAATACCAGCGTACCTTCATGCATGTGGATGATCCATTAACTTGAATTGTAACAAGAGTGCCAAAGGCACTCTCGATAGACAAGGAGTTTAAGTGACGGGGTAGAGAAGAGATTAATTCCGATTGGGAAGGATGTCTTTCAGTTTGTCATGCATCTCGAGAATCATGTTTTCAGTTGTTTGCCAATCGATGCAGCCATCTGTTACAGATACGCCATATTTGAGCTGGGACAGGTCGGATGGAATATTCTGATTACCAAAATTAATATGGCTTTCAATCATCAATCCAACGATAGACCGATTGCCTTCGAGGATTTGATTAACGACATTAGCTGCCACCAAGGGTTGCAGGCTGGCGTCCTTGTTGGAGTTTGCATGACTGCAGTCCACCATAATATTGGGGGCTAGCTTTGCTTTCTCCAGCGTGGCTTCGCACTGAGCTATACTGACAGAATCGTAGTTGGGTTTGCCATTGCCTCCACGAAGTACGACATGGCCATATCCGTTACCTTTGGTTTTGATAATTGATACCTGACCTTCGCCATTGATGCCAAGAAAGCTATGTGGGCTTGAAACACTTTTCAGTGCATTCACTGCCACATCAAGGCCACCATCTGTGCCGTTTTTAAAGCCAACTGCACAGGACAAACCGCTGGCCATTTCCCTGTGAGTCTGAGATTCGGTGGTCCGGGCACCAATCGCAGACCATGAAATCAGGTCCTGAAGGTACTGAGGTGAAATCGGATCCAGTGCTTCCGTCGAAGTGGGAATATCCATCTCGGCGAGATCAAGCAGTAATTTTCTGCCAATATGCAGCCCGTCCTGTATTTTGAAAGAATCATCCATATAAGGATCATTAATGAGTCCTTTCCAGCCGACGGTGGTTCTGGGTTTTTCGAAATACACGCGCATAACCAGATAAATGGTATCTGAAACCTGCTCTGATAAGCGCTTGAGTCTTTTGGCATAATCGAGAGCGGCGTCAACATCATGAATAGAGCAGGGGCCAATGACCACGAATATCCGGTGGTCTTTGCGGTCCAGGATGTTTCTGATTGTTTCGCGGCCGGTTTCGACTGTGTGGCGTGCTGTCGTAGTAAGCGGCATTTCTTTATGCAGATCAGAGGGTGTAATCAGCACTTCCTGTGATTCGACATTTAAGTTATTGATCTTAGTCGGCATGAGGGGTCCTAAATAGGCTAGTGTTAAACAATGTACGTTTGATTATTTGACAATTATTGCATTTCTCTTTGTCAATAAAAACATAAAATTAAAGTTTAGTTTTTCTTGTAAACATTGCATTACAGAGGTGTACATGACCAGAAATGCGAACAAGAGTAAAGGTTCTGATACAGTTCGCGCGATCGCTATAGTTGTAGGGGTGTTTGTTGTGATCGTTTTCTTGGTAGTACTTTTTGGTCAAGGGATAATTAGTAGCCCGGACAAGACAGTCAGTACTTCCGAAGGATCATCTATGGGGTTGGATAGCCAGGGAGCCAGTAACATCAATATTCAATATGCTCATAATATTTGTCAGGCAGAGATTCGCCGCAAATATAAAGATGAGCTGCAACATCTCAGTTTCGACGCGCGGTCGTCGAGATTCAACGAAAAAGTCAGGATGTTCCGGGTTTTTTATTCGATGGATCTGATCTCAAATGGTGTACCCATACGAGACACATGGGCTTACTGTGATGTCTCGGCAGTCACGGGCAAAATCGAAGAAATCCGCCTGAAATCTGAGTCCAACCGGCTGTTTAATATGTTTGGAAACTAACGCCTGCTTTATGTGCCTGCTCCCTTGTCTACCGTTTATAAACTCCGAGAGACAAGGGGCGACTGTGGCATATGTTGAAGGGAATCAGTATAAGCGGGAGTAGTAGCTTGACAGCATGGTATCGACGGAGAATGCTTCGTAGCAGTCGTTAATGCTCGCCTGCATGATACTGATCCAGCGATCACGGTCCTCGTAATAAGTAGGAATGACTTCCTCACTCAGTACTGCAGACAAAAATTCCGCATCCCTTACGTCCTGGTCATCTTTACTGGTTGGGACTTTGTCGTCTCCGATGGCCCACCCGTTTACGCCATGATTGCAGGCTTCCGGCCACCATCCATCCAGAATGGAGACATTGGGAACGCCATTCATTGCAGCCTTCATCCCAGAGGTGCCACAGGCTTCCATAGGGCGTCTGGGGTTATTCAGCCAGATATCGCAGCCACGGGTAAGCATGGCGCCAACCTGCATATCGTAGTTTTCCATAAAAACCACACTGTCTGGAAACTCTTTGGACAGGGCAATCAGGTCTCGGATGATGGCTTTGCCATAATCGTCAGCAGGGTGTGCTTTTCCGGCAAAAACGACCTGATATGTCCCCTCCTGCAACAATTGACGTAGCTTTTCACCGGAGCTGTAAATTAGGTTTGAGCGCTTGTAGGGGGCCGCTCTGCGAGCGAAGCCGATCAACAGTTTGTTTGCATTCAGAGTGACTTCGTTGCGTTCCTTGATGAACTCAATAAGTTCGTTTTTTAGCTGGCAGTGTCGTTCCCACAACAACTTTGGATTTTGACGGTTTTGATATATTGCATCGTCAACCCAGGTGCCATGATGGATACCGTTCGTAATCGCAATGATTTCACTTCTGTCCCCAACATCCTTCCACATTACATTGGCAGTTTCTCCGTGCAGCTGCGCTACGGCATTGGACAACCTGGAGAGATGTAAGGCAGCAACCGTCATATTAAAAGGACGGCCACCGATTTCGACCATTTCTGCCTCACTGAGATGCTGATTGGCACCCAGTCTGATCAGATAGCTTAGGTCATGTTCTTCGTTGCCGGCTTTTACCGGCGTATGTGTCGTGAATACAATTTGCTTCTTAACTGCTTCACGCGCCTGGCTGAAATTAAGCCCATGGTCTTCCATCTGTTCACGCAGTAGTTCTATGCCGGCCAGGATGGCGTGGCCTTCATTAAAATGATATGTCTGGATATCTGCGTTAACTGCGCGCAGGTATTTGATGCCGCCAATTCCCAATACCATTTCCTGTTTCACCCGTTGTACATGATCACCTCCATAGAGGCGGTCAGTAATTAGGGGCTCTTCATTTTCCGGCAGATCCGTATCTAACAGTATGAGTTCTTTAACGCCAATTTCCGGCTTCACTTTCCAGGCTTTGATCATGACCTGTCTGTTTTCAATCGTAATGGGAAATTTAATGCCAGTGTCTTCGAGCATGCTGTAGTCTGCAACTGGGAAAGAATCCATTAGCAGACCATTTTTATCGACCGTTTGGGTGACGTAACCGTATTTCCATTTAATTCCGATGGCAATTAACGGATAGTCGTTATCCTTAACTCCTTTGACATAATCGCCTGCTAATACACCCAGCCCACCTGAGTAGGTTTTTATATCATGTCTGAGTGCATATTCCATACAAAAGTAAGCTACGTTTGGTAAGTCGGACATAATGGGGTTCCCATAAGAAAATGGTAAGAAACACAGTCAGTGTAGCAATAAAAATTACTACGTTTACGATAAAAAGCAAAGCAACAAAAATTTGTAAGTTTCATTGCAACAATTGATGCCAGTGACTGATTTCAGGGAAATACAAGTACATCTTGATAGCTGGGAAATTTTTTGCCATTAAAGCTTTACGATAAATATCCATCTGACTTTGATAAACCTGACTTTCATGTTCAAGAAACTCTTCCAAAGTCTGCCCGGCTTTGGGGCAGCTGGTTTTATAATCGACCAGCCAAGTTGTATTATCGTGCACAACGATGCGATCGATAATCAATGTTCTCATCCTGCCACCTGCTTTAAACACCAGCTGATATTCGCTTCTGGAGTAGTCCGCGCCATCGGCTGTCAGTAGCCACTGTAATCTCTCATCAGCACTAATATTTGTCAGCATGCGACTGGCGCGGGACATAAATGTTGGTTGTTCAACTTGGGGGATGGCATGACGCAGAGCTTCATTTAACAGCCAGTTTTGTATTCTTTCGTTATCTGGGTTCCATCCAGCGGCGTGTTTTTCCAGGAAGCGATGGATAACCGTACCAAGGCGCCGTTCCAATGTATTGAATTCCTGTTCAGGATGGTTGAAAAGGTTTTCTGGAGGTGGCGATGCCAGACGCCAGGGGTCCAGTACTCCAGAGTGCGGCTCAGAATCTGCGGTTGCCCGATGTTTTAGGCGAGTGATTCTGGTGGAAGCAGACAGTTCTGTTGGCGCAGTAGTCAGATCCGCTACGGGGATGACGTCTATTAGGTTCTGGATTTCCGGCCAGATTTCGCCTGCCAGAGAATTTGCTGAGGGTGGTTTGAGCATTTCGGTTTCTGCGTTATATGTTGTGCAGAAACTCAGGTGAAGTGACTGAATGGCCCGTGTGCAGGCAACATAAAGCAGTCGTCCCTGTTCGAATTTCTGTTTGATTTTATTGAACTCATTGAGGTACTTGTACAAGCCTGTTTTGGTACCTCCGCGTGATTCAATGGGAGCGAGTAATAGATTTGCCCTATTATCTGACTGAACCGTTTCCTCCCACAGCAGAAACCCTGGTTCGTCACTGCGCCCCAATTTGTTTAGCCCGACTAAAAACACATGGTCGAACTCCAGGCCTTTTGATTTATGCATTGTCATAATTTGTACCGGAGTCGATTCCTGTACTGTGGTATTAATAAACAACCGTTCCAGGCGTTCATGAACTTCCCGCATTGAACAGGGTTGATCCAATTGACTGATCAATTGCAGGTAGGAATGGACGGCATTATGACTGTTGCTGTCCGGGTAAATTACATATCCTCCTAGCCGCCGCCAGATCATGTCGAGCCATTGTTGTTCAAAATAACGGGCTTTGTATTGATATGCCTGGTTAATTTCTTCGATAAAAAACAAAATCCGGGAAATTTCCGGCAAGATGATCTCTGGTGCGGAAATGTCCTGACGCAGTATGCTGCTGAGTATGCTCAGATGGGTTCTTTTTTCCTCAAGTGCCAACTGATTGATGGCAGCAATCTGATCCAGTTTTAATCCCAGTAGTGGCGAGCGCATCAGGCTCAACCAAACCAGACTATTGCCGGGATATCTTAAGGCTTCATGTAATAAGCAAATGTCATTAATCGCCGGGAGTTTCTTCAGACTGTATATGTCGACTGCCTGAAATGGGATTTTTTGCCGTCGTAACAATTCTATCGTCGGCTGCAGATGATTACGGTTTTTGGCTAGTACGGCAATGGAAGCAGAGGGTGCTTGTTGTTTGATCTGTCTGATTTGCTCGACGACATGAGCTGCCTCGCTATTGTCAGCAAAATCATCCACGGCTACGTGAACGGTGACAGGCAATGGCAGGGCGGATTTTATAGCCGTTGATGGGTGGTAAGATACTGCAGAGTACTGAATATTGTCTTGAGGCGGCAAAACCTGACTGAAAGTGCGGTTGACCCACTCTACAACCTGTTGATGGGAACGAAAATTACTTTGCAGTCGTATGCGTTTGAGTGAGATGTTGCCGATCCCATGATCACGGATATTCATGAACAGACCCACTTTGGCAGCCCGGAATCCATAAATGGATTGCATTGCATCACCCACACAGAACAGCGTTTTTCCGTCGTTTGGATGCCAGTTTTGTGTGAGTTTGTCGATCAGCCTGACCTGAGAAAAGGACGTGTCCTGAAATTCATCGACCATCAGATGCTGAAGCTGATAGTCCAGGGCCAGGGCAAGATCAGTAGGGGCATCATCATGTTCCAGCGCTTGCAAAGCCTTAAGTGATATTTCTGCAAAATCAACCTGATTGTGCTGGCGAAAAACCAGAAACAAGTGTGCCACCAGTTGTGGTAGCAGGACCATCAGGTCGCGGATGATATCCTGATCCTGGCTTTGAGTCGTCAGGTCAGGAAACTCCTGTAACTGTTTTAATAGCATTCTCAATTGATTATTTTCAGATAATTCTACGATGATGCTTTGCATCATTTTTTTATTTTGTTCATTAATGCCTTTTCCTGTGGGAAATCCCGAACGTTTATCGAGTCGTTTTTTCCATTCTCCTTTTTGGGTTAGCAGACTATTTGCCAAGAAGCGGAAAAAAACCATATTTTTGGCGTCAGGTTGAAGACTGAAATCAGTGATTTTCACTTCTGCCAATGAGTCATTTTGTTCCTGTTGTAGGTTGCTGATGCAAAACTGCATCAATGGCTCCAGCTCCGATACATTGTGCGTACCCAGTCCGGAAAATACCTGCACCAGCAGATCGGTGGCATGGACATGCAACATTTGTTGCAGTTGTTGTAAATCTTCATCGCTGGAATTCGCAGGATCAAAAATCAACGGCAGTGCGTGGAGCCATTGATCACGACTGCGCAGCATTTCGATCGCTAGTTTTTCAAAATCCGTCCAGAGGTTGTCGCGATGTGCCAGCATACGTTCAAGTGCCGGTCCCCAGTCTACGTCTGGATTTTGGTCA
This sequence comes from Gynuella sp., assembly GCF_050297175.1. Lineage (NCBI taxonomy): Bacteria > Pseudomonadati > Pseudomonadota > Gammaproteobacteria > Oceanospirillales > Saccharospirillaceae > Gynuella > Gynuella sp. Next base: position 196,435 of record NZ_JBNKSF010000019.1, on the reverse strand, counting down.
TAGGCATGTAATAACGACCTGACTGCTTCCTGGTAAAGCGGTTGTGGATTCTCTACCGGTTGTACAGATGCACCAAAGGATGTATTCAGTGGCAGGTTTTTGACCAGAAAGGCGCAAAGGGAATCAAAGGTTCGAACACTCAAGCGCCCTGGGTTTTGAATCAGATTCCAGCCATGTCGTTGATCATTGGCCATGGCGGCGTTCGCCAGTTGCCAGTTGTTTTTTTCATGATCAACCAAAGGCTCCGGGTCATTCGCTTTTCTAAGTGAGCGGATTATCCGGTCCCGCATTTCCTGGGCGGCTTTTTTGGTAAAGGTAATGGCCCAGATTTTTTCGGGTTGGTCTACCAGTGCCAGCAATTTTAGAAAGCGTTGGGTCAGTAGTTCGGTTTTACCGCTACCTGCTGGCGCTTCACATAAAATGGATTGCTGAATATTCAAGGCATCAATTCGAGCCTGAGTGTCGATAATGTCAACCATGGTTTGGGTTCTCCAGCTCAATTCGACAAAACGGCTGCTGATCACATTGACGGCAGACAGTCGGGGAGGTGGGGCGCGCGACAATGGGCTGTGAAGGTATCTCTTCGGCCACGCGGGATAATATGGTATGCCATAGTTCGACCAGCTGCTGAAAATTTTCCGGAGATGGAATTTCTTTTGAAAATGCCTGTGTGACAGGTTTGATCGTTTCTATTTCATTAACGTGGTTGTCCTTAACACCGATGAGTTCCATGTGCCCGGTTTTCAGGCTCGCAAATGCGGCTACTTTGACTTCCTGTTGAAACACCAGGCTGTAGATCGGAACCTGGGGGTCATTGACGCGGCCATTATTCAGCCAGGCGTTCACATTGGTTTCCCCGGTTTTATAATCGACAACCATTAATGAGCCATCGGCGAGTTTATCGATGCGATCAAAACGAATGTTCAGTGTGAGTGTTCCAATGTCATACTGCTGGCTGCTTTCGTTAAAAATGACTTTGAACGGAGGGCGTTGCTTCTCTATCTCAAGCCATAACATCAGTATTTTGCACAGACGTTTGACCTCCAGGTCCCGATGGATAGGAGAAATATAGCGTCGGGACAAAACACTGTAGCGGTTGACTCTTCTTCCTATCAAACCAGCAACCAACTGAAACAATTCTTCGGGATCATATTCCAGTAGTGTCTGTTGGTCTCGTATTTGCCGCCATAGCTGTTCCATAATATCGTGTAGCAAAATACCGCGGTCCTGATAATCCAGCCCAATGACCGGGTCAGGCGGCGCTTCTGACTTCATAATATGCTTAGCCCACGCTTTGAAAGGACAGCCGATATAGTCTTTCAGAAAATGAGTTCCACCGGGTAACGGTATGTTCTGGTCCAGATGTATAAGGCTGTGATCAGCGATGGTTTCTGTTTCAATAAGGGGCGCCGAAGGTGTAGAAGAAAGCAGTGAAAGTTGGTTTTCCCCATGCTGGAATAATGGTGACAACAATTGTGTACTGTCGTTATCAGAATGAACGTAACTGACCCAGACCTCACTGCAGTGTGAGAGCCATTCGGCAGTAATCTGGCGGGCATAATTCAGTTCTTTTTCAGCACTGCACTGAGGAATATTTTTTTGCTTCTGCAATGCTACCGGTATGAATGGGTCCGGGTTGGAAGAGGGGGGCCAGTGATTATGATCCATGCCACATATCCAGATCTTATCGAACAACAGGCCGCGTGATTCCAAAACACCCAAGACTTGTAACGGGCTGTCGATGGTTTGCAGGTGAAATTGTGTCTGTTGTGCAGTTTGCTGCAGATATTGTAGAGCTGCTTCCAGGCCAATCGGTTTTTGAATAACCGCTTCCAGGCTGGCGCACTCATTCATGATGTCTTGCCAGAGGGAGGCCTGCTGATATTCATAGGTGTCCAGTTCATGGTTTCCCGGCCACCCTGTTAATGTCAACTGTTGTTGAAACAGATGTAGCCATTCCCAAAGGGTTCGCAGGACTTGGCGCTTGCTGTACTTGGGGACAGTGCTGGACAGTTTTGTCAGTGTATCATGTAGTGCTGTACAACCGGTCTGTTCAGTTATTTCGATCAGTTCCGTTAACCGGATAGTTGGGTTTTTGCGGGCGCGAATATGCCGGTCAATCATACCGGCCTGCAAAAAATCAGTGTGTTTTGGCAACAGAAAATAGGGTGAATGCAGTACCCGGTCAATGGCGTCTACCGGAATGTCCTGATGATTCAGTGCCAACAGGTTCAGCGCATCGCTGATAACCTGAAAAGAGGTTGCGCTATGGCTGGCCGATATATTGTAGCCAGGACTTTGTCGTTGCTGAAATGTGGTCCACATATCTGGGTGAAATGCCTGTTGCAGCAAACTCTCAACCTGAACAAGGTCTTCACTGAGCTGAGGTGCAATGATGGCAATTTTCTGATGACTGTTTTGCTCCAATTGAGTCTTAGCCCAGCTGATGGCGGCCTGATATTGTTCCTGAGCATCGGCGTAGTCGCTGACATACAGGTGCTGATGAGGCTTTTGTTCGACAAAGAAAACGGGGTCAATGCCTTTGAGTGCAACCTCCAAAAAACGCTGTTGCAAGGGCGTGAGTTCAGGAAATTCATAAAGAACAACCAGACGCGATATTTTGATAGGTTGAGTCAGCAGCCAGTTGGCCAGCTCATATTCACAAATACGTCGCTGTTGTTTGAGCAGTCGCTCAAAAGCTTCCAACCAGTCAATAAACTGTTCAGTGCCCTGATGTGCCGTTTGTCTCAGTTCCGCTACCGGGATCTGATAGTGAGTGATCAGGGTGCGGGTTTTTTGCAGTTGACGGGCAAGCCCTCTCGGGTTGAGCAACTGATTGTCGGCTTCTCGCAGAACCTGATTCCAGAGCAACAGCTCCTGCTGCGAACTGAGCAGAATGGGGACATCGCGACCCTTCAGGTCCAGTCGGTTATAGAGTGCATACAGCCATTGATTCCAGGCATAACTGGCTAACGGTTCCCAACAGGATTGATCCTGTAATAGGTTATATGCGGCCGTGACAGTACGGCTGAGCCGCAGGTTCGGGGAGACAAAAACGGGCTGTTCAATCAGCCATTCCGGATGTTGTTCGAATAATGAAGTCATTGGGCCCTGATGACGGTGAAATAATCTCCACTATTCGTAACGTATTCAGAATTTAAAAGAAAGCGTAACGCAAACCTAATACCAATAACATGGTTGCGAGGATGGGATTCATAACTTTGTTTGGTAGCATTCTGGAAACCTTTGCTCCCAGGTGTATTGATGGCACCGAACCCACTAGTAATGCAGCCAGCAGACCCAAATCGACATGGCCGAGCGCAAAGTGAATGCCACCGGCCACAAATGTCAGAGGTACTGCGTGGGCGATATCGGTTCCGACAACACGGGTGCCCGTGAGTTTGGGGAACAACAGCATCAAAACAGCGGTACCGATTGCTCCTGCACCTACCGATGACAGTGTCACCAGCACCCCCAGGATGGCTCCGAAAGCTGTTGCCATGCTATAGCGGTGGGGTGGGTTTTTGGCTTCATAAATTCCACCCGCCAAGCGGCTCAACTGCTTGCGAAAAATCAGTACTACAGCTGTAATCATAAGCATGACACCGAGACTGGAGGTCAGTAATCCCGCGTAATTGTTACCATGACCCAGCATGAACTTTAGCAGCAGCCCTGTTATCAATGCTGAGGGCAGGCTGCCCATGGCAAGACTGCGCATGATTTTCCAATCGACATGGCCCATGCGGCTATGACTGATTGCGCCGCTGGTTTTAGTGAATGCCGCGAACAACAGGTCTGTGCCAATGGCGGTGGTCGGAGGGAAGCCGAACAGCAACAGCAACGGTGTCATGAGGGCGCCTCCACCGACACCGGTCAGGCCTATAATAAAGCCGACTGTTGCTCCTGCTATGACGAGTTGAACGAAGTCCATCGTTATAAAAAACCGCCCTGATATGATTATTGAGTGGTAAATCTAGACATTCGTTACTATTCTGCAAAGTAATATTTGTTTATATTTTTATAACAGAAAGATGAAGTTTAGGTTGAGTACTTTTAATATGCTCTAATAAACGCTCTTCAGAGGAGGGACGGCAATCATGAAGCTTCAGCAATTAAGATACATTTGGGAGGTCGCACACCATGACCTCAATGTCTCCGCGACTGCGCAGGTGTTGTATACCTCCCAGCCTGGAATCAGTAAACAGATCCGATTGCTCGAAGATGAACTGGGTGTGGAGATTTTTGCTCGTAGTGGCAAGCACCTAACCCGGATCACTCCTGCCGGAGAAGCAATATTAAGGGTTGCCGGAGAAATTCTGAAGAAAGTTGAAGGGATTAAACAGGTGGCTCAGGAGTTCAGCGACGAGAAAAAGGGTAGTCTGTCCATTGCTACGACTCATACTCAGGCCCGCTACGCATTACCCGATGTGATTGAGGATTTTATTAAGGATTTCCCCGATGTATCGTTGCATATGCACCAGGGTACTCCCATGCAGATTGCGGAGATGGCAGCCAATGGAACGGTTGATCTTGCCATTGCCACTGAAGCTATGGAGCATTTCGCAGACATCATTATGATGCCTTGCTATCGTTGGAATCGCAGTGTGATTGTGCCCAAGTCACACCCCCTGGCTCATCGGTCAACGCTGACCATTGAAGAGCTGGCCACGTTCCCGCTGGTTACTTACGTATTCGGTTTTACCGGTCGCTCAAAATTGGATGACGCATTCATTTCCCGCGGTTTAAATCCCAAGGTCGTGTTTACGGCAGCCGATACAGATGTGATCAAAACCTATGTACGGCTGGGGCTCGGAGTGGGTATTGTTGCAAGTATGTCGATAGACCCGGAACAGGACCATGACCTGGTGACCATTGATGCCAGCCACTTGTTTGAAGCCTCTATCACCAAGGTTGGTATTCGCAAAGGGACCTTTTTGCGGGCATATATGTATAAATTCATTGAACGTTTTGCCCCACACCTGAGCCGTAGCGTTGTCGATGAGGCTATGTTGCACAACAATAAATCCGAACTCGACAGCCTGTTTGATCATATTGCCTTACCAACATACTGATGACCTGGGCTGCGGTTTATTCCGTACTTGTTTTTGTCGTTATTACTCTGGGTTTGGGTCTCAGGATACTGACACGCAATAAGTCCGTTGGTGTGACGCTGGCGTGGTTGTTTCTGATCATGATCTTCCCCATCGGCGGAGCGGTGCTCTATTTGATCTTTGGAGAGCAGAACCTTGGGTTTATCCGTGCCCGCAGGGCCCGGGAAATGTATCAATTCTATGGAAAGTGGGTATTGGGACTCAGAAGTCACCCCTCCCGTCTGGATCCGGCCCGGCATTATGCAGCCAAACCGCTATGGGATCAGAGTTACGGGGCAATTCGGTTACCTGCTTTTCAGCACAATACTCTTGAGATACTGGATACTCCTGAAGCCATTTTAACGGCTATGCATGCCGACATCGTGCGCGCTCGTTCCAGTATTCTGCTGGAATTCTATATCTGTCAGGCAGATGGTCGCATACTGGCGTTGCTGGAAGAATTGATCATCGCGGTCAAACGGGGAGTGGAGGTCAAAATGCTGCTCGACTCCGTTGGCAGTCGCCAGTTTTTTCGAACTGCTATCTGCAGGCGTTTGCAACAAGCGGGCGTGGAAGTGGCGGAAGCTCTGCACGCCAATCCGCTGCGAATGTTGTTTCAGCGTCAGGATTTGCGCCTGCACCGAAAAATTCTCTCAATTGACGGTGAGATAGCTTATACCGGGTCGATGAACCTGGCCGATCCTGAGACGTTTCAGCGAGAGGCTAATGTCGGAGTCTGGATCGATCTGATGGTTCGGGTTGAAGGGCCGACTGCTGAAATTCTACGCGGCGTGTTTTTGATGGACTGGGAGATGGAAACCGGGCAAAAACCCAGTGCAAGCTTGCGCTATCCAAGTTTTGAGCACAGAGAAAAGCCTAGCATTCCGATTCAGGTGGTGCCTTCCGGTCCGGCTCTGGCCAAGGATAATCTGATTCACCTGTTGCTGACGGCCATCTATCAGGCCCGGAAACGGATTATAATCACTACACCTTATTTTGTGCCGGATGATGCCCTGATACTGGCGCTGAAAGCGGCAGCATTACGGGGACTGGAAGTGACTATTTATCTGCCGTTCCGTAATAACTCGTTTCTGGCAAAACATGCGGGTCGTTCGTTTTTTGAAGAACTGTTGCATGATGGTGTGATTATTCGTCGTTTTACCGGGGGGTTATTACATACAAAATGCGTGCTGATTGATGACGACATCGCACTGGTAGGGTCGGTCAATCTGGATATGCGGAGTATTTGGTTGAACTTTGAGTTGACGCTCGTAGTCAACGATCTTGAAACCACCCAAAAATTATACCGGGTGGTTGCTGATTACCATCAAAAAAGCCAGCCTATCAGCTTTCAGCAGTGGTCCAGTCGTCCTTATTATCGCAAAGTGATTGAGCACTTGGCGCGGCTGATGAGTCCATTACTGTAGTCAGGCTTAATTTAATTGATGAGATTCAAAATAGTCGGCCATAAAATCCACAAACGCCCGACTTTTAGCTGATAGATAGCGGTTTTCAGGATAGACCACATGAATGGTTCTGGTTGGGAACACAACCTCAGGTAGTACGCGTACTACTTTGCCATTCTCCAGGTGAGGCTTAAGCAAATACAGGGGTAATGCTGCAATACCCATATCATTTAACATCGCTTCGCACATGGTATCGAGATCATTCACTGTAAACCGTCGCTCTTTATTCTGTAGCCCGGCTTCTTTGATGAAGCGTTTAATCCATCGGGGCTCCGCATAATCGATCCCAGAAACCATCAGTACGTGAAAATTATTTAAATCATTCAGGTCTTTTGGGTGTCCATGTTCACTCAGATAATCCTGGGTGGCGCATAAGATCACTTTCTGCTTGGCGACCGGGCGGGCTACTAGCCGGGAATCCTGTAACGAGCCGAGGTGAATGGCCAAATCAATGCCTTCGCGTACCAGATCGAGATTCTTGTCTGCCAGTATCAATTCAAAATTCACTTCAGGATATTGCTTCAGAAATGCTGAGAATATTTTCATCAACAGGGAACGGCCAAATGTCGGAGTGGCAGTAATTTTAAGAGTGCCCCGAGGGGAGGTCTCCAGATCCCTGACCATATGTTCCGCTTCTTCAAGATCTTCCATGATGCGGTTACAGCGGTTAAAAAACAGTTGCCCCGCTTCTGTTGGACTGACAGAGCGTGTCGTCCGGTTTAACAGTCGAACCCCCAGGCGATCTTCAAGCAGGGAAATTTGTTTGGAAACTGCGGATGGTGTCAGTCCCAGCGAATGTGCGGCGTTGGTGAAGTTATTGGCTTTAACAACGGTGGTAAAAATAACTAATGAGTCGAGCCTAGCCATACATCAATCCTGAATTTTTTTCATGATTTTTATAATAACGGAGTGATTAGATTGTTGGTGCCAGATAATAAGCCCTTTTACCAAATAAATCGATAATACAGTTGTGAAAAAAAAGATTTAAGTTGTCTGCGTATTGGCCGATGCAGAGGAAATACCCATAAACTTACTGCACAGGACGGGTCCGCTATGGTTTCTCAAGTCAGTTGGCAACAGCAGTATACGCAGTATCACTATTCTCAACGCAGTGCTCAAAGTACCCAACATGAAGCTTCCAGCACAGCGCCCGGCAGCCAGGCACAGGCTGCATCAGAAACTTCCGAGACAAACAGTGCACAATCTATTTTTGATGTAGATGCCGTCGTTAAAAATGTCATGAGTTTCGTCAACGCCCGTATCGCTCAGGAATCTGATCCTGAAAAACGTGATCAGTTGGTTGCTCAAGCCAGAAGTGGAGTAGAGCAGGGGTTTTCTGAGGCACGCGATATTCTGAAAAACTATGGCAAGTTGGATGATGCCATGGCCGGGAATATCGACGCTGCAGAAAGCCATATTTATGATGCGCTAGATCAGTGGTCTTCGAATGAAGACGATATCAGTTCGGCCGTTGGCCAACAGGTGACAGATGCGGTCACAGGTAGCGATGGTGGACGTTCGAATGAGAGCCGTGTTACATCTTCCCAATATACAAGTGCCTATGATGAGCTTCGAGCCAACAAGCAGCAGTTGTCACTGAGCCTGACTACGCGGGATGGTGATCAGGTCACGATTGGTTACAGTGGATTGAATGCCCAATATGGTTCGCTGTCTTCTTCAAGCTCTGGAAGCAGTGTTTCCTGGTCCAGCGTTAGCGGATCGCAGTTTTACCTGGATATTCAGGGTGATCTGGATGAAGAGGAAATGAATGCTATATCCAGCTTGCTGCAGGATGTTGATGCATTGGCTTCGGAATTCTTCGATGGTGATGTCGAGACTGCTTTCCAGATGGCTCAGGCGTTGGAAATTGACCCATCAGAGTTGAGTTCGATGAATCTTTCATTGCGGGAAACGGAGACCTATGCCAGCCGGTTGTACCAGGATAATTCCGGCGAGCAGTCCAGCACACTGCCCAGGGGACTTGAGCCGTTGCGCAACTATGCCCAGCACTTGGTAGAAACCGCCCAAAAAATGCAGCAGCAAACGAGCCTGCATTCTGCTGATTTCCTCGACTTGTTGAACCTTCACCCCGATGCCACTGAATTGCAGCGAGGTATCAACCAATCGCTGTTGGATGGCGCGTCACAAGCCTGATTCAGCACCAAAACGCCGATATGGAGATGCATTTCATATCGGTCAGTCTGATTTCCTCTTTGACCTTCTCGCTCAAATACCTATCATGGCGGCCGATTCAAGCGACAAAGACCTCATATGAATACCTTGTTTTTGTATACCACTGAAGGCTGTCATCTATGTGAGGAGGCAGAAAAAATTCTCCAGCCTCTCGCACTCGAGTTTCATTTTAAAATTGAAAAAGTAGAGATCGCTGACGACGGCTACCTTGTTGATATCTACGGGACCCGGATTCCTGTCATCAAAATGGGCACTGAAAAAGATGATCTGGGCTGGCCATTTGATCACCATGATGTGATTGAATACTTGACGGAATAACGCTGGAGGCAACCATGAAATTATCTTTATTAATGATCACTCTAGTATTAGTAGGTTGTGCCAGTGCGCCAATCACTGAGGAACAGGCCATTGCGAATGCGATCAGTGCCGATGCAACGATGCGGAATCTCGTCAGTACCTGTTATCAAATGGGTGGGCAGGCCAAAAATGTGGCTTATTCTGCCAGGAAAGCCTGGTGGGCTGCTAATGCCCCAATCGTAGAAGCAGCCGATCGCGGTTTTATCAATGCAGTGAACTCAAGTTTCGGACAACGGGAAGCGGCTCCTGTTATCGGCACATTGCGTTTTACCCAGGGGGTGCAGAACACTGCCGTGGCCAAGGTTCAGGCATTATTGGGCAACACCGATCAGGCTGAGAAATGTATCGACGTTCTGGCGCCTTATGTGGCAGGTGAAAAGGATCTGATGAATGATCCAGATTATGCACCCTTGTATAAAGAAATGATGAGTCAGACGCAGCCCGATTTATCCGTGATGGAAACCGCCAGACTGGCCAATGCCAAGCAGCGTAAGTATGGGCGCAGTCTGTATTTGGTGCAGTCAAAAGTTGTGGCGATGGGATGCCAAAATGCCGATATCACGCTGTTACGCAACCAGTGGCCATTGGAAGTCTACGATGCCCAGTGTGCTGATAAAAGCTACCTTCTGGCACGGTGTGAATGGGGTAAATGCGACATATTCTAACTCCTCGGCGGGTAATGGTATGGGCGCTCGTCGCCGTCATTCTGATTGGCCTGATCGCTGTATGGCAAATCCAACGGATATATTTGCGTGAGTTTGATCCGGATGAACGTCTGGTTGGTTTTACGCCAGATGATATCCGTCTGCCGGCTTCCAGCTTTATCCAGATTCTCGACCTGTCATGTCCATGTAATGGATTTTCCCGTGAGCATATCGCTTCTCTGGTGAAAAGTGCGAATCAGAAGGGGCTGGTTAACAGTCAGATATGGGTATTGAACAATGACCATCTGCAACCGGAGCGTCTCAAGGCTATTGCACAAGCCAATCACCTGCCAGAGTCAGCGGTGCGGGTCATTGAGGCCGGAGATTATCCATGGATTCCGGCCACGCCGGCAGCGCTGATCAGCAATGCCGATGGAACGATAGCTTATTTCGGGCCCTTCAGCAGTGGCATTCGATGTAACACCGGCAATAGTTTTATAGACAGCGTGATTCAACGAGTAGAAACAGGAAATCATGTGTTTTCACAGGTGAACGCGATTGTGGACGGCTGTTTTTGTCCCTGGCCGGGTAAAATCTTGAACTGAGCTCACACAAATCCAAATCTCTGTCTAAACTAAACGTATGAAAGAATCATAAGCGTAGGTGCTGTATGTCCAAGGTTTTAGAAAACGTAGACAGTCGAACCAATCTGGTGGGACAGAATCGTCTGGAAATTCTGACATTCAGATTGCATGGGCGTCAGCGTTTTGCCATCAATGTATTCAAAATACAGGAAGTTGTGAGGTTGCCCAAAATCACCATGATGCCACATCAGCATCCGGTCATTATCGGTGCCACATATCTTCGCGGACGCGCCTTGCCGGTCTTTGACCTGTCCAAGGCTATTGGTATGCGGCCACTGAAATATGATGAGAACTCCACCATTATCGTCACGGAATATAACAGCTCTATCCAAGCCTTTCTGATTGGTACGGTTGATCGTATTACCAATCTTACCTGGGAAAGTATTATGTCGCCTCCCAAGGGAGCAGGCAGAAATCATTATCTGACAGCTATTACTCGTCTGGATGAGCAGATAGTGGAGATTATTGATGTTGAAAAAGTCTTGTCTGAAGTAGCTCCGGCACTGACGGAGATTGACCTTAATCTGCTCGATAAAAATGTGGTTGATAAAGCCGTTGGTCGAGAGATATTAATGGTAGACGACTCTCCGACGGCCATTGCTCAGGTACGAAATACTTTTGAAGCGCTCGGCTTAAAAATTCATGAAGCTCACGACGGTCTGAGTGGATTGCGAAAACTGCAGGCATGGGCTGATAGTGGGATTGATGTCAGCAAAAAATTATTGATGCTCGTGACAGATGCAGAAATGCCGGCCATGGATGGTTACCGATTGACGACTGAAATTCGAAATGACCCTCGCCTTAAAGATCTGTTTGTAGTGTTGCATACATCTTTAAGTGGTAGTTTTAACGAAGCCATGGTTAAAAAAGTTGGATGTGACGCGTTCCTGTCTAAATTTAAGCCGAATGATCTTGCGCTATTGGCTCAGGAACGTATTAAGCAGGTAGATGGCGAGTCGTAAACAGCAGATATAACTGTTTGTTTTTCTGCACTACTCGGTTGGCTGGATAATCGGAATTCGGGCAATCAGATTGTCACCATAAACTTTTTCCAATTGAAGTGTTGGTATATGTCGGTAACCAATATAACAATTGCATTCCGTATTGCTGCAAAGCATTGGAGTCAGCATGTCTGACAGTTTGTCCCGATAAATATTGCCAAGATGTTTTGAGATAAAATGGCAGGGACTGGCGTCACCTTTTCCATTGATAAATAACGCTGTTTCGGCAGCAGCACAGGGCTTTCCCAGGGTTTTGTAGCGATTTCGGTTGAGGTGAAAGTAAGGATCTATGGCTTGCCACTGGGCAGCCTGAACGTCACTGTAATAGTCTGGATCGTCATCATATGCGTTGATCCAGAGATACGTATCTGCCGGCAGAACCCGCCTGAGTTCCTGTGCTGCTTCCAGTAGCGAATGTGCCCCTACCATGCCAACACTGTGTTGAATGCCAAGTTCTGACAGTGTGCGGGACTGGTGAATAAATTTCTTCAATGACATCTGCGAGGGGTGGTAGGTCGTCCATAGTTTCAGGGTCTCATTATTGGCTTTTTTTAACCAGTTGAGCGAGGTGCTCAGGTTAGTTTGGATGGCTACCCGATGGATGTGATCAAAATGTGATATGTTGATTAAAGCTTGTCTGTAGTAGGCGCGTACCAGTCCCTCTCCCCAGGGGGTGAACAATACGTCAAACTGATATCCTGACTGCTGTTCAAGCCAGTGGGTAAATCGGTCCAGTGCCTCGGCATCCTGTTGCAGGGTATCCCGGTTGTCGACGGTTTTGGCAAACGGGCAGTAGCTGCAGTCATAGTTGCAGCTGGATAAATAGCCCCGATAACTGATATCGAGTTTCATCGTAATTCAAAACCTTGCATGCGTTGGCGAACGTCTTTGGATATTAACCAGTCTCCAATCATATCCGCGCGTTCCAGACCGGTTTCGGTCAAACGAATATCCAGATCACTTGTCTGGGTCAGACCCAGTTTTGCCAATACTGCCAGTTCTGGTAGGTCGTTGATTACCTGGCTTCTGAACGTTTCCGTGTATTGGCGAAGGGATAGTCCTTCGGCCAATAGTAATGACTGAATAACAAAACGCCGTTGTCGCTCTTTTTCATTGAGTGTCACTCCATAGCCTGCGTAGCGAAAATCATCAGCTGTCATTTGACTATAGTGTTCGATGATGGATTTGATATCGTGGCGTCCCACGGCATATTCGCTGGAATAGTGAACGTTACGGGTGTATGACCGTGCGCCGGCGCCAAGACCAACCATGCCATCCTGCTGACAGGTGTAAATTGGCTGCTCCGCTGAGGTGGAGGTCTGGCGACGAAACATCCTCATTGAGACCTGTTCATAGCCGGCGCTCAATAATTGCTCCCTGGCAAGCCGGTACAGCTTCAGCATATGACTCTGACGATCACTGGCGATGCGATTTTTCTTGATTTTATCCAGGCCTGTCAGCTTGCGTATGTATAAAGGATAAAGATATAGCTCTTCCGGCAGATAATTCAGTGCTGCCTCAATGGAATAGCGCCAGCTTTGTTCGGTCTGACCATCAATTCCATAAATCAGGTCGATATTTAGTTCTGAAGCACTGTGCGTTCGAATGGTTTCCAGTGCAGCATGTGCTTCTGTCGGAGATTGTGGACGCGCCAGATTGCGGGTTTCCTGCTCAATAAAGCTTTGAATACCGATACTGATTCGGCGGGTTCCCAAGCTGTTCAGGTAAGTGACCTTCTCTTGATCAATGGTGCCAGGAGAACATTCAATGGTGGCCGGAGTATCATGCAGATTGAGACCGAAATGATGATACAGGGCTTCCATTAACCGTTGCAGTTGCGGCTGTGTCAGAAATGTAGGGGTTCCGCCTCCAAGCGCAAACCGGGCAAAGCGAACGGGATTCAGGATGGCCGAATATGTCTCAATTTGCCGTAATAGTGCTTCAATATAAACTTCAACCTGCTGATCATTAGGCCGTACCAATGTGAACAGGTTGCAGAAACCACAGCGCATCTGGCAGTACGGAATATGCACGTATAAGAACAATGAATCGCGTTTTTCTGAAGCCCAGAGAGGTTCCAGTTCCGTAGGGTTGGAGAGCGCCCGGTAGGCACTCTTATGAGGATACGAGTAGGCGTAAGCGCGATAGATTTCGCTTCCAAGTACTTCTTCAACAGACGGCATCAGGCTTGGCTCTTCGGTAGTAAAAATTCAATGTAGGGTACAGTCCAGACACTTTCATGAGCCAAACGGTGGCCATGGTAATGATCTTCTCCATAAGCGGTACCATGATCGGAACAAATGATAAAAATTGTGTCTGAGCGTGCTGTGAAAAAAGCAAACAGGTTTTCCAACATGTGGTCTACATATCGTAACGCTGCAGCATGTGAGTCCAGGTCGTCCTGCACTTTATCTGAAAGATAATAATGATTGGGCTGGTGTATGGCTGAGACATTCAAAAATAAAAACACGCGTTGTTGTGGGGAAATAGGCTGGATCTGCTCAATGCAGTAGTCAATCTGATTTCTGGTACTGTCAGGGTTAGTCACTCCAAATTCCGGTTGCCAGTGACTGTGTTCGAACAGGGATGGCATAACTGATCCCAATGGTGTCAGTTTATTGAAAAAGCCGACACCACCGATACACATTGTACGGTATCCAATGGTTTGCAGACCTTGCACAATGTTGGCTGTCCCAAAGGTTAAGGTCTTAACGTTTTGAGTTTCGCTGCCCGGAAACTCCAGAGCCATCAGTCTAGGGGCTTTGGGGTTGTCATAAGGGGTTGGGAAAAAACCGGCAAATATGGCCTGATGGCTGGAGTAAGTGAAACTGCCAGGTGCGTGACGTTTTTCCCAGCAATCAAAAAATTGGCTCATGACCGGCAAATTTCCGATTTTTAATTGCTGCTCAGCAACATCAAAACGGAGTGTATCCAGAGTGATCAGTACAATATCGGTTTTGCCGGCCAGGTTGTTCATATCAAGCATACGTTAACTCCGCTAATGCAGAATCCAGCAGGTTTTCCTGCGTGCTTTTGTGGTTGAAACGGTGATTGGTCAACAGGTCGCCGAAGGCATTCAGTTCCAGTATATAAGGCTGACGCAATCGTTTACTGAGTAAAATGTCGAAACCGATGTTGTCGGCTCCCGGAAATATTTCTGATACCTGTTGCAGTAACGGTTGGCACTGGCTCAGAATGTTTTGGTAATCCGGCAGTGTTGAAATGTCTTTACGATGATTGCCCAGGTGCAGGTTGGTCATTGGGCTGGTAGAGCACCTGAGTATGCCATGAGTGGCCTGGCCGGTGATACTGAGCAGACGAATATCGAACAACAATCCATCTGTCTGAGCCTTGGGCAGCCATTGTTCTGCATAGATGGTTTCGTGTATTAGGATATCCAGAATTCTGGCGATCTGTTTTTCCCGGTAGCGATGAATTTTCAGTGAGTTGTAGAGCTTTACCTCTCCATGCTCCTCCACCAGCTCAATACTGGTGTAAGCCTGGGCGGCTGAACCGTCTGCTTTCAATTGTAGTGCCATGATCCCGGAAGCCGATGAACCGTATGCCGGTTTGATGAAAACCTTGTGGCTTTTTTCATCCATCAGAATGGACTTGATATCACCATAGTCCTGAGCTGATGCAAGCTGTGGGATGGTCTTCGGAACCGGTAAATTGTTATCTGCCAGACGTGTTTGTACCTTAGGTTTGTCAAACAAGATGGCAATGGCATCCGGGGTGTTGACGTAGCGAAGCGTGAGATTGCGGTCGCGGGCCTGTTGGTTAATGTGATTACCAAGATCACTGAGCATCTTGCAAAAGCCCACGTACCATTCTTTGAGAAAACGAATGCGGCCAAAATCCTCTTGCAGACACAACGCATCAGCCGGTGTCAGGCGCTTGCTCTCCACTGCGCCGCGTGCCACCAGACTGCGCTCGATGACGAAATTTTCTCCCGGAGACTCTATTTTGATCAGTACCCGGTTGGAACGCAGCTGCTCGAAGAGTGTTGCGATAATGGTTTTACAACTGGACGAAGATAGAATGGCCGCAAATGATAATGTATGCAGGTCAATGTGTTGCTTCATTTGGGCTGCGGCCAGAAACTCTTTGCATCGGCGACCCTCAAGGTTGCCGATGAGTACAACGCTGACGATTATCGACACAGTTATTCCGAAACGGCTACATACCGATCCCCGTCGTCTTCCTGCTGCGGGTCTGTGAGGTCAACAACAATCGGTAGCTGTGATAACTGATTGCATGTGTCAGCTGAGATGTAATGGAAGTGTAGATCCAGTTTTTGCATGGATTGTATGTAGGGGCTGCTCAACAGCGCTTTGGCTCCCTCATCACCCACGGTTCCCAGGGACAGGTCGAGGGTTTGTAAGCTGGCGGTTTGTTCGGATTCTGCCAGCATTTTGGCCAGAGCATCACCGTCGTCGCTGTCACGCAGTCCAAGATACTGTAGTTTCGGAAAACGGCCTTTCATCAGAATGGGCTGTAGATCGGTCACATTTGAATCCCAACCGTAATTCTCGTCGCCCAGCCATAATTCCAGATGCTGTAGCATAGGTATTTTTGCATCCAGCACACTGGCGAGTGTTGCTTTTGCCAAACCACCGGATTCCAGAATTAAGGTTGTCAGTACATCACTGCGTATGTCACCCAGTGTTGGAGCCGCGCCGCGGATCTGCAGGTGTTTCAGGTTAGGCAAAGCTGACCATATGGCGCTGTAATCACCCTGTTCAATCCACGATATCTCACACTCTTCATAAGTCATCTCGCCGACAAATAATGCTTCCAATGAGGCGAAGTGGTGCGGGTGGGTGCAGATAAAATCGATCACTCCCTGAATACTGTTGCCCTCTGCACAACCTTCCCATTCACCAATCACCAGGGCTTTGATGTCTGAACACTGGGGGAGTCGTGTCAGCTCAGTAAGCTTGTTAATCATTTTTTCTCCCGCCTCATACGCTTCCCAGTCGATACTGAGGCGTATGGCGGTTGCAGGGTTGATTTGACCGGACTCGAACTCCTGAACCGGGAGCTGGTGAAATGATTGAATGTGTGCGGAAATTGTCATCTAGAACTCCTTTTGACAAAAAATGCAATTGCGGTAAAAAACTTCATTCTGGAAATTTTTTTGGGATGATAACGGTTATCCGTTTTTTATCCCAGAGTGAACTGTCTCAGTATTGCTATTGGTTGTGAACAATTGCAATCAGGAATCCATTTAAACCAAACTTGGTTATGCCGCTAAAACAATTCAATATCCTGATCACGTTTACTGATCTGTTCCTGTTCATATTGCAGGTAACTCTGTAACGCGGTGGCAACGGAATGTCCATTCATAACCTGATCGAAAACTATCCGCTCTGATTCACTGGTCAAGGCGCTTCGGAGTTGTAGTAACAGCGCATTTACATCCTGTTGTTCATGTTGCTGATAGTGTTCAACTTTGTCCAGAGTGTCAGTGACATGCTCCAGTCTCTGCGACATGCGGTCAAAAAACTGGAACGCGACAATGCCCTGATGAACTTTGTGATACAGCTCGTGCAGGTCTCTATCCATGTCCATTGCCTCAGACTTATCGGTTTGCCGCAGTTTTTCGATGATCTCGGCGATACCGATAAATGCATCGGTTAATTCGGCAACTGATTGATTGCTGTCAACAACGATGCATTTGATTTGCGCGACAGAAACTTTAATTAATGTTTGGAGTTGATGAGGTTGTGTCATTGTCTGTGTCTTGCCCGTTACTCTTAAACTGAGCATAGTTCACAGATTGATTTCTGTCTTGCCACTCACTGATGCTGGGTACGTCTCCAAACTGGGGGTTAAGACGAAAATCCTCATTAATCTGGTGGCTGTAAATCGCTTTATAGGTGAGTACATTTTTCACATACTCCCGGGTTTCGCTAAATGGAATGGTTTCTATCCATACGTCAAAGGGTTGATTTTCACGACCTTTAAGCCACTTCGAGACTCGATGAGGACCAGCATTATAAGCTGCTGTTGCCAGAATCAGGTTGCCATCGAAACGGTTCAGCAGGTCCTGCAAATAAGTGGCACCAATTTCGATGGATAATTCGGGCTCGAGCAGTTCTTTGGAGCTTTGATAAGGGATCTGGTACTTTTGGGCGACATGTCTGGCGGTGCTTGGCATTACCTGCATCAATCCTCTGGCGCCGGCCGGGGATATCGCCTGATAATTAAATGCACTTTCCTGACGTGTAATGGCCCAGAGCCAGGCGATGGGGACAGAGTGGCGGGTAGCGATTGTTTTAAAAGCGGCTTCATGCCCTCGTGGAAAACGCATATCAACGTAATCCCATAATGCACCAGATGATAGTGTCGAAATTGCCTGATGATACCAGTTCCAGTCCGAGGCCAGTCTGGCAGCTGTTGGTAATGTGTTCATATCAAATTTTTTGGCTGCCAGAGACCAATGATAACGAGCGTCACTGACGCGGTTCAGACTGAACAGTTCCAGAGCTTTCTGGATGTTGTTGTCTTTGAGCAACTGACCGTAGCGAGTGTCGTCTGCTGTATAGCTGATAGGATGATATTGATAGTTTACACCCACTCTATCAGCACTCAGGAAACTGTAATAGTTACGGCTGTCCGTCAATTGCTTATATTTCTCCTTAACCGTTTTGTCTGGTTGCTGGTTCATCAGTTCCGCCAGCCGGATTTTCCAATATTGATGCTGGTAATGAGGAAAGTCTGCCGATTCCAAAAAAGTTGCCGCGCTTTGCCATTGACTTTGTTCCAGCGCAGAACGGAACTGAAATGTTGAGATGGTAGCGTCTGGATTTTCGATCAATTCTAGCCATGAACTGGCCCGAGGATCCAGTGATCGAGCCAGTCTTGTGGCAATGCGATGATCAATGCCGGCGATAACCTGTTTATAGGCTGCCTGATTCAGGCTTAAAAACTGTTTTCGGTACAGTGGCCATACATCCAGGGCAGTATCGGTATCCACTGAAATCAGGCGGTTAATGCCATGAAAAATAATATCCGGATAGAATGGCGTGTTTTTAGGAAGCCAGTTCAGATCTGCCAGCAATTGAGGCTGTTCCTCTACCTTTAAAAAGATATCGGCATAGTCAGAGTAGGGGGGGTGAAAGTCTGAGCGCAGGTACCGGGCTAAGGGGATATGATCATTTTTCAGCGCAAGCACGAAGCGGTTAAATGCGACAGGTGCCGGAACCCCCTGTTTTTTAACCCAAAAGGCAAAAACATTGTCACAAGTTGAACTCTGAGGTTTGCCTACATTCCATAGTTTTTGAACATCCTTAAAATTAATGTTGTCGGGTTGTGTGTGTAGCTTCACATCCAGAGCAATGCAGCGCAGTTCGTCACCCCACAATGGAATATGGGTCTCTGCCAGAACATCCCAGTGTTGTTGTTGATATTCCTTCTTGATCCATGCCACTGTCAGGCGATCTTTCAGTCTACGGTTTTGATAACTGTTTTTGTAGAGTGTCAGGCTCTGCTTATTCAGGGCGTCGTTAGCAGACATCAGATAGTCATAGTCAAGATAGTCAAGTAGCAGATAACCATGCAGCTTTTTTCTTAGTTTATGGTACTGCTGGAGATCATTGCGGTTTAGCGCTGCGGAAGCTTTCTTAAAATACTCCCGTTGTTTGGCATAGGTTTCCGGAGAGTAGGCGATGCTCTGAACAGAACAGAAGAGGCAGTAAAAACCCAGGAGCAACAAACTCAGCCAATATCGTCTTGTCGTTGTCATAATCACTAAAATATCAACAGATTTTAGTGATTCAGCTTATCGGCGGAAAAGTATTGTTCAAGAAGAAACAGCTAAAAATGTGGGTATCGGCGGGAATTTTACAATTCCCGCCAAGAGTGAAGACGGGCTGTTGCTAAAGCTTGCTCGCCTGCTGTTGTTCCAGTCTGTCTCTTTTTCTATCAACCCGGCGCTCTTTGATGACCAGCAGAGCAGGCGTCAAAAACAGCGTCAGAATGGTTGTGAATGTGAGTCCACCGGCGATGGCTGTCGACAGTTGTGACCACATCGCAGAAGATGGGGCGCCAACGGTAAAGTCTCGATTAATGAAATCAATGTTCCATTGAAACACCATCGGCACCAAGCCCAGAATGGTTGTAATGGTGGTCAGCAGGATCGGTCTCAGGCGTTGCGCGCAAGTCAGTAATGCTGCTTCGACTGCAGGAACATTCTGCTCCCGGATAACATTAAACGTATCGATCAGCACGATGTTATTGTTCACCACAATTCCAGCCAGGGCGATGATACCCACTCCGCACATTACAATACCAAACTGTTCGCCAGTCACCAGCAGTCCTAGCAGGACGCCGGCAGTTGAGAAAAACACTGCACTCAGAACCAGAATGGTCTGATACAGGCTGTTAAACTGTGTCACCAGAACAATAATCATCAGGAATAAGGCAATACCAAATGCTTTCAGGAGAAATTGACCGGTTTCGGCCTGGTCTTCCTGGTCGCCAATGAATTTGAACGCAACTGTGGAAGGAATTTCTCCGTTGTCGTACATCTGTTTAAGTTGCGTTCCCAGGTCCGCAATTAACATGTCGACCCTTTGTCCGTTGGCAGCATTAGCATTAACTTTTAAAGACATTTTGCTGTCAGTACGGAATATTTCTCCCTTTTTGTTGCTGGCCTTGCTGACCATAAAGTTGGAAATTGGAACCTGTTGATTATTGACGGTTACCGTCAATGTATCGATTTGGTCGAGATTTCGTCCGTTGTAGGGATAGCGTAGCAGGATATCCAGCTCGTCGTCGGTGTCATCCGGCCGATAGCTGCCGATTACAAGTCCCCCGGTTACCATTTTGATGGAAGAGCCCACCAGTGACAGGCTGGCTCCGTAACGGGAAGCAGCTTCGCGATCCACATCGACCTGCCATTCAATGCCCTCCAGTGGCAGATTATCGGAAACGTCAACAAATCTAGGGTCTTCATTGAGTTTCTGGGTAATCATTGCGGTGGTTTTCTGAAGGTCTGCCAAGTTGTCCGAGACCAGTTCAAGCTGCATATCCACACTGGCAGTTGGTCCCATCTGTGCTTCATGCTTCTCGACTTCGATGCCTGGAATTCTGGATGTTCTGGCGACCATCTCATTCAGTACCTGTACACTGGGCCGGCGTAACTGCCAGTCGATCATTTCGACGTTGATAACACCTATCGTATCCTCTGGGAAATTACGAATGGGTGAGGCTGACGTTTTTGAATAGACTGTTTCGAGTTCAGGCATTCCCAGGATTTCACCCTCTGCTTGTTTGACGAGAGCATCTTTTTCCTCCAGTGACAGATTCCCTCTGGCACGAACTGCCACGGAGCCAAAACTGGAGTCCATTTCCGGGAAGAAGACGATGCCATTGTTATTGCCAACAAAGAAAATAAAAATATTCACCGCAAACAGGCAAACCAGAGCAAACGTGGTGTAAGGCTTGTTCAGAGCGGGCTTTAACAGCGATACATAAAACCGGGTTCCACCGGTGAGTTTGGATAGATCACCGTGGGCCAAGGAATTGCTTTGCGCTTTCTGTTTTTCCGACATGGGCGAAGGTTTGCCCACCAGGAAGCCAAACGTAGGAATAACCAGTAGTGCAACGACCAGAGAGGAAGTCAGCGTAACCAATATGGTTATTGGCAGGTATTTCATAAACTCGCCCATGACCCCAGGCCAGAATAGCAATGGCAGAAATACCACCAGTGTCGTGGCGGTGGAGGATATAATCGGCCACGCCATGCGGACAGCGGCTTCACGGTAGGCGGTTCTGCGCCCAGCACCCTCGTTCATTCTGCGGTCAGCGTACTCTGTGACAACAATAGCTCCGTCTACCAACATACCTACGGTCATGATAAGGCCGAACAGTGCTACCATGTTCAGGGTATAGCCCATGAAATTCAGAATCAGTATTCCGGACAAAAATGATGTAGGGATAGCAAGGCCAACCAGAAAACCTGATCTAAGGCCCAACGCGGATACGCACACAACAAATACCAGAATGGTGGCAAACAGAACGTTGTTGAACAGGTCGCTTAACTGTGATTTGGTTTCGGTAGACTGGTCCTGAAAGAAACTGGCTTTAATGCCGGATGGCCAATAGCTCTGTGTTTCCTCAACGACTTTTTTAACGTCGTCGACTGTGCCAATAATGTTTTGACCCACTCGCTTGACGATCTCAAGGGTAACGGCAGGCTGACCGTTAACTCTGGAGATGGTTTCTCTGTCTTTATAAGAGCGCTGTCCGAAGGCAACATCTCTGAAACGGACCACCGTAGTGCCATCCACCTTGACGGGGAGGTTAAGGATTTCTTCTTCTGTTTCGATCAGACCAGGCACTTTTACGGCAAAACGACCAGCGCCGGTATCCAGGTTTCCGGCAGTGATCAGCTGATTATTCGACGTAATCAGGTTAATGAGTTCCGAATGGGATAGGTTATAGGACGCCATCAGTTGTGGGTCGACGACAATCTCGGCCACCTCTTCCCGGGTACCGTTTATATTTGCCTCCAACACACTCGGCAGGGCTTCCAGCTTTTCCTGCAGATTTTCAGCAATGGTTTTCAGTACCCGTTCGTCGACATTACCGGAAATGGCAATGGACAGGATCGGAAATAGTGCCACATTGATTTCGTGCACCGTTGGATCATCGGCTTCACTCGGCAATTCGCCTTTGACCCTGTCTACTGCTTCACGGGTATCGGAGAGTGCCTGATCGATATCGACATCGGCATCAAATTCCAGTGTGATTGACGCGTGTCCTTCTGATGCAACGGAAGTGTACTTGGACAGCCCTTCAATACTTTTGATCTCTTTTTCCATGGGTGATACCAACATGGCATCAGCGTCTTCAGGTGATACACCTTTCAACGGCATGGAAATGTAAGACACCGGTATGGTGACATCTGGCATGGACTCTTTGGAAATGCTCATGAACGAGAACAGGCCGCTGATGAATAATAAAATCGACAGCAGTACCACCGTTCTTGAGCGTGCGAGCACTGATGAAATTAAGCCGTTCATGGATTCTTATCCCTGTATTTTACTGATAGTGGAATTGTCCTGTTCAGGCTCGGCATCTGCTTCAAACGTCGGATCAACTGTATCACCAACTTTGACAAAACCCTGTCCCACAGTAATCACCTTGGCGGTTGATGGTAGGCCTGTTACCCAGATACCTCGTGGGGTGGTTTCGGCGAGACCGACATTATGAAACTCGACAACGTTCTGTTCATTAATGGTTTTGATACCCAGTTGACCATTATCGTCCAGGATCAGAAGCGCTGGAGAAATAAAGTGTGCCATGGCTGATTTTATGGGTAATTCCACGGTAGCTGATGCACCGGCAACCGGGTGTGCCACTGGTGAGGTGACTTCCATTTCCACCTGAAAAGTGCGAGTGGATGGATTAGAGCTTGCTGATATAAAAGAGATTTTGCCTTCTACTTCAGTATCATCCACCAGCTTGGCTTTTGCGGTCTGTCCTAACTGGATGGCAGCAATATCGTTCTCTGATATTTGTACATTAATCAGCATCGGAGAAAAACTGATCAACTCAACGACTTCTGACCCGGTGGTTACATAGCTGCCCAATTCAATATTACGGCTATTGATATAACCATCGAAAGGTGCCTTTATGACTGTGTCCTGCAATCGAATTCGCAGGCTCTCAGTGGCGGCTTTGGCCTGTTCATAAAGCGTTAGGGTACCGGCCAGCTGAGTGGCATTTTGTAGTCCCTGTTTATTTAACCGAACAGCGCCGTCATACTCCATTTTTCTTTGGCTTTCCAAGGCTTTAGCTGATTTCAGTTGTGAGTTCAGATCGTTGGGGTCCAATTTCATTAAAATGGTACCTGCTTTGACCTGGTCACCTTTTTCGACATTCAGCTCTATTACTTTTCCAGTGGATTCGGCTTTGATACCAACAACCCGTTTGGCAGCTGTTTGTCCGTTTAAGGCCAGTGTTTTTGATATGAGTTTCGCGTTCAGAACAGCAGCCTGTACCCGAGCTGTTTTTTCTGTTTGAGTCAGCTGGTTTTCTTTATCCGCTGGGGGGGAGGTGGATGCAAAAGAGCCTGAGATAATCCATCCGGTCAGGGATAAGGCAATAACCCAGGCGACAACAACACCGACATTAATTTTCATACATACAATCTCAGTAATAGCAGGAGAGTTAGGGTGCAAGCGTCCATACAATATAGTAACAATGCTTATTTTCAAGCGAACTGCCATTTTGCTCGTTCAGGATGAGACTTCGATGGAATCCTAATCCGACGCTAATACATATATAATGGCTATTCGTCTTTTGGAGTGATACATGGCACTGATAACACTAGACCAGGTTTCCCTGGCATATGGCTCTATTCCCTTACTCAATCAAGCGACCCTGAATATTGATTCGGGAGAGCGGCTTTGTATCGTTGGCCGTAATGGCACTGGCAAATCCTCGCTGCTTAAACTGCTCACAGGTGAAAATGTCCCAGACTCCGGTATCATCCGGATTCCCCAAAGTACTCGCATTGGTTACTTGCAACAAACGCTTCCAGAGCGCTTGGACGTCACTGTCCGGACGATGGTTTACAACAGTGACCCGGAATTGATTGAGCTGATGAACGCCTGGAATTTGCTGATTGAACAGGATCCCGGATCTGCTGAAGTTGACAGGCTTCACCATGAAATTGATGTCCGGGGAGGCTGGGCGCTGGATACCAGTGTAAATCAGGTGCTGAGCCGATTGGGACTGGATGGTGATGTTATGGTTAAGGACTTGTCCGGTGGCTGGCGGCGGAGAGTTCTGCTGGCACAGGCATTGTTACGTGATCCTGATGTACTGTTATTAGATGAGCCTACCAACCACCTGGATATCGAAGCTATCTTATGGATGGAACAATTTTTTTCTTCCTATCGGGGGACGGTTGTTTTCATTTCTCACGACCGGCGCTTTATTGATGCACTGGCCACCCGGATAATTGAGCTTGATAGAGGGCAGCTGACCAGCTTCAATGGAAACTATCACGATTATCTGCAATTAAAAGCCAAACTGTTGGAAGAGGAAGAACGGCAAAACCAGCTGTTTGATAAAAAGTTATCTCAAGAAGAGGTCTGGATTCGCCAGGGAATAAAAGCACGAAGGACCCGCAATGAAGGGCGGGTGCGGGCTCTGAAGGCATTGAGAGAGCAGCGTAAACAGCGGATCGAACGCCAGGGTAAAGCCAGCCTGCAGATATCTGCCGCTGACAAGTCCGGCAAAATGGTCTTTGAGGTTGAGCAACTCAGTTTTGCTTATGCCGAGAACAAGGTGGTGGAGAATTTTTCCACGTTGGTGGAGCGCGGGGACAAAATCGCTTTTATTGGCCCAAATGGTGTTGGCAAGTCAACGTTGATCAAGTTATTGCTGGGCGAACTGGTTCCAAATACAGGTCAGGTCAAGCAGGGTACTAAACTGGAAATCGCCTATTTTGATCAGACTCAAGAGCATCTTGATCCTGAAAGAACTGTACTGGACACAGTTGCAGAGGGTAATGATCAGATTGTCGTGAATGGAGTCAGTAAACATATCTATAGCTATTTGCAGGATTTTTTGTTTTCTCCTGACCGGGCTCGTAGCCCGATAAAAGCGTTGTCCGGTGGTGAAAGAAATCGAGTACTGTTGGCCCGGCTGTTCACCCGGCCTGCTAATCTTTTGATTCTCGACGAACCAACCAATGATCTTGATATGGAGACTCTGGAGTTGCTCGAAGAGCTGCTGATTGATTTTCCAGGAACACTGCTGCTGGTCAGCCATGACCGTGAGTTTGTGGATGCTGTGGCTACGCAAACCTGGGTTTTTGAACAACAGGGTAAGATTTCGGAATGGGTGGGGGGATATAGCGATTGGTATCGCGCGCGCGCGGCTAGAAAACCGGCTGAAGTAGCTGACGCAAGTCAAAAAAATGTGCAGAAAAGTGACGCAAGGAAAAAGGCTGGTCCGATAAAAAACAGGAAGTTGAGCTATAAGTTGAAAGTTGAATATGATGAATTACCCAACAAAATCGAACAGCTTGAACAACGCTTGACTATACTTCAGGAGGAAATCAGCCAAAGTGACTTTTATACCCGGCCGCAGGACGAAGTGCAGTCTACTTTGGCGGCGATGGAGGAGACAGAGCAACAGTTGGAAGCAGCCATGGAGAGATGGGTGGAACTGGAAGATATGCAAAGTTAATGAACTATGAGTTTCGCAAGTGAATTTGGCGATTAATTCCACTTTCGAATAAAACGTAAATGTTAGTATTCAATGGCTTAATTCAACATCGGTATTTTGTTGTAACCGAGAACTTAGGGAGAACAAATGGCGATAGAGTATCGTTTTTATTTCCAGGATGACGAAGCGTGTCTGTCGTATATCATTGATCCGGATAACTCTAAAAACAGTACCACCCGAGCCAGTAAACCAGCGAGCTGGACTGAGTTGAAAAACTGTCAGTGCAGCAACTGCCCATTATCCGTGAAAGACCATAAATACTGCCCTGCGGCAGTTGATATGGAGCGGGTCATTGAGGATTTCAGTCGTTTACCAGCGATGCGGAAAGTCGATGTTCATGTGCTTACTCCAGAACGTGAGTATCGAAAAATAACCGGTATTGAAGAAGGCTTGCGATCACTAATGGGATTAATCATGGCGGAAAGTGACTGTCCCATTTTGAGCAAACTCCGGCCCATGGCATATACCCACTTGCCGTTTACCAATCAGAGTGAATTTATTATTCGTTCTGTAGGAACCTACTTATTGCGTCAGTTTTATCATCGGCAGTCCAAAAATCAGGCTGACTGGGATTTAAAAGGGCTGATTGCGCTGAATCAGGAATTGCGTTTGGTGAACCAGGCTTTGTGGCAGCGGGTGAACAACGGTTCCCCTGGAGATTCCAATCTAAAAGCGCTGCTTAGTTTTTTCGCCATGTCGAGCAGCGTCAGTTTCAGTCTTGAGGCTCAGCTGGCAAAAGTGCGACCAGCGTTTCTTGAAGAAACCGATCTCGGTCCATTTGAAGGGGAGTAGTTGTGCTCAGCATTATTATTATCGTCGTATCTATTATGTTGGTATACGGAGCGGTAATGTGGGTAAAGCCTTCAGCAAAAGACAAGCGTCTTGCAAGTCTCAGAATGCAGGCGCTTACCGACGGTATGCAGGTTCAGAGCTGTCAGATTCAGGATTTATCCATTGATGGCCGTCTGAACAAACTATCCCGGACAGTATTTAGCTATCGTCGTTACTCAAAAAAAGAGAGTGTGCATTCTCTGCTGATATTACGAACCAGCGGTGAGAGTGGCATTTATCTGCCGGATTCGTGGGTCTGGGGAACTGGACAGCGGCTTAATGAAGCGCAAACACAACAACTCACGCCATTATTGCAGCAGCTGCCGGAGTCTATCGTTGGTATAGAGCTGACTCCTGATTATGTCGGTGTTATCTGGGATGAGCGTAATCCCAATGAATATCCACTGGTTAAGCAGTTGTTGTTGTCGGATATTCCTTACTAAGTTTCAATCATCTACTGTTAATAGCAGCTTTGTTTCCATTCGCTAACAGATTTTCAAAGAGTGCTTGCCAGAAGCGACCTTTTGAGGCTAGTTTATGAGCAGATTCAAACACTTGTTTGAAACCATTGTTTGAAGTCATTGCTTTTTCCATGACAGTTTTACCCCGACTCCTTGAATCAGGCTATGAAATCCTGGTTGTGGGTGGGATTTGTCTGATCGTGACTTCTGAATAACAACTATAAATCCTTACAGGAGGCCTGTTGGATGATCTTCAATGGAGACGCTTTTTCAGTGACTTTGGGTACAGACGGCATCGCTGAACTCAAATTTGACCTGAAAAACGAATCAATCAATAAATTTACTCGAGATGCCATTACAGAGTTGAAACAGGCAGTTGAGGCAATCGCCGCCAGTTCAGAAGTCAAAGGTGTCGTTGTCACCAGTGCTAAAGAGTCGTTTGTCGTTGGTGCAGATATTACTGAATTTGGTGCCATGTTTGCGCTGTCGGAAGAAGAGATCGTCAGCGATCTTCTTAAAACTCACGGGATTTTTAACAGTTTGGAAGACCTTGAAGTGCCAACTGTGACGGCTATCAACGGTATTTGTCTTGGCGGAGGATTTGAGCTGGCTTTGGCTACGGACTATCGTCTCATGGCACCAGCAGCCAAAGTCGGATTGCCAGAAGTCAAGTTAGGAATCTTTCCCGGCTTCGGCGGTACAGTCAGATTATCCCGGCTGATCGGTGCGGATAATGCTATTGAATGGATATGCTCCGGCAGTGAAAAGCGTGCCAATGATGCTTTAAAGTATGGTGCTGTGGATGGAGTGGTTGAACTCGATGGGTTAACTGCAGCTGCTCGCCAGATGGCTATCAGAGCTGCAAGCGGAGAGCTTGATTTTCGTACTCGCAAGCAGGAAAAAAAGGCTGAGCTCAAGCTGAACAACATAGAAGGCATGATGGCATTTGAGACTGCGAAAGGGTTTGTAGCTGCAAAAGCAGGTCCGCACTATCCAGCTCCTGTGACCGCCATTAAAGCGATTCAGAAACATGCTTCTCAAACCCGTGATCAGGCTGTTGAAACAGAAGCTCGTGGTTTTGCCAAAGTGGCTAAAACCAAGGTGGCGGAAAATCTGATAGGCCTGTTTCTGAAAGACCAGTATCTGAAAAAGACCGCGAAGAAATGGCAGGCTGAAGCCGCTGGTGTAAAAAAAGCCGCTGTTCTCGGGGCTGGAATCATGGGGGGCGGAATCGCCTATCAGTCCGCTTCAAAGCACATTCCTATTTTAATGAAGGATATTAATGAAGGTGGTATCAAACTGGGATTGGATGAGGCTGCCAAGCTGACTTCCAAACAGGTGGAGCGCGGCCGCCTGACAACTATGGATATGGCCACAATTTTAAACGATATTCGACCAACACTCAGTTATGGCGATTTTGATGATGTTGATGTTGTGGTTGAAGCTGTGGTCGAAAATCCCAAGGTCAAAAAGTCCGTATTGGCTGAAGCAGAAGATCAAATTGGGCAGGATAAGGTTCTGGCCTCAAACACCTCCACTATTTCCATTACAGAGCTGTCTACTGCGTTGAAAAGACCCGAAAACTTCTGCGGGATGCATTTCTTTAACCCTGTCCATCGCATGCCATTGGTAGAAGTGATTCGTGGTCAAAAAACCAGCGATCAGACTGTGGCAACGGTCGTGGCCTATGCGCAGAAGCTTGGAAAAACCCCGATCGTTGTCAACGATTGTCCAGGATTTTTGGTGAATCGTATTCTATTTCCATATTTCGGTGGATTTGCAATGTTGGTCCGTGATGGAGTTGATTTCCAGCGTATCGATAAGGTTATGGAAAAATTCGGATGGCCGATGGGTCCTGCATATCTGATGGATGTCGTGGGTATAGATACGGGAGTTCATGCCCAGGAGGTTATGGCTGCCGGTTTCCCTGATCGTATGTCTCAGGACTTTAGCAGTGCTATCCAGGTTATGTATGAACATAAACGTTATGGACAAAAAAACAATGTCGGCTTCTATCGTTATGAGCTGGATAAAAAAGGTAAGCAGAAAAAAATTACCGATCCTGAAAGCTATGAACTGATTAAGCCGGTTCAGGTTGTGCAAGCTGAACTGACCGATGAGGACATTATCGCCCGCATGATGATACCGCTGTGTCTGGAAACTGTTCGTTGTTTAGAGGATGGTATTGTATCGACTGCAACAGAAGCGGATATGGGACTGGTGTATGGCATAGGTTTCCCGCCATTCCGCGGTGGTGCTCTAAAGTATATAGATGACATGGGCGTAGCTGAATTCCTGGCGCTGACTGAGAAATTTGCTGATCTGGGTGCCCTCTATCAGCCAACGGCCAAACTGACCGACATGGCAAAAAATAATGAAACATTCTTTTCATCAGCCAGAGGGGAGCAGTCATGAATCTCAAAGACAATGATGCAGTAATTATCGATTTTGTCCGTACACCTATGGGGCGCTCCAAAGGTGGTTCATTTCGAAATACACGTGCGGAGAATTTATCTGCTGCTTTGGTTGATGCGTTATTTGATCGCAACCCAAATGCCAATCCGGAACTCGTTGAGGATGTAATATGGGGATGCGTCAATCAGACAATGGAGCAGGGATGGAACATTGCCCGAATGATGTCATTGCTGACCCGAATTCCTCATACCTCATCGGCTCAGACTGTTAGCCGATTGTGTGGTTCATCCATGTCGGCATTGCATACTGCGGCACAAGGTATTCAGACTGGCTTTGGGGATATGTTTGTCATTGGTGGCGTGGAGCATATGGGACACGTGGAGATGATGCATGGGGTCGACCCTAATCCCACTTTGTCCAAGAAGGCGGCCAAAGCATCGGGAATGATGGGACTGACTGCTGAGCTGCTGGGCAAAATGCATGGTATTACCCGTGAGGCTCAGGACGAATTCAGTTTTCGATCTCATCAGCGAGCTCACGAAGCTACCGTTAAAGGCTTTTTCAAAAACGAAATCTTGCCGGTGCAGGGGCATGACTCCAGTGGTACGCCGTTCATGTTGGATCATGATGAGACCATCCGTGCGGACACAACTGTTGAAAAACTGGCAGAGCTTCGGCCAGTATTTGATCCGAAAAACGGTACTGTAACAGCAGGCTCGTCATCTCAGATCAGTGATGGCGCTTCGGCAATGCTTGTGGTGAGTGCCAAAATGGCCAAAGAACTGGATTTAAAACCAAGGGCGATTATCAGAGCCATGGCGGTTGCCGGGGTTGATCCTTCGATCATGGGATATGGACCGGTACCCTCGACTCTGAAAGCACTCGAGCGGGCGGGTATGTCCATCGATGACATTGATTTTGTCGAGCTGAATGAGGCTTTTGCAGCACAGTCCTTACCCGTATTAAAGGACCTCAAGTTGCTGAGCAAAATGGATGAAAAAGTAAATCTACATGGCGGTGCCATTGCGCTTGGCCATCCGTTTGGTTGTTCCGGTGCGAGAATTACAGGTACTTTACTCAATGTGATGGAGCAGAATGACGGCCAGTTTGGGCTGGCAACTATGTGTATTGGTTTGGGGCAAGGAATCTCGACTATTATCGAACGAGTATAATGTAGCGGTTCAGGATCCCGGAAAGGATTCCGGGTGTTCATTTTTTTCAGGCCTCAGAATCCTCTTTCTTATCTTCTTCAGATGCAAAAATACCTGAGATGAGTTTTGATATTCGTTTAATTTCCTGAGTTTTTCCATCATAAGAAATGTCGCTGGATAATAATAAGTCCTTTGCGTGTTTGTAATAGTTGGCTGCAGATATGTGGTCTTCCTCTTTATGGCTCTTTTCTCCTTGATTCAGATAAGCCTCGACTTCCAGTGTTAAAACTTTTTTCCGTAGGCGGTGTGTGTGGGCCATCATGTCATGGTCAGAAATGACATGGTGGTGGCGCATATAACGTAATAATTTGTAAGTTTTAACTGCATAACGCTTGAGTTCGGCGATCTGACGGTCATTGGTTGGAGCCTCAGCTTCTATAGTTCCAGCATTGAGTTCCTCGCACATTAGTCTGGCTCTTTCTAAATCTGATGTGATATTTCTGTCGTGTGGTGCCAGGGCTGCCCGTTGTTCATGCTCAGATAGAAAGTATTCACAGATGATGGCCATTAGAGCAGGGTCTCCATCATAGTGTTTGAGTACATTAATGATATCTTCGGTGTCGTTTGCCAGCTGTTTGAGTTTCCTAAGCTTGGCTTTAAGTTCGCGTTCCTGTTGTTCCCGTATTGCTGCTTTTTTAGAGATCCAAAGCCCGAATACCATTAATAGAAACAGAGTAAAAACAAGTAGTGTCAACCAAACCATGAGGACATTCTGATAAGGGTTAAAAAGGATTTTCCTTAGTCTAGCAGTGTTTTAGGGTTTCTGAACGAGTGTTTTTATTCTAACCTGAATAATTAGATCCGGCTTGACCCGGATGGCTTAAAAAGATATACCTCGCGCCTTTGTCATATTATCAGTGTTATTTTTTTTGTTCAGTTGAACTATACGGGAATCACTTATGGGTAAATCGCTGGTTATCGTTGAGTCGCCTGCGAAAGCTAAAACAATCAATAAATATCTTGGAAAAGAGTACATCGTTAAGAGTTCCATTGGTCATATCCGAGATCTTCCCGTTGGCGGTCAGGGAAGTAAGACTGATCCCAAAGAGCGTGCCAAAGCTGCGGCAGCGACCCGCAAGATGAGCCCTGAGGAGAAGGAAAAGCATCGCCGTCAGAAAGCCAAAGAACAGTTGTTTACCAGAATGGGGATTGAACCCGAAAACAATTGGGCGGCGAAATACCAGGTCTTACCTGGCAAAGAGAAAGTTGTTGATGAGCTTAAACGCCTGGCCAAAGATGCAGACACTATTTATCTCGCGACGGACTTGGATAGAGAAGGGGAGGCTATTGCCTGGCACCTTCGTGAATCCATTGGAGGGAGCGAAGATAAGTATAAGCGCGTTGTATTTAACGAGATTACCAAGAATGCCATTAAAGAAGCGTTCTCGGCACCCGGTTCGCTGGACATTGATCGAGTAAACGCCCAACAGGCCCGCCGCTTTTTGGATCGTGTTGTGGGATTTATGGTCTCGCCACTGCTCTGGAGTAAAGTTGCCAGAGGTTTATCTGCAGGTCGTGTTCAATCTGTGGCAGTGCGGCTAATTGTTGAGCGGGAACGGGAGATTCGGGCATTTACTCCAGAAGAGTTTTGGCAATTATATGCCAATACCCAGTTGCCTGGTAAGAAAGCTGAGCTGCGTCTGGAAGTGGTTAAGCATGCTGGCGAAAATTATCGTCCGACGAACAAGGCAGACAGTGATCGAATGGTGGCTCTGTTGGAAGGGTTGCCGATTTCAGTTGCAGATCGTGAGGATAAGCCTACTTCCAGCAAACCAAGCGCACCATTTATTACTTCAACGCTGCAGCAGGCCGCCAGTACTCGGTTGGGCTTCAGCGTTAAGAAAACCATGATGCTGGCACAGCGCTTGTATGAAGCGGGTTATATTACCTATATGCGGACAGACTCTACCAATCTGAGTCAGGATGCCATAACAGCTGTAAGAGACTATATCGAAGGTAATTACGGCGACCAGTACCTCCCCAAGAGCCCTGTTCAGTATGGTAGCTCTGCGAGTGCGCAAGAAGCTCACGAGGCTATTCGTCCATCTGATGTCAGCGTGTCCTCAACCCAGCTGGCTAATATGGAGCGTGATGCTGAGCGTCTATATGAGCTTATATGGAGGCGTTTCGTGGCGTGTCAGATGACGCCAGCTAAATATAAAAGCTCTACCATTACGGCCAAGGCGGGAGAATTTGAGCTCAAAATCAAAGGCCGGATTCTGGTGTTTGATGGTTATACCAGGGTTTTGAGTCAGTCTTTGAAAAAAGAGGAAGACGTTGTTTTGCCTGATGTTCAGGTAGGAGATGATCTCAAGCTATTGTCTCTGGATCCATCTCAGCACTTTACCAAGCCGGCGCCAAGATATTCTGAAGCGGCCTTGGTAAAAGAGTTGGAGAAAAGAGGGATTGGCAGGCCGTCTACCTATGCTTCCATTATTTCCACTATTCAGGAACGAGGTTACGTATCTATGCGTAACAAGCGTTTTTATGCGGAAAAAATGGGTGATATTGTTACTGACCGCTTGGTTGAGAATTTTAATGATCTGCTGGACTATAACTTTACCGCCAATATGGAGCAGACACTGGATGCGATCGCTGAAGGTGACCGTAATTGGATAGATACGCTCAACAGCTTTTACGCTGACTTTACCCAGCAGTTGGATCATGCTGAAGCGGGAATGAGACCCAATCAGGCGGTGGAAACCGATATTGATTGCCCCACCTGTGGGCGCAAAATGGCGATTCGGAATGGGAGCACCGGGGTGTTTTTGGGTTGTACCGGCTATAACCTTCCTCCGAAGGAACGCTGTAAAAGCACGATTAATCTGATACCCGGTGATGAAGTGGTGGATGCCGATGCGGATGATGAGGCTGAAAGTAAGGCGCTGAGGGCCAAAAAAAGATGTCCCGTCTGTGACACCGCGATGGAAAGCTTTCTCTTGGATGAGCATCGGAAAATTCATATATGCGGAAATAATCCTGATTGCCATGGCTACGAAATCGAGCTGGGTGAGTACAAGATCAAAGGCTATGATGGTCCCGTGCTGGAGTGCGATCGTTGTGGTTCTGAGATGCAGCTGAAAAATGGTCGGTTTGGCAAGTATTTTGGCTGTATGAATGATGAGTGTAAAAACACCCGTAAGTTGCTGAAAAATGGTGAGCCAGCGCCGCCAAAAGTAGATCCAATTCCGATGCCGGAACTTAAATGTCAGAAGGTGGATGATACGTATGTTCTGCGGGATGGTGCTTCAGGCTTATTTTTGGCTGCTAGCCAGTTTCCCAAGAATCGCGAAACCCGTGCGCCACAGGTTCAGGAGCTGATTCCTCATAAATCGGAAATAGATCCGAAATATCAGTACCTGTTGTCTGCGCCGACGCATGATCCTGATGGGAATCCTGCGACCATTCGCTTCAGTCGTAAGAATAAAGAGCAGTACGTTATGAGTGAAGTAGAAGGTAAGGCGACGGGCTGGAAAGCCTTTTACCGAAATGACCAGTGGCAAGTGGACGCCAAAAAATAAAGTCGGCCATCAAAAAGCCCTCTGGTGAAGCAATGCTGTTCATGTAAGCAGAGCAGCATTGCGATCCACTGGATAACGGGCTAACCGTCCGGGGTGTCGGGCGGTTATCCAAAAAACTTCCTACCCCGTTCTCAACTTGGATAGCCTTTCTCGTGGTTCCTGACAAGGAATTTGCCACAGCCATGACAATTAATTGCACTGCAATATAACTGGCATGTCGGCTTAAAACTCATTTCTGAAGGCACTCTGTCAAGCGCTATGGGATCTGACTCAGCATTGTGGGTCAGCAGAAGCTTTCTAATGCTTGCTCAATCAAATTGACTTTTAAGTCCTCAGTATGGTCGCATTTTGTTGTGTGGAGCTTTTGAGACCCCGAATGTCTAGTGTAGTGTCTCAAATAAAACGCACATTTAAATGGGCCGCCGAATTCATTTTGCAAATTTACGTTAAGTTCAACAAACGGCGTCCCACTCTTCGAGAAGCCCTCAAGACGCTCAAAGCTTCGTTCCAGCTCGTGACAAGGGAATGACCATTGCGCCTCGCTGTGAACATCTTGAGGTGCTTTTTTAATATAGGTCTTATTCAAGACACTACACTGGTGTAATTTTGATAAAGCATAATAACTATTTCTGTGCTGTATATTTCGAGTGAAAGAAAGCTAAACATGGTTTTGGGTGCTTTTTTAATGGGGGCGTGACACCGTGAATTTGCCAGAATTTGGGTAAGTCGGGGTTCTTCTTTCGAGTCACTACCCGGTCATTTCTTCTTTGATAAGACCTTGGTGTTTGGGGGTTGTGGCTGCCTGGGAGGGACTTAATAATAAGTCTGCATATCATCAAAATGGGTAATTGAGTCATTGGGTATTTGAGCAGGGCATTGATTGGTCGGGGGTGTCGCGATTGATTTGCGCATCCACGACAATATGAGGATTCGCATTCATCAAGGCAGTTGAAGTTGCTTGTTTCAATAGATGTAAGTGGGCTTCACCTATTTCACTAGAATATAGTGAGTAGTCGTACTTCAATCGGAAAAATTGAAATGATCACTGAGATCAAGCAAGGAGTGCTGAAAAGGCAAAAAAAATCCGATGTTATCGATAGCATCGGATTTTCTATTAGCCATGACTAAGTCTCAAGCGCTTGAGTGGCAGAATTGCCTCTAGTGATGGCTTTTTGAGTTACCAGTGTTCACCATTTTCAGGACTTGGGAACCGGGCGCAGTGTTTCTCCGGTATAGAGCTGACGAGGACGTCCGATCTTGTAAGATCCGCCAATCATCTCTTTCCAATGTGCTATCCAGCCTGGGGTTCTACCAAGAGCAAAAATTACCGTAAACATATCAACTGGAATTCCAATGGCTTTAAGGATGATTCCAGAATAAAAGTCGACGTTTGGATAGAGTTTTTTCTCAATGAAATATGGGTCTTCCAGTGCGATTTTCTCAAGCTTGCGTGCAATCTTCAGTAATGGCTCGTTTTCGATGCCGAGAAGATCCAGCACTTCGTCACAAGTGGCTTTCATTACTTTCGCACGAGGGTCATAATTTTTATATACCCTATGACCAAATCCCATAAGCCGGAAAGGATCATTTTTATCTTTGGCTTTAGCAATGAATTCTTCAATGTTGGATTCATCGCCGATTTCTTCCAGCATATTCAGAACTGCTTCGTTGGCACCACCATGGGCTGGTCCCCAAAGAGCGGCAATACCTGCAGCAATACATGCAAACGGGTTTGCGCCTGAAGAGCCGGCCAGACGAACAGTAGATGTGGAAGCATTTTGCTCATGGTCAGCGTGTAAAAGAAATACTTTGTCCATGGCGCGACCCAGAACAGGATCAACTTTATAGTCTTCGCACGGCGTCGAAAACATCATATAAAGGAAGTTTTCAGCGTATGTCAGATCATTTCTTGGATATACAAAGGGTTGGCCCCGTGAATATTTGTATACCATGGCGGCCAGGGTTGGCATTTTTGAAATCAGGCGGTGAGCGGTAATTTCACGGTGGCGTTCGTTACTGATGTCCAGCGAGTCATGATAAAAGGCTGATAGTGAGCCAACCAGGCCGCACATGACTGCCATAGGGTGGGAGTCGCGTCTAAAACCGTGAAAAAATTGATGTATCTGCTCATGAACCATTGTGTGGTGCATGATCATGTCTTCAAAGTTTTTCTTTTCTTCTGCTGAGGGTAGTTCTCCGTAGAGCAGAAGGTAACATGTAGACAGATAGTCAGAATTTTCGGCTAGGTCATCAATAGCATAACCACGATGCAACAATTGACCTTTGCCTCCATCAATAAATGTGATTTGGGACTCACAGGAGGCAGTGGAAACAAAGCCGGGGTCATAGGTAAAATAACCCTGCGCTGTCAATCCCGTTACATCTATTACATCGGGCCCGAGAGTACCTTGATAAATTGGCAGGTCTATGGGTTCTTTGCCATCGATAATCAGTTGAGCCTTTTTGTCAGCCATAAGGGCCTCCTTACATATCTCAGAAGAGCACACATCAACATAGCAGTCTATTGCATTGAGTGGCTGCGTTACTAACTTATTGATCCAAATAAATTGAAAATTATGGTTTTTTCAGCCTGAAATACTGAGTGTGTACCAAGGTAAATTTAGAATTCATCCTCACCAGGTTTCAGTGGTTATCAATCAGGTTCCACGTTGGGACCATATTTTATTGTTTCTGAAAGAAGACAAACATTTAGTTAAGACATCGCGGCCATCACACTCCCGAACAGATTGGTTACCATCAGTTCCAATTGGGTGAAGATATATGCCGAATCTCAACAAAGTGGCGCAAACTATAGGGATCTTATGAATTTGTCAATTTCCTCACAGTATTAGTAGACAATGGTCGTAGAGAGTCCCTTTGCGGAAAAAGCGGATTATGATAAACCTGCAGGTCTGTAGGTGGTTATAGTTATTTTTAATGGCGGCCATTAGCAATCGAGGTTTGTAATTACGGTCCCTGGCCTCTATAATCCCGCCCGTTTTCTGGCCTCAGCAATACCCATTTCATTGACTTGGATATATTTTTTGCTGACAAAATGATGGCACAGGTCATTTTACCTAAAACTTAACGCTTGTTTTTTGGTTAAGTGCTTGATGCTCTCATTTGCTGGTCAGTGCAGTCTAATAAAAAAACGAAGGCTACTATCAAAGAGTGCATCAGCCGTGAATAAAAATCGCCCTGTTAATTTAGATCTGACTACTATTAAGTTTCCCGTCCCCGCAATTACATCCATCCTCCATAGAATCTCAGGCGTATATTTGTTTATAGGCATTGGGTTTTTGGTCTGGATGATGAGTACATCCCTGGAATCACCTGAAGGTTTTATGGCCGTGCAGAGTGTGTTGTCCAGTGGAATTGCCAAGTTGATTCTCTGGATTACTGTATCCGCTGTTCTTTACCATTTCGTTGCAGGAATCAAACACCTGTTTATGGATATGGGTATCGGAGAAAGTAAGGAAGGTGGGCCTAAGATGGCTATAGGTGTTGTGGTAATTTCCGCAGTATTGATTGTCCTGGCAGGAGTATGGATATGGGCGTAATTGTTAGAAATGTCACAAACCTTAGCAGAAGTGGGTTGTCTGACTGGCTGATTCAAAGATTCTCAGCAGTAGTTCTTGCTGCATATACTGTCTTTATTCTGGTGTTTTTAATTGCCAGCCCTGAGTTGAGTTATGCTCAGTGGCATGCTTTGTTTGATCATGCGGCGATGAAGATTTTTACCCTGTTGGCGATGTTGTCATTGGTTGGACATGCCTGGGTAGGTCTATGGACTGTAGCAACAGATTATCTGAAACCTATGGCGATCAGATTTATTTTTCTGGCCGTCGTTGCTATTACATTATTCGTATATCTAATCGTGACCATTACGGCGCTCTGGGGTTAAACAATGGCAAATATGAGAACAATGACTTACGACGCCATTATTGTTGGCGGCGGTGGTGCAGGCATGCGAGCGGCAGTGCAGCTGGCTCAATCAGGCTTTAAAACAGCTGTCGTATCGAAAGTGTTTCCAACACGCTCGCACACAGTATCCGCTCAAGGTGGCATTACCTGTGCTATAGCCAGTTCTGATCCAAACGACGATTGGCGCTGGCATATGTACGACACCGTAAAAGGATCGGACTTTATTGGTGATCAGGATGCGATCGAATATATGTGTTCGGTCGGTCCAGAAGCGGTTTTTGAGCTGGATCATATGGGGCTGCCGTTTTCCCGTACTGAAGAAGGTCGTATTTATCAAAGACCATTCGGGGGACAGTCAAAAGATTATGGTAAGGGTGGTCAGGCTGCCAGAACATGTGCCGCAGCGGATCGTACCGGACATGCGCTATTGCATACTCTTTATCAGGCCAACCTGAAGGCCGGTACACAGTTTTTGAATGAATGGTTTGCTGTTGATTTGGTGACCAATGTTGATGGTGCTGTAGTTGGTGTTGTTGCCCTATGCATGGAAACTGGTGAGACTGTTTATATCCGATCCAAAGCGACGGTATTTGCAACGGGTGGTGCGGGACGTATCTATGCGTCAACGACCAATGCGCATATTAATACCGGTGACGGTATCGGTATGGCTCTGCGGGCTGGGTTTCCGGTTCAGGATATCGAGATGTGGCAATTTCACCCAACAGGTATCCATGGTGCGGGTGTGTTGGTCACAGAGGGTTGTCGTGGTGAAGGTGGTTACCTGGTCAATAAAGATGGCGAACGTTTTATGGAACGTTATGCGCCTAACTATAAAGACTTGGCCAGTCGAGACGTCGTTGCCCGTTCAATGATTCTTGAAATTCTGGAAGGTCGTGGTGCTGGTCCTGAAGGTGATCACGTGTTCCTAAAACTGGACCATCTCGGCGAAGAAGTGCTTAACAGTCGTTTGCCGGGCATTAGTGAGTTGTCCAAAATTTTTGCTCATGTAGACCCTGTGAAGGACATGATTCCGGTCGTTCCTACTTGTCACTACATGATGGGTGGGATTCCGACCAATGTAGGTGGTCAGGCGCTGACTCAGTCTGCTGAAGGTTCGGATCATGTGATCGAAGGTTTTTATGCCTGTGGGGAAGCCGCATGTGTTTCTGTTCATGGGGCTAACCGTCTTGGTGGTAATTCACTGCTTGATCTGGTTGTATTTGGTCGCTCTGCAGGGCTGCAGATCGAAAAAAGCTTGCGCGAGGGCTTTGATACCAAGCCGGCAAGTGATGACGACATTGATCGTGCCATGCAGCGCCTGAATCGATTGAATGCATCTACATCTGGTGAAAAAATCGCTGATGTGCGTAAAGATCTCCAAAACCTTATGCAATTGCACTTTGGTGTTTTTCGCAGAGGTGACAGTATGGACGAAGGATTGCGGAAATTGTCTGTTATTCGTGAACGAGTAGAGAATATTCATTTGCAGGATAAGAGTGCAGCATTTAATACGTCCAGGATTGAAGCGCTCGAACTCGAAAACCTGTTGGAGGTTGCTGAGGCTACTGCTGTTGCTGCTTCTGTACGGACAGAGAGCCGTGGTGCTCATGCCAGAGAAGATTATCCGGAACGTGATGACGAAAACTGGTTGTGCCATTCTTTGTTCTTCCCGGCAGACAAGCGTATGGGGCGGCGTGCTGTAAATTTCGCGCCAAATACTGTTGAGGCTTTTCAGCCTGTTAAGCGGACATACTAAGGAGATTTACAATGAAGGTTAGTATTTACCGCTATAATCCAGATACCGATAAAAAACCATATATGAAAGACTATGAGGTCACTCTGCCCGAGGGCAAAGACCTGATGGTGTTGGATGTTTTACATCTGATCAAGGAACAGGATGACAGTGTTGCATTTCGTCGTTCCTGTCGTGAAGGGGTTTGTGGCTCAGATGGTATAAATATTAATGGTAAAAACGGACTGGCCTGTATTACTCACTTGTCTGAGGTGGTGAAGCCAGGAGGAACATTGGTTGTAAGACCATTGCCCGGGTTGCCTGTTATACGTGATCTGGTTGTGGATATGGGTATTTTCTACAAACAGTATGAGCGAATTAAACCTTATTTGATCAACGAAGAACCTGCGCCGGCAATTGAGCGTTTACAAAGCCCCGCTGATAGAGCGAAACTAGACGGGCTATATGAATGTATTTTGTGCGCATGTTGTAGTACGGCGTGTCCGTCTTTCTGGTGGAATCCAGATAAGTTTGTTGGGCCCTCTGGCCTGCTTCAGGCATATCGTTTTCTAGCTGATAGTCGCGATACAGCAACGGCAGAGCGGTTGGCAGAGCTGGATGATCCATTCTCTGTTTTTCGTTGCCGTGGCATCATGAATTGTGTTGCTGTCTGCCCGAAAGGATTAAATCCGACCCGGGCAATCGGACATATCCGGAATATGCTGCTCCATAACGCAACCTGATACCTTAGATTGCTTATCCAGCAGAAAAGCCGGGCTGTTCTCAGTGACAGACCCGGCTTCTTTAAAAGCAAAGATCACTGAAGAGACGATATTTAATTTAGCAAGAGACCCACATAACTATCTATTGAAACTAAGGTTCAAAGATGCAAGACAGCATAATGGAGCAGCTCTGGGGGACATCCCATCTCGCCGGCGGAAATTCTTCCTATTTAGAAGAAATGTACGAATCTTATCTACGTGACCCTAATTCTGTGCCAGAAGATTGGAGAGCTGAATTCGATAAGCTTCCCCGTGTGAACGCTACTGTTCATTCTGAAGTACCACACTCTCCGATTAAAGATCACTTTCTTCTGCTTTCAAAAAATCAGAAAAAGCTTTCCTCTGCGGTGGTTTCACCCAGTATCACGACAGTGCACGAGCGTAAACAGGTTCGTGTCCATCAGTTGGCTACGGCCTATCGTTTTCGTGGTCACCAGAAAGCAAAGCTTGATCCATTGGGGCTCGAGCAAAGGCCTTCTATTCCAGACCTTGAGTTGCAATATCACGAATTATCGAAAGCTGATGAAGATACGGTATTTTCCTGCTCTCATTTATATGTGGGGAAAGAAGAGGCTACTCTTAAGGAAACAATCGATCTGCTGGAGCAGACTTATTGTTCCTCTGTAGGAGCCGAGTTTACTCATATTGTTGATACTGCCGAACGCCGTTGGATTGAACAGCGTATGGAGTCGGTAAAATCACATCCTGTTTACAGCAACGAAGCGCGTCTTCATATTCTTGAGCGTTTGTCTGCTGGTGAGGGGTTGGAAAAGTATTTGCAGAGCAAATATCCCGGTACCAAACGTTTCGGGCTTGAAGGAGGCGAAGCGCTGATTCCGTTGGTGGATGAGCTGATACAAAGAGCAGGGTCTTATGGAACCAAAGAAATTGTTCTTGGGATGGCTCACCGTGGGCGCCTGAATATTCTCGTTAATATTCTGGGTAAAAGCCCTAGGGATTTGTTTGATGAGTTTGAGGGAAAATCCTTTTATGAGATGGGAAGTGGCGATGTTAAATATCACCAGGGTTTCTCGTCCAATGTTATGACTCAGGGGGGCGAGGTGCATCTGGCGATGGCTTTTAACCCGTCACACCTTGAAATTGTATCACCTGTTGTTGAAGGTTCCGTTCGTGCTCGACAGGACCGCCGCAAAGACCCCGTTGGCACCACTGTATTACCCGTTGCTATTCATGGTGATGCTGCTTTTGCTGGTCAAGGGGTGGTCATGGAAACATTCCAGATGTCCCAGACCCGTGGCTATAAGACGGGTGGTACCATTCACATCATCGTGAATAACCAAGTCGGTTTTACGACCAGTCGCCGCGAAGATGCTCGTTCGACAGAGTACTGTACTGATATTGCTA
Source organism: Gynuella sp. (assembly GCF_050297175.1). Classification (NCBI taxonomy): domain Bacteria; kingdom Pseudomonadati; phylum Pseudomonadota; class Gammaproteobacteria; order Oceanospirillales; family Saccharospirillaceae; genus Gynuella; species Gynuella sp. The sequence goes on along the minus strand of NZ_JBNKSF010000019.1, from coordinate 154,545 downwards.
AAATGGTTCAGGCGCCTATTTTCCATGTTAATGGAGATGATCCTGAAGCTGTTGTTTTCGTCACCCAACTGGCCGTTGATTATCGTCAACAGTTCAAGCGCGATGTCGTTATTGACATGGTATGTTATCGGCGTCGTGGACATAATGAGGCTGACGAACCGGCAATGACCCAGCCGTTGATGTACGAAAAAATCCGTAAAATCAAATCGACTCTAGATCTTTATGGAGAACGTTTGGTTAATGAGGGTGTGATCGATAAAGGCGGTGTGACACAAATGGCCGAAGAATACCGCACGGCCCTGGAAAATGGTGAGCATGTCGCCAAGTCGTTGGTGAAAGAGCCTAACACGTCGTTGTTCGTTGATTGGAAACCATATCTGAATCACCCGTTTTCTGATGATTTTGATACTTCACTTGATCTTCAGTATCTGAGAGAAATTGCTAATCGTATTAATACGGTCCCGGAAGGCTTTCCGGTACAGCGTCAGGTCAATAAGATCATAGAAGACCGTTTGAAAATGGCTGCCGGTGCGATGCCCATCAACTGGGGATTCGCTGAAACTCTGGCTTATGCCACGATTTTAGACTCGAATCATCCCATCCGAATCACTGGCCAGGATGTAGGGCGCGGCACTTTTGTGCATCGACATGTGGTATTGCACAGTACTAAGGATGGCTCTACTTATGTCCCGCTGCGCAATCTGTCAGAAGACCAGCCAGAGTTCGATATATACGATTCTTTCCTATCTGAAGAAGCGGTCCTTGCGTTCGAATACGGCTATGCCACAACAACACCAAATGCCCTAGTCATATGGGAAGCACAATTTGGTGACTTTGCTAATGGTGCCCAGGTCGTTATCGACCAGTTCATAACCAGTGGTGAACACAAGTGGGGACGTCTGTGTGGATTGGTTATGTTATTACCGCATGGATATGAAGGGCAGGGGCCAGAGCACTCATCTGCTCGTCTTGAGCGTTATCTGCAACTGTGCGCAGAGCAGAATATTCAAGTCTGTGTACCGTCGACTCCAGCGCAGGTATATCACATGCTGCGTCGTCAGATCACCCGTAACCTTAGAAAACCATTGGTGGTGATGTCACCAAAAAGTCTTCTGCGTCATAAAGATGCAGTGAGTACTCTGGATGAACTGGCAACCGGTAAGTTTGAAATAGTATTGGATGATCCGGATATTACAGATAAAGACGCGGTTCAGCGGGTTGTTTTCTGTAGCGGCAAGGTATATTACGACCTGCGTGAAAGATGCCGTCGTGATCAAATAACGAATGTTGCACTGGTACGTGTCGAGCAGCTATACCCGTTCCCTGAAGATCGTCTCTACCAGGTTCTTTCTACTTATCCCAAAGTAGAAGATGTTGTTTGGTGTCAGGAAGAGCCTATGAATCAGGGAGCATGGTATAGCAGCCAGCATCATTTGCGTAATGTCATTCACCGACATGATCCGGATTTGTATTTGGTTTATGTAGGTCGTGAGGCCTCTGCTGCTCCAGCTGCAGGTTATATGAAATTACATTTGGAACAGTTAAATAAATTTTTAGAAGACGCCCTGGTTTATCCAAAAAAATAGATCAGGTCCGCATATAGGAGATTAAGGAACCTAAAATGGCAATAGAAATCAAAGCACCCCAATTTCCTGAGTCCGTTGCGGACGGCAGTATCGCTACATGGCATAAAAAGCCTGGCGAACCTGTTCAACGGGACGAACTGCTGGTAGATATTGAAACAGATAAAGTGGTACTCGAAGTCGTTGCACCAGCCGATGGGCAATTGGTGGAAATTTTGAAAGACGAAGGCGATACCGTACTCAGTGTAGAAGTGATTGCAAAGTTCGAAGAGGGCACCGTAAGTGCAGCTGCCCCATCAGCATCTTCAGAAGCTGTAGAAGAAGAGACTGTTCAGGTCGGTAATGTTGCTATGAGTCCATCAGCCAAGCGCTTGTTGGATGAGAAGAAACTGGATGCCGAAAAGATTAAAGGAACAGGCAAGGGTGGTCGGATCAGCAAAGAAGACGTACTGGCATTTATCAACAGTGCGCCGGCCTCTGCTGCTAAACCTGCGAGTCAGCCGGCAGCCAGTTCGTCTGCTCAACCGGTTATCAGCATCCCTGATGGTGAGAAGATTGAAAAACGAGTACCCATGACTCGTTTACGCAAGAGTATTGCCAAGCGCTTGAAAGAAGCTCAGGAAACTGCAGCGTTGTTGACAACATTCAATGAGGTCAACATGGAGCCCGTCATGACTTTGCGTTCCAAATACAAAGACATGTTTGAGAAAGCCCATAATGGCACTCGTCTGGGGTTCATGTCTTTCTTTGTGAAGGCAACAACAGAAGCTTTGAAGCGGTTTCCTGATGTGAATGCTTCTATAGATGGCGATGATATTGTTTATCATGGTTATCAGGATATTGGCATTGCAGTGTCGTCTGATCGTGGCCTGGTGGTTCCTATTCTGCGTGATTGTGACCGCATGAATCTGGCTGATATTGAAGCTCAGATCCGTGATTTCGGGGCTCGTGCCCAGAAAGGCGGTTTGGGACTGGATGAGCTTCAGGGTGGCACGTTTACCATTACTAATGGTGGTGTGTTTGGATCTCTGATGTCTACACCGATTCTGACACCACCTCAAACGGCCATTCTTGGTATGCACAAGATTCAGGAACGTCCAATGGCAGTAAATGGTGAGGTTAAGATTCTTCCAATGATGTATCTGGCCCTGACTTACGATCACCGTTTGATTGACGGAAAAGATGCTGTTCAATTCCTGGTAGCTATCAAAGATATGCTTGAAGATCCAGCCAGAATTCTGCTGGATCTTTGATCTGAAGCTTACCGACAGAGCGGTTACATCACCGCTCTTTTGATTTAATACATGGGTAACATTTACTGAATAGGAAATTTCCAATGGCACAACAATTTGACGTGGTAGTAATTGGTTCGGGGCCAGCGGGCTATATTGCCGCAATTAAATCGGCACAGTTGGGGCAAAAGACCGCTTGCATCGAAAAATGGGTGGATAAAGAAGGTAAAACCTCACTTGGGGGAACCTGTCTTAATGTTGGCTGTATCCCATCTAAAGCATTGTTGGAATCATCTGAAAAATATCATGAGGCTCTCGCTTCTCTTGGTGATCATGGTATTTCCCTCAAAGACGTTAAAATAGACGTCAAAGCCATGATGGCTAGAAAAGACAAGATTGTTAAAAACCTGACCGGAGGCATTGCTGGCCTGTTTAAGGCCAATGGTGTGACCAGTATCGAAGGCACCGGCAAACTGTTGGAAAACAAACAGGTTGAAGTCGCCAAGCATGATGGTTCAACAGAAGTGCTTGAAGCCAAAAATGTGATCATCGCTACCGGTTCTGTACCAGTCGAAATTCCGCCAACTCCGATGCACGAAGATATCGTTGTTGATTCGACGGGTGCATTGGAATTTACAGAAGTGCCAAAACGTCTGGGTGTGATTGGTGCTGGTGTAATCGGGCTGGAACTCGGGTCTGTCTGGGCTCGTCTAGGTTCTGACGTAGTTGTCATTGAAGCTCAGGATAAATTTCTGCCCACTGCGGATCAGGCCATCGCTAAAGCGGCTCAGAAGGTATTTGAAAAGCAGGGGCTGGATATTCGGTTGGGATGTCGGGTGACTGGTTCAGAAGTTAAGGGTAAGCAGGTAGTCGTTACTTACCAGGACAGCGAAGGTGATAAACAAGAGACTTTCGACAAGCTGATTGTCTGTGTTGGTCGTCGCCCAGTAACTGATGCATGTCTTGGGGAAGGCTGTGGAGTTACTCTGGATGAGCGACGTTTTATCTTTGTGGATGATCAATGTCGCACTACCGTTCCCGGAGTCTATGCAATAGGTGACGTTGTACGTGGGCCCATGTTGGCGCATAAAGGTATGGAAGAGGGTGTCATGGTGGCGGAAATTATCGCTGGTCATGAAACCGCTCAGATGAATTACGAGACCATTCCTAATGTTATCTATACTCATCCTGAAATTGCCTGGGTAGGTAAGACCGAAGAGCAGTTAAAAGCCGATGGCGTAGACTACAAGGTGGGCAAAATGCCATTTGCAGCGGTTGGTCGGGCAATGGCAGCCAATGACACTACTGGCATGGTTAAGATTCTGGCTGATAAAGAGACAGACCGCATCCTTGGTATGCATGTATTTGGTTTGTCAGCGTCAGAAATTGTGGCTCAGGGTGTTATTTCCATGGAGTTCATGGCCAGTGCGGAAGATCTGCAATTAACATGTTTTGCTCATCCTACGCTGTCTGAGGCAGTTCATGATGCAGCTTTGGCTGTCGACAACATAGCGCTGCACATTGCGAATCCCAAAAAACGTAATTAAGAAATAATTAAGTAGGAGTAAACCGAACCAAATCTCGGTTTCTCCATGTCTTTAAAATCGGCAGTACCCGGGTCACACCTATTATAACGACAAGTGGCTGGTGGGCTGTACACAGTGAGCGGAACAGGAAATGAACCTTCACGAATATCAAGGTAAACAATTATTCAAGCAGTATGGCTTGCCGGTATCAGATGGCTATGCCTGTGATACCCCTGAAGAAGTCGTCGCAGCAGTTGCAAAAATTCCAGGAGACATGTGGGTTGTAAAAGCCCAGGTTCATGCTGGAGGAAGAGGCAAGGCTGGCGGTGTGAAGCTGGTAAAGAGTGCGGATGAAGCGAAAGCTTTCGCTGAACAGTGGCTGGGTAAAAACCTGGTGACCTATCAGACCGATGAGAATGGTCAGCCTGTTTCAAAAATCCTGGTAGAAGCGTGTACAGATATTGCCGAAGAGCTGTATCTGGGGGCGGTCGTTGATAGATCGACTCGCCGTATTGTCTTTATGGCATCTACCGAGGGTGGTGTTGAAATTGAAAAAGTGGCGGAAGAGACACCCGAAAAAATTCTGAAAGCCACAGTTGATCCTTTGACTGGTGCTCAGCCTTATCAAGGGCGGGAATTGGCGTTTCAATTAGGTTTGAAAGGTCCTCAAATCAATCAGTTTGTCAAAATCTTCACTGGTCTGGCGCAGTTGTTCCAAGACAAAGATCTGGCATTGATTGAAATTAATCCTCTGGTTATCAAGGCTGACGGTGATCTTCACTGTCTGGATGCCAAACTGGGTGTCGATGGTAACGCCTTATATCGTCACAAAGACCTGCAGGATATGAACGATCCTTCACAGGAAGACGAACGTGAATCTCATGCTGCGTCTCATCAGCTTAACTATGTTGCGCTGGATGGCAATATTGGCTGCATGGTGAATGGAGCAGGTCTTGCCATGGGTACGATGGATATCGTTGCCTTGCATGGTGGTTTTCCTGCTAACTTCCTTGACGTAGGTGGTGGCGCAACTAAAGAACGTGTTGCTGAAGCATTCAAAATCATTCTTTCCGACAGTAACGTTAAAGCGGTATTGGTCAATATTTTTGGTGGTATTGTTCGCTGCGACATGATTGCGGAAGGTATTATTGGTGCGGTTAAAGAAGTTGGTGTGACTGTTCCTGTAATTGTTCGTCTTGAAGGTACCAATGCTGAATTGGGTTCAAAAGTACTGGCCGATAGTGGACTGGATATCATCGCGGCGACCAGCCTGACCGATGCTGCTCAACAAGCCGTTAAAGCTGCAGGGGGGAACTGAGCATGTCAATTTTGATCGACAAGAATACCAAAGTGATTTGTCAGGGTTTCACTGGTGGCCAGGGTACTTTCCACTCTGAGCAGGCAATTGCCTATGGTACACAAATGGTCGGAGGTGTGACCCCTGGTAAAGGTGGTCAAGAACATCTTGGTTTACCAGTGTTTAACACGGTTGCTGAAGCAGTCGCTGCGACTGGTGCCGAGGCCTCTGTAATATATGTACCGGCCCCTTTTTGTAAGGACTCTATCCTGGAAGCTGCTAATGCAGGCATTAAGCTGATTGTGGCTATTACTGAAGGCATTCCGACGCTGGACATGCTTGAGTGTAAGGTAAAATGTGATGAGTTGGGTGTTCGGCTGATTGGACCAAACTGCCCAGGAGTGATTACTCCTGGAGAATGTAAGATCGGTATTATGCCTGGTCATATCCATAAACCTGGAAAAGTCGGTATTGTTTCCCGTTCCGGTACATTGACTTATGAGGCTGTTAAACAGACCACTGATTATGGTTTTGGACAGTCTACCTGTGTAGGTATTGGTGGCGATCCGATTCCAGGATCTAACTTCATTGATATCCTAGCAATGTTTGAAAAAGACCCTCAGACAGAAGCGATTGTGATGATTGGGGAAATTGGTGGTACGGCTGAAGAAGAGGCTGCCGCTTATATCAAGGCGAATGTTACCAAGCCTGTGGTATCTTATATTGCGGGTGTCACTGCCCCTAAAGGCAAACGCATGGGACATGCGGGTGCCATTATTTCTGGTGGGAAAGGTACTGCAGATGAAAAATTTGCAGCGCTGGAAGATGCCGGTGTTAAAACTGTACGGTCACTGGCACAAATTGGTGATGCTTTGAAAGAAGTGACTGGCTGGTAAATAAGAAAACAGGAGTGTAGTGCTGGATAATTATTCCAGTTCTCCTGTGACAACAAGTGCATCTTTGTATTGATGTCACTTTTGTACATTCACGCATCTGTGGCATAAATACATCCCTGTACAAAAAACGAAAAGCGGCATCTTGCCGCTTTTTTTATAGATATGATTAAGCAATTGACCGTTGGGATTGGTAAGTACCGTGAACTCTCAGCGCCCGGTGTCATGATGGTGGTGCTATGGTGGGCAGGTGATAAGCATTTAAAGCTATTTGCGATAGGAAAGAACCATATAAGCTATAAAGCTGTTATCATCGAACCTTTATGACCGTTAGTTGATGGAACGTAACAGTATAACAGTGAGATTTAATGATCAGAGCGTATTTCCTCTTTCTTACTAATTGGTGCAAATTATTCTTATGGCTGATATGTCATATCGGTGAATCCAGGGTGATGGGTGTTGCCCGTAATCTGGTCTTATTAGTGCTGATGCCTTTGATGCTGGTGTTATTTCATATTCATTGGTTGGGTTTTTTGTTGGATGAGATTTTGTTTTTAGGTTATCGAAAGATTCCCATCCGTCAGCCCGTGTTTATCCTGGGAGTACCTAGAAGCGGTACGACTTATCTGCAAAGAACCCTCAGTCGTGATACTCAATTTACTACGACAACGCTTGAGGAGTGTTTGTTTGCCCCCTCGATTACTCAGCGTTATGTTTTGTCTTGGTTCAAACGTTTGTTTAGCCCTGTCACTCGTCGACTGTTTCAAAATAAAAACAGCTTTACACAGAGTATGGACCATATCCACTCCTTAGGTCTGGAAGAACCCGAAGAGGACTTTTTGCTGTTGCTTCCGGTGTTATCCAGTTTTATTCAAATGGTTGTATTTCCATCAAATCCACGTTGTTGGAGGCTGGCTTACTTTGATAAGGAGCTGCCAGAACGTGAGCGGGAAGTTATTCTGAATTTTTACTATAAAATGGTTCAGCGTCATTTGTATTTTCATGGCCGGGATAAAATTCTGCTTTCCAAAAACCCTTCTTTTACTTCCTTGACCGGTAGTTTGAAACACTATTTTCCTGATTCCACAATTATTGCTTGTGTCCGGTCTCCAGAAGAGACTGTTCCGTCTCAAATCAGCTCTTTGAAGCCTGCGTTTGATCTTTTGAGGTATGACATTGCGGATACCCAGTTTCAGCAGTCAGTTTCGAAAATGCTGGCACATTATTATGCTTTGATAGAGGAATATTCTGGTATTGAGAATACTTTATATGTGTTGGATATAGGAGACTTGAAATCCCGGTTGTATGACTGTGTTCAGAGCTTGTACGGTAAAGGAGGTTATTCCTTGAGTAGCGAAATGGAACAGTTTTATCAGCAAGAAGCGGAACGTAATCTCGCATACCAAAGTGCTCATCAATATGCCAGAGAGAGCCATCCGGAAAATCATTTTGTCGATTTTGATCAGTTTTGGCCGATGTCAGGTCGAAGTCGTTTACTAAGTAATGCAGCGGAGGGTTGAGAATGACCTTGTTTTCAAACTCAGGTGCGGATCTTGATGAGTTGGCGCAGATCAAAGATATGCGTGTAATGATTATTTCTGATGCTGCTCCCGAACGTAATGGTGTAGGTGCATATTATCAGGACCTTATCCAATACCTGCAGCCTAAAGTAGGGAAGCTGGAAATCATATGTCCGATTATCCTGGAGAATGGACGTTGGCAGGGCGGTTTGAATATTCCGCTTCCTGGTGATACGACACAGAAGTTTTTGATTCCCAACTTTTGGAATATCAAAAAACGGGTCAGGCAGTTTGCTCCAGATGTTGTAATTGTTCCGACACCTGGGTTGATTGGCCTGGCTGGCGCTTTTCAGGGACGAAAACATGGAGCGACGGTTTTGCTAGGGTTTCATACTTGGTTTGAAAAACTGGCTGATATGTATTGGGGGCGAATTGAAGGAGCACTGAATCGGGCGTACTTCTGGGTTTCCAATAAATTGCTGTTCAGGTGGTCGGATATTGTCGTGGCAAACTCTGATGAAATGGTGCAGATCGCCAACGAGTTTGGGTCAAAGAAAAGCTTCAGAGTCGGTACTCCGGTTGCCTTTAATTTCCTTAATCAGCCGCAGGCTGATCCCGTCGATAAAGTTGCCAGAATCTTGTTCGCCGGTCGTCTGGCGGCTGAAAAAAACCTTCCCGCTATTATTGATGCGGCCAGAGCTCATCCAGATTTGGAGTTCAGCATCTCCGGAGATGGTCCAGAGCGTGCCCATGTCGAAAAGGCGACCCTAGAGCTTCCAAATCTAAGATATCTCGGCTGGTTGAATCGAGATGCTTTGATGGCTCAGATTGATCAGCATGACTGTTTGGTTTTGCCATCGCATGTCGAATCCTTTGGCACGATTGCGCTTGAGAGTATGGCCAGGGGACGGATTACGGTTGTGTCGCGAAATTGTGGTATCTGTCAGTGGCCTGAGTTGAATAAAGGGCTGTTTATTATTGAACCGCATTCAAATCTTGCGGATATGATCTCTTCTCTGAAAAGTATCGATTCCAAACTACTGGTGCAGAAGACGAGTATGGGTAGAGCAGCTGCTGAGCAGCTGAATAACTGGAGTATGGGGTTGTGGTATTCGTTGTTGGGTTCACTAAATAAAAAATGAGAACGATTCTTTCTATTCATGACCTTATGCCGGACACCTTCAAGCGGGTGCTGAATATTATTTCCAAGCTGACGGATGCCGGTGTTCCAGCAGACAAAGTTTATCTGTTAGTAGTACCAGGGTTGAACTGGAAGACCGAGCAGATAAACACATTAAAGTCACTTCAGCAGGATGGATTTCAGCTCGCCGGACACGGTTGGCATCATCATATCCACAAAAAAACAAGTCTGTTTCATTATCTGCACTCTGCATTTATCTCACGCAATGTTGCAGAACATTTGTCACTGAGTTCTGCGGAGATTAGTGACATGATTGAAATGAATTACGGCTGGTTTTTGGAAAATGGTATGTCTGCTCCGGAGCTTTACGTTCCTCCAGCATGGGCGATGGGCTGTATTCGACGCAGTGAGCTTATTAAGTTGCCGTTTCGTTATTACGAGTATTCAAGCGGTTTGCTGGATGTTGAAGAGAACAGTTTCAAATCGTTGGCATTGACTGGTTATGAAGCTGATCGTCTTTGGAGGATGCCTGTATTATGGGGTTGGAATCAACTAAACACCCGGCTTTTATCCCGCAATCGCCCGTTGCGAATATCGATACACCCTTATGATTTTGAGTACTATCTGTCCAGTTTCATTATTGATCATATTCGATTGAGTGATCAGCACTTGAGCTGTGCCGATATTTTCGCATAGGTAGGTCGTGTGGTTTTGGGATAGCCTGTGCGACTTCAGAATCTGGTTGGATACTTTGCTGGGGAACCTCCACAAAATGGCCTATTTTCGTGGAGGACGTTGGCAGTTTTGTTCGAATTCGTACCCTCTCTAATCCTCATTTACGCAGTAAGCTATGGTTTTGCGAGCTTGCATCAAAACTATGGCTGTTTTTCAAAAAAGCCAGGCTCATGGTTAAGACAAGCATGGTGACCTTTGTGCGATAGGTGTGGAGATGTAATACCCTTCACACCTATCACAATAGTAGACTGAACAAGGTGAGCGGACTTGGAAGCGAAGCTTTCCGCTTACTCTTCTCTGGCCATTTTCAGGCCTTTTTCCAATGGAACCAGCAAAATGGTAATAGCACCGAGTGCGAAGAATCCGACTATGACCAGTAAGCCGGATTCTCTCCCCATGGTATCAGCCACCAGGGAATAACTCAGGCTGCCAAGAATAGTAGCGCCTTTGGCGAAAAATCCCCAGAATCCAAACAATTCAGCAGAATATTTTTTCGGAGATAGTAATCCCACAATAGCGCGGCTGGCACTTTGCGTGGCCCCTAAACCGGCACCGGTCATCAGTGCGACTGCGGTAAAATAACTGGTGATGGAAATACCCAGGAACTCGGTTACCGGGCGGAGGAAGTAAATGGCTAGGGTACCGACGATCCACCAAACCAGGCTTAAAAAGATGGTTTTTTTAGGACCAATGGCACTTTCGAGGTAACCAAAAGCGACTGCACCAAACAGCGCTGATATTTGTAAAGCGAGAAAAATGTTGGTTTTTTCTGCAGTAGTGAACTTCAGTTCTGCCTCAACATAAATTCCGAAAAATTTAACGATGATTTCGATACCCGCCATATAGAGTAAAAAGACCAGAAAAAACTGAAACAGAATGGGCAGTTGGTGCACGATGGTCCAGGTATGTGCCAGGCGCTTTATAGAGGCTTTAAGTAATGTTGGAAAGTGTATGGTTTCAAAACCCGGTTGGGGTTTTGAACGTTCCTTGACCAACAAAAACGTAGGCAGTGCCGCGAGTAAAAAAAACAGCCCCGTGAACACCATGGCCAGCTGGTTCTGACTGATAAAAGCGGATGTTTCGGTATCAGGATCTGCAGTGATGACTATTTTTAAAGCAATAATCAGGCTGATCAATGCCCCCACATAGCCAACACCCCAGCCAATACCGGATATTTTTCCCATATTCTGCTGGTTGGCGATATCTGTCAGGAATGAAGCACAAAAGACCTCACCAAGCATCCAGGCGGTATTGCTGATGACCACAATGAATATGCCCAACCAGATCTGCCCCGGATTCACCAAGCCCAGCATGGCTGTAAACAGCGCACACAGCAGGGTAGTGATGCCCAGAAAGATTTTTTTACGACCGCTGAAATCACAGAGAATGCCTGTAATGGGAGCGAGCAGCATGGCCAGTACTGTGGATATGACTATCGCTATGGACCAATAACTGTCTTGCCAAACGGCTCCTTCGGGGACGAGATAATTAACGAAGAAAGCACTATAAACGATGGTTATGACCACCGTAGTGTAGGCAGAGTTAGCAAAGTCATACATGGCCCACCCGAATATTTCTCGTTTTTTGACGGGCTGATCCATGTCTTTTGTGTGAGCCCCTGCCTGGATTGTCATAATCTATCCTTTAAATGGTCTATGTTGATCAATAAACCGGCATCATGCCAAGTTCCCCACTTGAATTGAAGCAATAAACCCCTATAAACCGGCAAGTCTTAAACTAATGTCATAAGAACCGGAGTCAAAACATCCATGTCCGACAATGTAACGAAGGAAACACACAGCTTTCAGACTGAAGTCAAACAGCTATTGCACCTGATGATCCACTCTTTGTATTCCAACAAAGAAATTTTCCTCAGAGAGCTTATTTCCAATGCTTCTGATGCTGTTGATAAGCTACGATTTGAAGCCTTGGCGAATGATGCATTGTATGAAGATGACAGCGATCTGAGAGTTCGTATTACATTCGATAAAGATGCTAAAACGGTCACCATTGATGATAATGGTATCGGTATGACCTATGACGATGTGATCAGTAATTTAGGGACTATCGCCAAGTCCGGAACCGCTGAATTTTTGAGCAAATTGTCTGGTGATCAAAAGAAAGACGCTCACTTGATTGGTCAGTTTGGTGTTGGTTTTTATTCCTCTTTCATCGTTGCTGACAAAGTAACGGTTGTTACCCGCAGGGCCGGGCAGCCAGTAGATCAGGCAGTTGTCTGGGAATCGGCTGGAGACGGTGAATTCTCTGTGGAAGTAACAGAAAAGGCCTCACGTGGTACCTCTATCACGTTGCACCTTAAAAATGATCAGGAAGAGTTTGCAGATGGCTGGCGTTTGCGCAATCTGGTGCGTAAATATTCCGACCACATCAGTGTATCGGTTGAGTTGCCTAAAGAGCACTATGGTGAGGAGGAAGAGAAGCCGGAAGTTCCTGAGTTTGAGAAGATCAATACAGCGACTGCCTTATGGACCCGTTCAAAAGCGGATATTCCAGACGAGGAGTATCAGGAATTCTATAAACATATTTCTCATGATTTTGCCGATGCTGCCAGTTGGTCTCATAACAAAGTGGAAGGTAAATTAGACTATACCTCGCTGTTGTATGTGCCAAGTAAAGCGCCTTTTGACCTGTGGAATCGTGATGTTGCCAGGGGACTGAAGCTCTACGTGCAGCGGGTATTCATTATGGATGATGCTGAACAGTTTCTGCCGTTGTATCTCCGTTTTATCAAAGGTGTCGTGGATTCCAATGATTTATCTTTGAATGTCTCCCGGGAGATTTTGCAAAAAGATCAGGCGGTAGATTCCATGAAATCCGCGTTAACCAAGCGGGTTTTGGATATGCTGGAGAAAATGGCGAAAAAAGAACCAGAAAAGTACCAGCAATTCTGGGATGAATTTGGTCAGGTGTTGAAAGAAGGGCCGGCCGAAGATTTTGCCAATAAAGAGAAAGTTGCTTCATTGTTCCGGTTCGTTTCCACTCAGTCTGATTCAGACAAAGCGACTGTGGGCCTTAAGGACTATGTAGAACGCATGCCGGCTGAGCAGGACAAGATCTACTACATTGTGGCTGACAACGTGGCGGCGGCAAAGGCGAGTCCTCATATGGAGGTTTTCCGCAAGAAGAATATCGAAGTGCTGTTATTGACCGACCGTATCGATGAATGGATGACGGGGCATCTGTCAGAGTTCGATGGTAAAAACCTGGCGGATATCACCAAAGGCGATTTGGATCTGGGTGCTATCGAATCAGAAGAAGACAAAAAAGCACAGAAAGAAGCCGAAGAAAAGCTGGAGCCGTTGCTGAAGCGGGTTAAGGATCTGATGCAAAGTGAAGTTCAGGACGTTCGCCTGACTCATCGTCTTACAGAATCGCCGGCGTGTCTGGCAGTAGGCGAGCATGATATGGGAGAACAAATGCGCAAAATCATGGAAGCAGCTGGCCAGGCTGTACCAGACAACAAGCCTTTCCTTGAACTGAATCCGGATCATCCTATGGTCAACAAAATTGACCAGGAAGTGGATGAAGATCGTTTTAAAGACCTGGTTTGGTTGATTTATGAGCAAGCCCGTATTTCGGAAGGCCGTACCCTGAAAGACCCCTCAGCCTATGTTTCCAGGATCAATAAGCTGATGCTGGAGCTTTCGGCATAACCTTTAGCTGAATCTCTGCTGTAAAACTGTCGCCGTCTGCGTGATTTCAATCACACAGACGGCTAGAATGCGCGGATAAATTGTGCATTCGGAGTTTTCATGAAAAAGATAACCTGGTTCGTTCTTCTGATTGGTCTAAGTGGTTTTGCGTCAGCTGGCGGTTCGCTCGATATTGGGCTGTCGCAGGAATCAATTCGTGTGGAGCATGATGCCACTCGTATTGGTACTGGGATGCATCTTACGGCCGGGATGTTGTATCAAGAAGAAGACGGTTATGCCCTATCTGCTGGATTCAATGCTGTGGATGTCAGTGATCCGGATTCCGATCTGATTGGTGGATTGGGTATTAAAGGGTTCGTGTATGACAGTCATGAAACAGCTTTTTCTGCAGCGGTGGGTGGTTTTGTTCGTTATTCGCCGGATTTCTTGAACGGCCTGGGATTTGAGGGTTTGTTGTACTATTCTCCAGACGTTATCTCATTTAATGACACTAGGTCTTTTTATGAGCTGGTGGCGCGTGTCACTTACAAAGTAATGCCCCAGGCACGAGTGTTCATCGGTTATCAGGATGTGACAGCCGATTATAAAGAAGTTGGCGAGAAGCCCATTGACCGTGCCTTCACGATTGGTTTCAGGATTAATTATTAATGATCTCCAGCTCAGCCAGAACCAATCATCAGTTCTATCGAGTCAAGCAATTACTGGATTTTATGAATACTCAGGCGGCGGTTGATGGCCCTCAGGAAATATTGCTGGATGCTTTGGCCGTTGAAGTCATGAAAGCATTTTTCGCTCTTGTGGCGGAGTTGGCGGATATGTACAAAGTCAGTGGCAATCATCTGGAAAACCTGAGAGAGTACAATCCGGATATGGCTGAGCTGCAAGAGATAGAAGCGGAGCTGGCTGACCAGCATTCATGGCTGAGCAGGCTGCATAAATATTATCAGGCTGCTATAGGGCAAGAAGCTGATGTGTCTGGCGAGGTTAATCTGTTAGCTTCAGATCTACCAGCTGACACAAATTTTTACTCGACTTGTATCCAAAACCTGCAAGTATGGATGCAACAATTCCGACAACAAGGGCAATTCTGGTAATTACATGTATTGGGAAATTATCGAACTCGAAGATGGTGCCATTGCACTCAGGCAAATGGATGAGAGCGGCGAGCCCATGGTAACAATACGCTTTAGCGAAGAAGCCAAAGCTAGGCTGAATGATCGCCATATTGATGTCGCTAAGGCAATGTTTTCTGCCGGTATGCAATGGGTATCTCAAATCGAAGACCCATTTGAAGACCTGGATGAAGAAATGCCTGAAATTCCTGTTGTGCATTAATTGAAAGTCGCTGATGGCTTTCTTTTTTTGCTTTTCTGTTTACAAAACAGAAATTTTCTCTTTTTTTGGATAACATCGCATAAGCAACGCTATTTTAGATAGAGCCAAAACATATCAGCTTTTTTGACTCTGTTGTGATGAGGTTGTTATAAGTTCCCGTTGCAAATAAACAGAGCGGTTTTCTGTCCGAATTCTCAAATAACTATTTTCATTAGCATCCAAACTTCCTTATGCCGAATCTTTTTGATATATACCTTTCTATCGGGTTTTGCTACGGCATGTTCTGAAGATTTCTACGGATATGCTAGAAAATTACTATCCGTTGTGGCCAGACTGATATTGATATATCGCTTTTAGTGTACTGATGTGCTCAGTAAGTCATTCTGAGATCGATAGTGGATACATTCGATTCCAAAAATGAGCTTGATGACAGGGTTGTGGGGATGAAGAAAATCGGTTTGGTGCTAGGCAAATTTGCGCCACTACATAAAGGACATCAGCTCCTGATAGAGACGGCCCTGGCAGAAATGGATCTGCTTAAACTGATTATCTATGACTCTCCGGAAGTGACAAGAATACCTCTAGCGGTTCGTTCTGGCTGGATCAGATGTTTATATCCCGAAGTGGAAGTAATTGAGGCTTGGAATGGCCCCAGTCAGGTCGGTTACAGTCAAGAGCTTATGCGTCAGCATGAGCGCTATGTGATTGAAGAATTAGGTGTAGCCGGTATTACCCATTTTTATTCCAGTGAGCCTTATGGCGAACATATGAGTCATGCACTTGGGGCTGTTGACAGACGAGTCGATGTCGAACGGATACAAATTCCCATATCTGCGACGAAAATTCGCCGGGACAGTCATGGTTACAAGGATTATATGGAATCATTGGTGTATCGAGACTTGATTACCAATGTTGCCATATTAGGAGCGCCTTCTACTGGAAAAACCACTCTTAGTAGGGCTTTGGCCGGCTGCTTTAATACTCAATGGATGCCAGAGTATGGTCGGGAATATTGGGAAAAATACCAGATAGACCGTAAACTCCAACCACATGAACTTATTCATATTGCAGAGCAGCATTTGAATATGGAAACCACACGCCTTAATGTTGCCAACCGGTATCTTTTTACAGATACGACAGCTCTAACCACTGCTACATTTTGTCGTTACTATCACGGCTATGTGCCGGAGCGTTTACAGTTGCTGGCAGATATGTCGCCCAGCCGATATGATCTGACGTTTCTATGCGATATTGATATTCCTTATGAAGATACCTGGGATCGCTCCGGAGATGGCCAAAGAAATGTTTTTCAGCGGCAAATAGTTCAGATGTTGGGCTACTACAAGATTCCCTACATCGTGTTGTCGGGAACTTTGGAGCAGAGAGTGGCTACTGTTTCTTCTGTGTTAAGTCGCTATCAAAAATATACGAACATACTTGAGGTGTTAAATTGCAATCCTTTGTGAGTTTGTTTGACGTAAATACGGTGTTTTTTACGGTCATGGAATACCCAATGAGTTATCTGGAGTTCTTTGGGACGATTTGTTATTTACTGTCGGTTTTATTGATTGCCCGGCGCCATATGTTGACTTGGCCAATTGGTATCATCAGCGTCGTTCTTTATATGATGCTGTTTTACCAGTATCAATTGTATTCAGATACTCTTGAGCAGATATACTATATTGGGGCTAGCGTATACGGTTGGTGGTATTGGCAGGCCAGTCAATCTAGTTCACAAACAAAAACTCCCGTTATTGTTGGCTCAAAAGGCAATGTTCTAATTTGGGTTCTGTTTACTTTGGTATCATCTCTGGCCGTAGGCAGAATCATGAGTGGTATTCATCTACACCTGCCCAAATGGTTTCCTGAACCGGCTTCATTTCCATACCTGGATGCTCTTACGACAGTGATGAGTTTTGTGGCGATGTGGTTGATGGCCCGACGTCGACTAGAAAGCTGGGTTTATTGGATTATTGTTGATGTAATCGGCATTTGGCTTTACTACACCAAAGGTATTAAGTTCGTTTCATTGCAATATGTTTTACTCTTAGCCATTGCGATTGCAGGTGTTGTTAGCTGGTTTTCTGCCTACCAGCAGGAAAGAAAGAGTAAAATAATGTTCATATAATGGTTTTCGTGCCATGGGTTATCAGAAACGGTTCAGACAACTCTCAATAACTATTTTTTGAACCGTTTGTATCTGTACTATTGGTCTGACAATCAAGTAGATCGTTCTGATCTTTTTAATTGCCGTCTTGAGAAGCTTGGCAATGTCGCGCAAAGCACCTGGATTTCCAGGGCCCGCATTGGCTGTGCCAATAGAGTGGTCTCAATATCCTGGTACATCCCAATACCACAAGATTCACCCCGCATGTTTAGCGGCCGGGTTAGGCGTTACTCCCTGGGTTTCACAAGCTTTACTCGGTTATCAAATCGAAGTTCAGACTTTGTTTGCTTGTTGGGAAAGGAATTATTTACTAGAGATGCAAGTCAGTCCATGCCCGGACATAAACGCCAAAAACGACCAATGGCCAGCTGAGTCCAAGCTGGCCATGGTGATTGAAACCATGCCTCCGTCTGATACACAACGCCCTCAATAATGCCGCTCTGATACCAAAGAGCGCTTCATTTAGGCGTTTCAAGAGAAAATTCTTAAATCTCATGGTCTGAATTATAGAATGCAATTTACCAGGCCCTCTGGAGCTAGTGTAGTTGAGTCTGCTGTAAAATTGGTTCGAAAATATGCTGGGCGACGAAAACTTGTTGCATTCACGGATGCTTTTTATGGAGTGTCAGCAACGTTGTTAAGCTTAAACATCAGGTTTCATAGTACTGTCACTCATTTGCCAGTTGATGGTTACCTGGGAGCAGATTTTGACTGCATTGGTGACCATCGAAAGTTACTTACGGATCAAGGTTAGGGGGCGATTTGCCGGTTGTCATTATTCTCGGGACTCCTCGGGGAGGGGGGGGGTAAACCAGGAAAGCATCAGTTGACTTGGTGGTGTTCATCAATTGTGTGATGGTTTCGATATCATGCTTATTATTAATGATATCCGGGTCGTCTGTGGAAGAAGCGGAAGATTTTTCAGCTATGAATATGCCGAAATAGTGCCAAATATGGTTTGTGTGTCGAAATTCATGGGGACGATTGGTTTGCCTTAGTCATTTTGTTGTTTTCAACTGAAATGGAGGTATGGCTAAAAGGAGGGGATAACGACATGTCTGGAGCAATAATTTGGCCCTTGTTGCAGCTGACAAGATAATTCAGTTGTATGGGTGATCATGAGTTTGAATGAATGCTTGAACGAAAAATCAGGGTTGTTGCGAGCCTTTTGCGAAGAGAGACAGGAGTCATTTTTTGACAGCATTGCCTCTGCGGGAAGTTCTGGACTGGGCAGGTACCGCTGCTGTTGCGAAGGTTTGTATGAGTGCTGGTTTGATAATTGAGACCTGTGGATCCAGAGATCAAACAGTTAAAGTCACGCCGGCATTGGCTATTGAGGAGAAGACCATTCTGGAGCAGGGAATGGTCGTCATTGAAAATGCTATTAGGTATTGTCTGAATCTATTAGTGGCTGATTCCGGCTTTTATTGGCTTTCTTCATAAAGCAGACAGTTACGACTGATCAAGTCAATAGCGAGTTGTCTGCCTGCATCATTCTCAAGCCATTTGTTGAATTGAGATGCTTCAGCGATCGTATGATTCAAGACAAAATCAATCAGCTCACTGTTGAGTTCTTGGCGTGCCCAACTTTCTCCATTTATAAATAGATATTTATCATCAACTGCTGCTCTGGCACCGGGATGTAACTGGAAACAGGTTGCTGTGTTAATAATATCTTGCATGACCTCCCAGGAAGGAGTGGGTTGTTCAGGAAAGTGCTCAGGATACTTGGGTTCGGTCATGAACTCGCCCAGCCATTGACTGAGTAAGGTCTCATTATTGGCGTATTGTCCGACAATGGTTTTTAACTTTGAAACCGCATCTACAGTCACGGCATGTGGATTCTTTTGCATCTGGATTGCAGGGTCAGTGTAGCGCAGGCTCTGGTCTATACGTGCGCTGAGGCGACCGAAGTAGTCGTCCAGAATTTCACTGTGTGCCGGTGCCCGGAATCCCACTGAGATCGTCATGCAGTCATCGGTCAGAGCTGTGCCATTGTGTGTGATTCCTGGCGGTAGATAGAGGATATCACCGGGTGAAAGGTCCCACTGATGATCTACTTGCATATTCTTTAAGATACTTAATTCACAGTTTTCCAGCAGGGCAGAGTTACTGTCCCCAACCGGACCAATTTGCCAGCGCCTCTGACCGCATCCCTGAATTAAAAACACGTCATATTGATCAAAATGAGGTCCGACGCCGGCCCCGGTCTTTGCCAGGCTTACCATGATGTCGTCCAGCCGCCAACTGGGGACGAAATCAAACATCTTCTTTAACTGATTTGCTTCGGGAATAAATTGATCAACCGCCTGTACCAGTAAGGTCCAATCTTTGGTGGCCAAGCGTTCATAGTCGTCAGGCTCAAAGGGACCGCGATGAAGGGTCCAGTCTTGTTGATCCTGACTGCTGACAATCCGTGACTCCACCCATTCCTGTGCAGCAAAATCAAATAACTCCTCTTGGGAAATCTGTAACAAATCAGGATCAATCGCCTGCCTGATCAGCAATGGCTTGCATTGCCAGTAATTTTTCAGGAAATCATCGATATCAAAGTTAAGGGTTTGTTGCACGAAAGGTCTCAGTGTTTATTTGATGTGTTGAATGGAGGTGGGAGAGAGGTTGTCTCTCCCGGTCAAAAAATATACTAGATTTTTTTGGCTTGCTGAGCAGCATTGCCGATGTAGGATGCAGGTGTCATTGCCAGCAGGTTTTGTTTGGCATCTTCCGGTAACTCGAGGGAATTCACGAAATCCTGGATAGCAGACTGGGTAATCGCTTTTCCGCGAGTAAAGGCTTTTAATTTCTCATAGGGCTCAGAAATGCCATAACGACGCATTACGGTTTGGATGGGTTCCGCCAGAACCTCCCACGCATTGTTCAGGTCTTCGGCCAGTTTGTGCGGGTTGGCCTCTAGTTTGGAAATGCCTTTTAATGTGGCTTGGTAAGCGATCAGGCTGTGGGCAAACCCGGTTCCGAGAGTGCGTAATACTGTTGAGTCTGTCAGGTCGCGTTGCCAACGGGATACCGGGAGTTTGCTGGCCAGGTGTTGTAACAAGGCGTTAGCCACCCCAAGGTTTCCTTCAGAGTTTTCAAAATCAATTGGGTTCACTTTATGTGGCATTGTGGAGGAACCCACTTCGCCGGTAATTGTTTTTTGCTTGAAATATCCCAGAGAGATATAGCCCCAGACGTCACGGTTAAAGTCGATCAGTATCGTATTGAACCGGGCAAAAGCATCAAATAATTCTGCAATATAGTCATGAGGTTCAATCTGAGTTGTATACGGATTCCAGTTCAGCCCCAGTGATTCTACGAATTCCCGGGCATTTTGTTCCCAGTCAATTTCCGGATATGCAGATATATGTGCATTGTAATTGCCGACAGCGCCATTGATTTTGCCCAGTACTTGTGAGCTTTTAATGGTGTTCAGTTGTCTGGCAAGGCGATGGGCGACATTAGCCATTTCCTTTCCCAGGGTGGTCGGAGAAGCGGTTTGGCCATGGGTGCGTGACAACATGGGGATATCAGCGTGGTTCAGGGCAAGCTGTCTGATGCTTTCCACAATAGACTCAAGCACTGGTACCAGAACATTTCGTCCTTCTATCAGCATTAATCCGTGAGACAGGTTATTGATATCTTCAGATGTACAGGCAAAGTGTACGAACTCGCTGATATTGCTGAGTTCTTCAGAAGCAGAGAATTTATCCTTTAGAAAATACTCGACCGCTTTGACATCGTGGTTGGTGGTTTTTTCGATATCTTTGATGGCTTGTGCATCAGCTTCACTAAAATTGTTGACCAGTTGATCGATAAAGTCATTAGCACCTGCAGAGAGTGGCTGTAGCTCCTGTATCGCGGGATGTGATGCCAGTTTTTGCAACCATCTTACTTCAACAGTGACCCGGGCCTTTATTAACCCGTATTCGCTGAATATGGGTCTGAGTGATTCTGTTTTACTACCGTAACGACCATCAACCGGCGAAATAGCTGTAAGCGATGATAATTGCATGAAATGACTCTCGTGAAGTTAGAAGAACGTCTTGTGAAGGGCGTGCATTATACAGGGATCAGAAGATCATTGGAGTCCCTGTGTCTGGATTTGCCGTGCTGTTCTGAGTATCAGGCCGCGTCGAAATAAAAAATGCCAGCGATGTCCGCCGCTTTGGTGCCACAAAAAGGCACTGCGGATACCGGCAAGCAGTAATGTCCTTATACGACTGGCAATGCGCTCATCCTGCAGCAGAGTAGGGTTTCCAGTCACCTGAATTCTAAAAGATAAGGTTGATATAGTATCTATGTAGGTATTTGCCAGTGAACCAATAACTGAATCGTGGATAAGGTTGTCAAAATACTCTTTTTGTCCGCGCGAACGTTCAATTCCCTCTGATAATTTGTTCAGTAGCGCCTTGTTTTCTCGGACTTTTCCTTCAATGTGCATGATGCCCATTGCGTATCTGACTACATCTTGGGGGAGGCCTTTGGTGTCACGACTTAACAGCGCTCTGATACCGTTCAGGCCTTGGCGCAGGTTAGAGACTTCCCCGCTGTATATGTCTATAGCTGACTGGGGCGCGGTATTGAAAATGCTGCTCACCGCAATCTCAAGGTCTGTAGGTGAAATTTGACCTTGGCGGGCAAGTTCGTCCACTAACAGGGCTGATTGGAAAACCCCTGCAATTGCCAGAGTTTGATCCTGAACTGATTTTGTCATTTAGATTTCTGTATATTCAGTGAGTTATTGGTTATGTCAATTCTATTAGTTCCAGGTTTTTTCGATTACTCCACCACCCAGACAAATATCCTCCCGATAAAATACCGCAGACTGGCCGGGAGTAATGGCTCGCTGGGGTTGATCAAATTCGACTATATATTTGTTCTTCTGTCGAATAATAGTACAAGCCTGATCGGGCTGGCGATAACGATGTTTGCAGTTTAGCCGGCTGCCATCAATGGGGCCAACACCATCTACCCAGTCATATTTATTCATGCTCAGGTACTGAGTGTAGAGGAGTGGATGATCCTGTCCTTGCACAACAGTGAGAACATTGCGATTCAGATCTTTGGCTGCAACAAACCAGGGAGCTTCAGTATGGTTTTTCAAGCCACCTATGCCAAGGCCCTGTCGTTGTCCAATTGTGTAGTACATCAAACCGCTGTGCTCGCCAATTACTTCTCCCTTGTCCGTCTCAATTTGTCCGGGTTTGGCTGGCAGGTATTGTTTTAGGAAATCGCTGAAGCGGCGTTCTCCTATAAAGCATATACCCGTACTGTCTTTTTTTCTGGCAGTGACAAACTGGTGTTTCTCTGCCAATTCCCGGACCTTTGGTTTTTCAAGTTCACCAATCGGAAATAACGATAGATCAAGCTCCGCAGCTCCAACAGCATGCAAAAAATAAGATTGATCCTTGTTGGGATCCAGGCCTTTGAGTAGTTTTGTATCGTGACCAGTGCCGGATTTTCTGACGTAATGACCGGTGGCTATTTTATCGGCACCTAAAACCTGAGCATACTCAAGAAACGCTTTAAACTTAATTTCTTTGTTGCAGAGAATATCTGGATTGGGAGTGCGACCTTCCCGGTATTCATCCAGAAAATGTTCAAAGACGTTATCCCAGTACTCCGCAGCAAAGTTTGCCTGGTGTAGTTTTATCCCCAGACGGTCACAAACAGCCTGCGCATCTGCAAGATCTTCCTTGGCGGTACAGTATTCTGTACCGTCGTCTTCTTCCCAATTCTTCATGAACAGACCTTCAACCTGATAGCCCTGTTCCAGTAGTAACAGTGCGCTGACAGAAGAGTCTACTCCGCCTGACATGCCAACGATGACTTTGGTATCTTTATTCATAATAATCTTTCGCTCAGAAGGGGGCGGATTAGAACTCATCTCAAAACTATAGGCAATGGATGGTCGTTGTGATTAAGTTACGGTCAAGTTGTGACTTATCAAGAGGCTGTATTGCAAAAGTGAACACACTTGTGACTTATTTGGCTTCTTATCCGTCTTACAAGCTCTTAGACTGCCGGCGATTCGTTGCCAGAGAAAATATCGAAGGATAATTCTTTTATGATCATTAAGCCCAAAGTTCGTGGTTTCATTTGTACAACTGCCCATCCGGCTGGATGTGGGGAGCATGTGCGTGAACAGATTGAATATGTAAAAGCCAATAAGCCGACCGGGAGTGGCCCTAAGAATGTGTTGGTTATAGGGTGTTCCAACGGCTATGGCCTGGCTTCCAGAATTACCGCAGCTTTCGGTTACGGTGCCAACACGCTGGGAGTTATGTTTGAAAAAGAGCCTACTGAAAAGCGTACTGCTTCAGCTGGTTGGTACAATACCAAGGCATTCGAATCATTTGCACATGAAGCAGGTGTTTATGCCCGATCGTTTAATGTTGATGCATTTTCAAACGAAGCAAAGGCGGCCGTCATTGAGGCAGTTAAATCTGAAATGGGACCGATTGATTTGGTTATATATAGCCTTGGTTCGCCGCGACGTACGGATCCCAAAACCGGCATCACTTATTCTTCTTCTCTGAAGGCCATTGGTGAGCCGGTTACCCGCAAAAACCTAAATACTGATACCCGTCAGGTTGGAGAGTTCACCCTTGAACCGGCAAATGATGAGGAAATTGCCAACACTATAAAAGTGATGGGGGGTGAAGATTGGGAATTGTGGATGGAAGCACTTGCTGAGGCAGGTGTGTTAGCTGATGGCGTCAAGACTACCGCATATAGCTATATCGGCAAGGAGTTAACCTGGCCGATATATGGCGGTGCTACCATTGGCCGTGCCAAACAGGACGTTGATCGTGCCTGTAAAGTGATTGCTGAACGCCTGAAACCTCTCAATGGTTCTGCCTATGTGTCAGTTTTAAAAGCAGTTGTTACACAGTCCAGCTCGGCAATACCTGTTATGCCTTTGTACCTGTCAATTCTGATAAAAGTTATGAAAGAACAGGGCACCAATGAAGGGTGTATTGAACAGGTGAGTGGGTTGTTCAACAATGAATTATATGCTCAGTCTGCTTTGACGCTTGATGAAGAAGGCAGAATCCGGATGGATCTCAATGAGTTGAAACCTGAAGTTCAGGACAGGGTGGCTGCTATTTGGGGTGAGGTTAATACCGACAACCTGGATGAAAAAGCCGACTTCACGGCTTATCAGGAAGAATTTTTCAGGCTTTTCGGTTTTGGCTACGCCAGCGTCGATTACGACCAGGACGTTGATCCAATCGTCTGATTTTATTTCTTGGGTTTTCTGATATCTGCTCGGGAGCGTCAATCTGAAGCTCCCGATACTCACCTGGCAGTAGCCCCTCAAGGTTCCATTCGCCAACAGTTGTACGTATCAGGCGCAAAGTCGGGTATCCCAACGCAGCGGTCATGCGCCTTACCTGGCGATTTCTGCCTTCACTAATAGAGATTTCTATCCAGCTGGTAGGTATTGATTTTCGTTCACGAATGGGCGGAGTACGTTTCCATATATCAGGCTCTGGGATGCTCTGCACTTTTGCTGGTCTGGTCATGCCATCTTTCAGCGAGATTCCACGAGACAGTTTCAGAATGCTGGCTTCATCAATCTCACCCTCTACCTGGACCCAGTAGGTCTTCCATTTTTGGTATTTTGGATTGGAAATCTGTTGTTGTAATAGGCCGTTATCTGTAAGAACAATAAGGCCTTCAGAGTCATAATCCAGGCGCCCGGCTACGTTTACTGTTGCATCTTTCACAAAGTCCGCTAAAGTCTTGCGCTCATCGTTTTTTCGAAACTGTGACAGTACATTAAACGGTTTATTTAATAAGATGATTTTGGTCATGTTTCCTAATTCACACATGTGGTCTGTTCAGGGCTTATATTGTGTCGGCACCTTACACCAAGGTCGCTATTCGATACTTGAATGATGCGATATACTCCACGCCCCCAAAACAATACCAGTACTAGCTAATGGAGCGAACATATGGGTTACCAAAAAATCCAGGTGCCATCAGAAGGCAGCAAAATCAGCTTTAACGCTGATGGTTCATTGAATGTCCCCAATAATCCGATTATCCCTTATATTGAAGGTGATGGCATTGGTGTTGACGTAACTCCGCCAATGATTGAGGTTATCAATGCGGCTGTAGAAAAAGCCTATGGTGGAGAAAAGAAAATCTCATGGATGGAAGTGTATGCCGGAGAGAAAGCAACTACTGTTTATGATGCCGATACTTGGTTGCCTGCAGAAACTCTTGATGCGTTTAAAGAGTTTTGTGTTGGTATTAAAGGTCCTCTGACCACTCCTGTGGGGGGTGGTATCCGTTCTTTGAACGTAGCCATCCGTCAGGAGCTTGACCTGTATGTATGTCAGCGCCCGGTTCAGTGGTTCACTGGAGTTCCCAGCCCGGTTCTGAAGCCAAATGACGTCGATATGGTGATTTTTCGTGAAAACTCCGAAGATATCTATGCAGGAGTTGAGTGGAAAGCGGGTACGCCTGAAGCAGACAAAATTATCAAATTCCTGACAGAGGAAATGGGTGTCACTAAAATCCGTTTCCCTGAGAATTGTGGTATTGGTATTAAGCCTGTTTCTGAAGAAGGTACCAAGCGTCTGGTGCGTAAGGCATTGCAATACACTGTCGATAATGATCGTGATTCATTGACGCTGGTTCATAAAGGCAACATCATGAAGTTTACTGAAGGCGCCTTTAAAGATTGGGGCTATGAAGTGGCTAAAGAAGAGTTTGGTGCTGAGCTTCTTGATGGCGGACCATGGATGCAGTTCAAAAATCCAAGAACTGGTAAGCAGGTCATTGTTAAAGATGTAATCGCTGATGCAATGTTGCAGCAGATTTTGCTTCGTCCAGCTGAATACAGCGTTATTGCAACACTGAATCTGAATGGTGACTATTTGTCTGACGCATTGGCTGCAGAAGTCGGCGGAATCGGTATTGCACCGGGTGCTAATATTTCTGATGAAGTTGCTGTGTTTGAAGCAACTCACGGTACAGCACCTAAATATGCAGGACAGGACAAAGTTAACCCCGGTTCATTAATCCTGTCTGGTGAAATGATGTTGCGCCATATGGGTTGGACTGAGGCTGCTGATTTAGTGCTTAAAGGTATGGCTGATGCAATCGCTGCTAAAACAGTTACATACGATTTTCATCGTTTGATGGAAGGTGCCACTTTGGTCAAAGCTTCTGAATTTGGCAAAGCCATTATTAAAGCAATGGCATAATTTTGAAATAAAAAAAGCCAAAGCCCCTAAAAATAGGGGCTTTTTCTTTGCCCTGAGTCTATGCTCGTTTTTCTATTTCTGTCGAGGTCTGATCTAACTCCACCGCTAATTCCCTTGCATGGGTCTCATCTTTTGCAACATGGACATCAATAGCATGGGTGCCTCGATTGGCTTTGGTTGTTCGAAATGCAACCGGTTGTCCCGCTTTCAATGTTTTATATCCATCCATCATAATGGATGAATAATGTACAAAAAGATCTTCATCACTTCCTTCTGCTAATACGAATCCGTACCCTTTGGCGTTGTTAAACCATTTAACTTTCCCTGCAGGCATTATGAAACTCCTAAAATGCTGGGTTAAGCCTCAAGCTGACTGATTTGTGAGCAGTCTGGCCGTTACAATGTTGTGGATAGAGCTTGTATTAGTCAACAAATGCCATTATTAATCTGGACAGACTTGGTAAAGTTTGTAACAGAGTTAACAAGGTGTTTGTCTAAAGCCTCCACTTTAAGGCACATTATCATTGTTAATGTAACGGTATTGATTACCTACCAATTACATAAACTGACTGGCCTAATGAAACGACAGTATATTAAATTGGATGAAGCACGACTAATGGCAGATCATAATCCTTTAGAAGGAGATAATGGGGGTGGAGTTGCAGTTGAGACCTCAAAACCAGAGTTAAAACGACCTTCGCAATATCGAGTCATTCTTTTAAATGATGACTATACTCCTATGGAGTTTGTGGTACATATACTTGAATTGTTCTTTGGTATGAATCGTGAAAAGGCAACTCAAGTAATGCTTACAGTCCATACACAGGGCAAAGGTGTGTGTGGGGTCTATACTAAGGATATCGCAGAGACCAAAGCGGCAATGGTTAATGAATATTCGCGTCAAAACGAGCATCCGTTAATCTGTGAAGTAGAGCGTGTTCTGTAGCGCCGTCTATGGGATCAAAGAAAGAGGAAGGGTGAAAAATGTTGAGTAAAGACCTTGAGCAAACCCTAAATAACGCGTTTAAAGATGCGAAAGCAAAACGCCACGAGTTCATGACGGTGGAGCATTTATTATTGGCGTTGTTGGATAATGAGTCGACAACCAGTGTGCTGAGAGCATGCGCAGCCGATCTTGATAAGCTCCGAAAAGAACTGATTGAGTTTGTTGACTCAACCACGCCACTAATTCCCGCAGGTGATACAGACAGGGATACGCAGCCTACGCTTGGTTTTCAAAGAGTGTTACAGCGGGCTGTCTTTCATGTTCAATCTTCCGGAAAAAAAGAAGTAACGGGTGCTAACGTTCTGGTTGCGATATTCAGTGAGCAGGAAAGTCAGGCTGTTTTTTTTCTTAAACAGCAAAATATTAATCGTATTGATGTGGTTAATTTTATCGCTCATGGAATTTCCAAGGTGCAGAACCCTGATTCCGAGTCGAGTCCTGATCCCAGTTCTCAGCATGGAAATCCAGATGATGATTCTGGTGAGTCCATGGGGCAGCATCCTTTGGAAAGTTTTGCCACAAATCTGAACGAAATGGCCAGAAATGGCAGAATTGATCCTCTTGTCGGGAGAGAGAAAGAAGTTGAGCGGGTGATTCAGATTCTTTCCCGCAGAAGAAAAAATAACCCTTTGCTGGTTGGCGAAACAGGGGTTGGCAAGACTGCGATAGCAGAGGGTCTGGCCAAGCGTATTGTTGACCAGGAGGTGCCGGAAATTATTGACAAGGCAACAGTTTATTCCCTTGACCTTGGAGCCTTGCTTGCAGGAACCAAATATCGAGGGGATTTTGAAAAGCGTTTGAAATCTCTGTTGGCTGAGTTAAAGAAAAAACCCAAGTCCATTTTGTTTATCGATGAAATTCATACGATTATCGGAGCAGGTGCTGCCTCAGGTGGCGTCATGGATGCCAGTAATCTGCTTAAGCCTCTGCTCAGTTCTGGAGAGTTGCGATGCATCGGCTCTACCACGTTCCAGGAGTTCAGAGGCATCTTTGAAAAAGACAGTGCGTTAACACGCCGGTTCCAGAAGATTGATGTATTGGAGCCGAGTGTTGATGAAACCTATAAAATTTTGAAAGGTTTGAAAGAGCGTTTCGAGCAGCATCATGAGATCAAATATCATGACACAGCGTTGAAAGCTGCAGCTGAACTCGCGGCTAGGTACATTTCTGATCGACATTTGCCGGATAAGGCCATTGATGTCATTGATGAAGCTGGAGCGGCGCAGAGGCTGGTTTCTGAGAGCAAGCGCAAAAAAGTAATTAGTGTTAACGATGTAGAGAAGGTTATTGCCAGCATTGCTCGCATTCCTGCAAAAACAGTTAATCGTTCAGACAAGGAATTACTGAAAAACCTGGAACGCAACTTAAAAATGACAGTTTTTGGGCAGGAAGAGGCTATTGAAACACTGGCCGCTTCTATAAAGCTGGCGCGGGCCGGTCTGAAGCCTACTGAGAAACCGATAGGTTCTTTTCTGTTTGCGGGGCCTACAGGGGTTGGTAAGACGGAGGTTACCAAGCAGCTCGCGGAAAGCCTGGGGATACAGTTGATACGTTTTGATATGTCTGAGTATATGGAGCGGCATACCGTGTCTCGTTTAATAGGGGCTCCTCCAGGGTATGTGGGTTTTGATCAGGGAGGTTTGCTGACTGATGCAGTTACTAAGCATCCTCATGCGGTGCTGTTGTTGGACGAAATAGAGAAAGCCCATCCAGAGGTCTTCAATTTACTATTGCAGGTTATGGATCATGGAGCGTTGACCGATAATAATGGCCGTAAAGCGGATTTCAGAAACATTATATTGGTAATGACCTCGAATGCCGGTGCTGAGGAAATGGGGCGTCGAAGCATGGGCTTTACTACTCAGGACCACACTACAGATGGTATGGAAATCATCAAGAAGGCATTTACTCCCGAATTTCGCAACAGGCTCGATGCAATCGTTCAGTTCAAGCCATTGAACACTGGCATTATTATGGGGGTTGTGGATAAATTCCTGACCGAATTGCAGGCCCAGCTGGATGAGAAGAAAGTTCAGATGGATGTGGACGAAAGTGCGAGACAATGGCTGTGTGATCACGGGTATGACGAAAAAATGGGAGCTCGCCCGATGGCCAGGTTGATTCAAGACAAGATTAAGCGTCCATTGGCTGAAGAGCTGTTGTTTGGTCGTTTGATTGGGGGTGGCACTATTCGCGTTACTGTCGAGAACGATGACATCGCGCTGGTAGGAGAGGAAGTTGCAGAGCCAGCCTAAATGGTTTTGCTGCAATATAAAACAAAGGGCACCAGTATGGTGCCTTTTTGTTATGTGTTACTACATTAATCGTTGATTCAACAATTATTGGCTCAACTTATGTAGGCTATAGATTTAACGGGCTCGGTAAGTAATACGACCTTTACTAAGGTCATAAGGTGTCATTTCAACTTTCACTTTATCTCCCGTTAAAATGCGAATGTAATTCTTACGCATTTTGCCGGAAATATGTGCAGTTACAACATGACCGTTTTCGAGCTTGACTCTAAACATGGTATTGGGAAGGGTTTCGAGGATTTCGCCTTCCATTTCGATGACATCTTCTTTTGCCATAGTTGGTCTATTTAATCCAAAGCAAATTATTTACAGGCGCGGCATTCTGCCTGAAAATTGCCCATCTTTCAAAGGATTATCAATGTTTTTCAATAATTGCCACTGATTTTGAAGAAATACCTCTAAAGGTTGGAACCGGGTCTTGTAGTTCATTTTGACTGAATCTTTAATCCAATAGCCTAAATAGACAAAAGGAAGACCGTGAGCCTGTGCCAGTCTGATCAGGGTTAGAATTGCCAGGGTTCCCGGGCTTAACGGTTCCAGTTCCGGTTCGAAGTACGTGTAGATTGCACTTGGGCCACTTGAAAACCAGTCTATAACTGTTGTGGCAACCAGTTGTCCGTTGCGGCGATACTCTACAAACCGGGCCTGAGGTTGATCTGAGACAAGAAAGTCGTGGTAATGCTCGGGTGAAGGAGGGTACATGTCTCCATCCTGGTGACGAAGTTCCAGGTATCGACTGTACAGGTTGTAGTGTTCGTCACTGAACAGTGGTTTTACGATTTGGATTTGGATGTCGCTGTTTTTCTTTAGTATACGACGAAAAGATCGTTTCCAGACAAATTGAGACACTACAATTCGACAGGAAAGGCACTGCTGGCAATCCATGCAGTCAGGTCGATATATATGGTCGCCAGAACGCCTGAAGCCAACCAGTCCCAGGGCCTCGTTAATCTCTGGTGTCGGCCTGGTATCGGGAGACAAAAACAATGTTCTCGC
Source organism: Gynuella sp. (assembly GCF_050297175.1). Classification (NCBI taxonomy): domain Bacteria; kingdom Pseudomonadati; phylum Pseudomonadota; class Gammaproteobacteria; order Oceanospirillales; family Saccharospirillaceae; genus Gynuella; species Gynuella sp. The sequence goes on along the minus strand of NZ_JBNKSF010000019.1, from coordinate 123,910 downwards.
CTTCTGGTCTGGAAGGTAGCTGCATTCATGTTCGTGAGTGCGATAGAAAACAAAATTATTCATGGTGCTAATGATAGTAGGTCAGAATGACTAAGCACAGTATCGCTGATGAATACGTTTGGTTCATAGCTGGCTTTTAGATGTTGCTGAAAATCTGCACGATCAATCTCTTCACCACCCATGGATTTTAAGTATGCTGTTTTCATCTGACAATCAATCAGGCTGAGCTCGGTCTGGGCCGCTGTAAGTGCCAATAAAGCATATTTTGAGGCATTGGTGGTCAGGCTGAACATTGATTCACCGAAAAAAATACTTCCCAGGTTTACCCCATACAGTCCGCCAACAAGTGTATCGTGTTGCCATACTTCAACAGAATGGGCAAACCCTTGTCGGTGTGCTTCGCAATACGCTGATATCATCGAAGGCACCAGCCAGGTACCAGTTGTGTTTGCTCTGACCTGGGCGCAATGATTGATGACATCTGCAAATCTGCGATCAAAACTTACATGAGTGATGGCATTTTTTTTGAGATGTTTTCTCAGAGACCTGTTTATCCGTAGCCTTTCGGGATATAGAACCATGCGGGGAGATGGTGACCACCAGATAATCGGTTCGTTATCACTAAACCAAGGAAATATGCCCTTATGATAGGCTGCCTTTAACCAGTCAGGCGTTAGCTGGCCCCCAACTGCCAGTAGGCCATTAGGCTGTTTTAGAGCCTTGTACACGTCAGGGAAGTATGGTTGTTCAGTGTTTAGCCAGGGAATATCCATTAGACTCATCAGTTTTGAGAAATTTCCCCGTATTTTCAAAGGGTTGTCTACAGAAGACAAGGGCTTTGAGATACACTTGGGGTAATCTGCTCATCAACGGGCTTTTAGTAAAATCAAGGTACCTAGTTTGGCAAAGACCGAAAAATCGACAACCAGCTCCCACTGGCAGCATTTGAAAGAAAGAGGAATAAGGGAAGGAGGGATGATTGCTCTCCTGGCGTTGGCTGCTTACCTGGGACTGGCTCTTTTTAGTTATTACCCTAAAGATCCAGGTTGGTCGTATGTGGGGCATGATCTGACGGTGCATAATATGGCCGGTCCGTCAGGTGCCTGGATTGCCAATGTCATGATGAGCCTCGTTGGTGATTTGTCCTATATTCTGCCATTGGTGCTGATCTATCGCGCCTGGTCATTGTTTCATGATCGTCACGATGAGAAAAAATGGAGTGGTCTGGTGTTTGCTGTCAGGCTTCTGGGGTCCATTATTCTCATGCTGTCTGGGGCAGGACTTGCAAGCCTGCATTTTCCGTCGACCAACCCTGCTACAGCCGGTGGTTTTTTGGGGCAATGGATTTCGGATATCTTTTTTAGCAGTTTTAATCTGGTTGGTAGCACGCTAATTCTGGTTGCTGCGTTTATGTTTAGTCTTACGGTTGCAACCAATCTTTCATGGCTAAAAGTGATGGAGACCCTTGGTGGGGTGGTGTTGTGGTTATCGGAGCGAGTGGTCAGTCGTATTCGGGTTTGGAAAAGCAATCGTCAGGAAGCTGCGTATTCACGTAATGCTTTGGAGCAACGGAAGGCTACGCTTGAGGTGGCATTACAGAAAAAAGAGCAAAAGAAACCGCCCAAGATCCAGCCGATGAAGCCAAAGCCTGAACCTTCCCAGCGTGCGGTCAAGGAAAAGCAGCCATCTTTGTTTGACTCCAGTTCTCTTGCACAACTGCCTTCGCTGGGATTGTTGACCCAACCAGATGCCAACCGAAAATCCGGATACAGTAAAGAATCTTTGGAAGCAATGTCGCGGCTTTTGGAGATCAAATTGAAGGACTTCGGAGTTGAAGCAGAGGTTGTATCGGTTGCTCCTGGCCCTGTGATTACCCGCTTTGAAATCCAGCCTGCTGCAGGTGTGAAAGTTAGCAAAATCAGTAATCTTGCGAAGGACTTGGCCAGGTCAATGGCCATGACCAGTGTGCGGGTGGTGGAGATCATTCCAGGTAAAACAACGGTCGGTATTGAAGTTCCTAATGAGAACAGGGCGATTGTACATCTCAGTGAAGTTTTGTCTTCGGCGATCTATGACCGCTCGCATTCTGTTCTGACGATGGGGTTGGGGCATGATATCGGTGGGACGCCGGTGGTTGCAGATTTGGCCAAAATGCCTCACCTGTTGGTGGCAGGTACAACTGGATCCGGTAAGTCTGTAGGTGTGAATGCCATGCTTATCAGCCTGCTTTACAAAGCGACACCGGAACAGGTACGGCTGATATTGGTTGATCCCAAGATGTTGGAATTATCTGTGTATGATGGTATCCCTCATTTGTTAACTCCAGTTGTTACAGATATGTCAGACGCTGCCAACGCTTTACGCTGGTGTGTTGCGGAAATGGAGCGTCGTTATAAGTTAATGGCGGCAGTAGGTGTTCGGAATATTGCTGGTTTTAATAAAAAGATCAAGGAGGCTGAGGCGCAAGGGGATGCTATTAAGGACCCTCTTTGGAAGGCGGAAGATCATATAGAAGGTGAAACTGCGCCGGCGTTGGAGTCATTGCCATTTATCGTGGTTGTCATTGATGAGTTTGCTGACATGATGATGATCGTCGGCAAAAAAGTTGAAGAGCTGATCGCTCGTCTTGCGCAAAAAGCTCGTGCGGCTGGTGTTCATTTGATACTTGCAACGCAGCGGCCATCAGTTGATGTGATTACTGGTTTGATCAAGGCCAACGTACCCACTCGAATAGCCTTTCAGGTCTCCTCAAAAATTGACTCCCGAACCATTTTGGATCAGGGCGGTGCAGAGCAGCTGTTAGGGCATGGGGATATGTTATATATGCCCCCGGGCACCAGTTATCTGGAGCGGGTTCATGGTGCGTTTGTGTCTGATGAAGAAGTACACAGTGTTGTCGGTGAATGGAAGCAAAAAGGTCAACCTGTATATATTGATGAAATTACTGATGGTGGGTCAGATGATTCTATTCCAGGCATGACGTTATCTGGTGGTGATTACGAAGGAGAAGCAGATGCGTTTTTTGATGAGGCTGTCGCATTTGTTACTCAAACCAGGAAAGTATCTGCTTCTTCTTTGCAAAGAAAGTTTCGTATAGGTTACAACCGTGCTGCTCGATTGGTTGAATCTATGGAAGAAGCAGGAATTGTCAGTAGTGCCGGCCATAATGGTAATCGCGAAGTTTTGGCTCCACCTCCTCCGGAATAATAGGAATCTTATGAATATAAAAATTGCTTTGTGTTTGGTGTGTATGCTTCCGGGAGCTGTTTTTGCCTCGGAAAGTAATCTTAAGCAATTTATTGCTTTGTTGACGCAGTATGACAATTTTAAAGCGGGTTTTGTCCAGTCCACGGTATCAAGTGATGATTCAACCCTTGAATCTGTTGAAGGAGAGGTTCTAATAAAACGGCCGAATCAATTTGTCTGGCTTAGTTATCCTCCAGTAGAGCAGGAAATTGTGTCCAACGGGAAAACTCTGTGGATATATGATCGGGATTTGGACCAGGTCACCATTCAGCCGGCTAAATCAAAAATTCAGGATAGCCCAGCTGTGATTCTTTCTGGAGACGAGCAGCAAATAAAGCGGTTGTATGATGTTTCGCTGAACAGTGATGGGGTTTATGTATTGACTCCGGTAAAAGAGAATTCAGGGTTAAGTTCAATCCAGGTTTCTTTTAAAGAAAAAGTTGTCAATGCCCTGTTGTTTGAAGACTCACTCGGTCAAAAAACCATTATTGAATTGTTTGATACCAAAACCAATGTTGCTCTGGATGGTCATGAATTTGATTTTGTTCCTCCAGATGGTGTTGATGTGTTGGAACAGGCAGAATGAATGATCTGTTTGATCAGGACGAAAACCGTTTTAGGCCTTTGGCAGAACGTTTGAGGCCAACTTCGCTCGACCATTATTTTGGTCAGTCGCATGTTCTTGGTTCAGGTAAGCCTCTACGTCGAAGTATCGAAAATGATCAGTTGCAATCTATGATCCTTTGGGGCCCGCCTGGTGTTGGCAAAACTTCTCTGGCTAAGCTTTTGGCACGATTGACTGCATGTCATTTCGATACTTTGTCTGCCGTTATGGCGGGTGTCAAAGATATTCGAAGCAAAGTCGATAAAGCGTTGATGTACCGTTCTCAGGGTCGTAGAACGGTGTTGTTTGTGGATGAAGTGCATCGTTTCAATAAGTCCCAGCAGGATGCTTTTTTGCCGTATGTAGAAGATGGTACTTTTATTTTTATAGGCGCAACGACTGAAAATCCATCGTTTGAGCTTAATAGTGCTTTGCTCTCCCGTGCGCGGGTTTATAAATTGCAATCCCTGGCAGAATCAGAGTTGTCTCAGCTGTTAGATCATGCATTGAAATATGATGAACAGCTGCAGCGTCAGGAACTGAAATTCTCTAGTGAAACCAGCCAGCTGGTAGTCGCTGCGGCAGATGGTGATGCACGCAGGCTGCTCGGTATGGTCGAGATGATTGCTGATATTGCGGAGCCGGGAGTAGAGGTGAGCCATGAGCTGGTTCGGGAGATTATCGGCGGATCTGTTCGTCGCTTCGATAAAGGTGGTGACGTTTTTTACGAACAGATATCTGCTTTGCATAAGTCTGTAAGGGGAAGTGCGCCAGATGCGGCATTGTATTGGTTTTGTCGAATGATTGATGGCGGTTGTGATCCTTTATATGTAGCAAGGCGGGTGGTTCGCATGGCATCAGAAGATATTGGTAATGCCGATCCCAGGGCCTTGACGTTGGCTTTGAATGCCTGGGACGTCCAGGAGCGATTAGGGTCTCCTGAGGGTGAGCTGGCTATTGCCCATGCCGTCATATATTTGGCTTGTGCTCCCAAAAGCAATGCTGTTTATAAGGCTTACAAGAGCGCGATGTCGCTGGTTGTTGAGTCGCCATCGGAGGAGGTTCCGATGCATTTGCGTAATGCACCGACAAAGCTGATGTCAGACATGGGAATGGGAGCGGAATATCGTTATGCCCATGATGAGCCCGAAGGGTATGCGGCGGGGGAAAATTATTTTCCTGAAAGCCTTAAAGATCAGACGTTTTATGCTCCTGTCGCCCGTGGGCTGGAGGGAAAAATCAAGGAGAAACTTGAGTATTTGTCCAACCTTGACCGTCATTCGAATAGGAAACGTTATTCATCATGAGTCCTTATCATTGGAGTTTTTTGCTGGCAGTTGCTGCTGGTGGTGCCTGTGGTGCAATGTGCCGTTATATGCTGGCGCAGCTTACGCGTAATTGGATGGCTCATGGGCTACCCGTTGGAACCTTGCTTGCCAATATCATCGGTAGTTTTGTTATGGGCTTGGCATTTATCTGGTTCACACTAAAATACCCCCTGCTGGGACACTGGCGTACTCTTATACAAGTTGGATTTCTTGGAGCTTTGACCACTTTTTCCAGTTTTGCACTGGAATCTGTGTTGCTGTGGGATCAGGGTAACAATACTATGGCGTTGATGTATGGCATTGGTAGTGTTGTCGGGTGCCTTCTGGCTGTCGTCATGGGTATACAAGTTGGAAAATTATTCGTTTAATCTTTTTAGGATCAATCATGCTGGATATCAAACTGCTGCGTACAGAGTTGGAAGATGTGGCTCTGAAATTGAAGAAAAAAGGCTTCACGCTCGATGTGGATACTTTTCAGTCGTTGGAGGCAGAAAGAAAATCGTTGCAGGTTGAGTCTGAGTCTTTGCAGGCTGAGAAAAATAAGGTCTCCAAGGAAATCGGGCAGTTGATTGCTACTGGTGTTCCTGTTGATCAGGCGAAGCAACAAGTTCAGGAGAAGCTGGCTGAGATATCTGACCGTCTGGATGATTCCGGCGAAAGACTCAAGGACGTTCTGGGTAAGCTGGATGATATGCTGGCGCGCATTCCGAACATCCCTGATGAATCGGTGCCCGAAGGATTGACTGAAGACGATAATGTTGAGGTTTTAACCTGGGGAACGCCACGAGAGTTTGACTTTGAAGTTAAGGATCATGTCGACCTGGGCAGTGGTTTGGATGGTCTGGACTTTGACATTGCCGGAAAAATAACCGGTAGTCGTTTTGCGGTGATGAAAGGCAGACTGGCTCGTCTTCATCGTGCGCTGGCCCAATTCATGTTGGATACCCATGTCAATGAGCATGGGTATACTGAATTAAATGTGCCTTTTATCGTAAATGCAGATTCCATGTTCGGTACCGGTAATTTGCCGAAGCTGGAAGAGGATTTGTTTAAGCTGCGGGGTGATCAGAATTATTACTTGATCCCAACAGCGGAGGTCCCTGTCACTAACATGGTTCGTGATCAGGTATTGGATGCCGAGGCCTTACCATTCAAATATTCCGCGCATACACCTTGTTTTCGCAGTGAGGCCGGTAGCTATGGCCGAGATACCCGCGGAATGATCCGCCAGCATCAGTTTGAAAAAGTTGAAATGGTTCAGATTGTTCATCCTGAAAAGTCTTTCGAGGCACTGGAAGAGCTGGTGGGTCATGCTGAAGCGATTCTACAGAAGCTGAACTTACCATATCGAAAAGTTGTTTTGTGTGGTGGAGACAGCACGTTTGGGTCCGCCAAGACCTATGACCTTGAGGTCTGGTTGCCTGGACAAAACAAATACCGTGAGATTTCAAGTTGTTCCAATCTGACTGATTTCCAGGCGCGCCGTATGCAGGCCCGCTATAGAAACCCGGAAACCGGCAAGCCAGAGCTGGTGCATACTTTGAACGGGTCCGGGCTCGCGGTTGGTAGAGCCATGGTTGCCGTTCTGGAGAACTATCAGCAGTCCGATGGATCAATTGAAGTGCCGGAAGTGCTGGTGCCGTATATGGGTGGGGTTACCGTTTTACATCCATGATTAATCCGCTGTCAGGTGAGCAGCCTGACAGTTTTTTCCTTTCAATATTGTTATCCTGAGCAACCACCGCAACAGTTCTTGTTTGCGCATGGTGGTGCCTCAGGATTTTTCAGCGCACTGCTTTTCACTAGGCCAACGGCAGTTAGCACCTTATTTACAGGTGTATCTCCTGGTATTGATTTGTCTTGAGCACCTGTCAGATGTTCCAGTTCGCTCCAGGTCGTGAGTGTTGTATTCATGGAGTGTCTTACCTCGTAGATCTGTTGATTGGCTTCACAACGATAACGATAGGTTGGCATGGCTGTTCTCTTTATTCGAACGATAAGGGTGCACAAATATATAGGATATGAAATGGAAAGTTGAAGAGGCTGGAATTGCTTCAGGTCAAGCTATATGCGTTTGGTGGGGTAATTCACAGAGAGCCCGAAGGCTCCCCATGCTTTTAAGGTTTACTGACTCAACAGTGCTTCAAGTTTTTCGATATCGGCGATGAATGAGCGGATTCCTTCGGCTAGCTTTTCAGTCGCCATTGCATCCTGGTTCATCTCCAGACGAAATGCTTTTTCAGTGATGGGGGTTGGTGTGGCTGTCGTATTGCTCGCAGGTTTGAGCATGCGGGTCAGTTCACCTTGGTCACCGGCAAGGCTATCTAGTAGGGCGGGGGATATGGTCAGCTTGTCGCAACCGGCCAAGTTCTCAATTTCGTCTTGGGTACGGAAGCTGGCGCCCATCACAACAGTCTTGATGCCATGCTCTTTGTAGTAATTATAGATACTGGTAACAGATTGAACTCCTGGGTCATTGGCGCCACTGTAGTCAGCATCGGGCTGGCTTTTTTTATACCAGTCCAGGATGCGGCCTACAAATGGTGAAATCAGAAATGCACCGGCATCTGCACATGCTTTAGCCTGGGCAAATGAAAACAGAAGTGTCAGATTGCAATGAATGTTTTCCTGCTCAAGTACTTTGGCGGCTTGAATGCCTTCCCAGGTGGATGCAATTTTTATCAGGATCCTGGATTTATCCACACCGATCTTAGAATAGAGATGAATAAGGGTGCGGGCTTTTTCAATGGTTGCCTCGGTATCAAAAGACAGTCTGGCATCCACTTCAGTGCTAATCAGTCCTTCAATATTCTCGCTGATCTGCGCACCCAGGCATACTGCCAAGCAGTCAGCCAACTGCCCGGAAGAAGGAGTCCCGTATTCGCTTTCACCAAGGGTTTTGGCTTTTTCAATCGTTGCCTGATATTGGCCGGACTGGATGGCCTTAAGGACCAGTGTTGGATTGGTTGTAGCATCTTCAGGCTTTAGACGCTTGATAGCATCCAGTTCCCCTGTATCTGCTACCACGGTTGTCATTTGTTTCAATTGCTCGAGCTTGGAAAGACTCATCGTCTACAGTCTCCTGATTAAATAGTTTGGTTGAGCTGCAATCATTGTATCAGCTTAAGAGCCTGGGAAAGAAGATGACTATTCTGCGGGGTTTTATGCATATTCTGGCTAAGAAACCTGCGAAAAGCACGTGCTCCGGGCTTTCCCTGCACAACGGCCAGCAAGTGTTTCAGGATAAATTTTACTGGAATATCCTGGCGGGCCAGTTGGTCGACATAAGGGATCATGGCGTGAAGTAACTGAATGTCCGTCATATCATGACCTGCTGAACCGTAAATCTGGTCATCAACATCTTTCAATATCATTGGATTGTAATAGGCTTCCCGGCCAATCATGACGCCATCAACATGCTCTAGGTGTTTGTGACACTCATCGATGGTTTTGATACCGCCATTTAATATGATTTCACAGTCAGGGAAGTCTTTTTTTAAAGCATAAACTGTATCGTATTTTAGTGGAGGAATCTCTCGGTTCTCTTTTGGAGAAAGGCCTTGGAGTATGGCTTTACGGGCATGTACGATGAATACCCGGCACCCAGCATGATATTGAGAGCCAATAAAGTCCCTGACAAAACTGTAGGAGTCTAGGTCATCCACGCCGATGCGATGTTTGATTGTCACAGGCAGGGAGCAATGATCGGTCATTGCTTTAAATGCGTCTTGCACTTTTTCCGGATGCTTCATCAACACCGCTCCGATCAGACCGTTTTGTACGCGATCAGAAGGGCAGCCGACATTGAGATTCAATTCAGAGTATTGCCATTTTTCCGCCAGCCGGGCCGCAGTAGTCAGTTCCTGAACGTCATATCCACCCACTTGGAGTGCCAGAGGCTGTTCCAGTTCTGAATAATCCAGAAAACGATCAACATTTTTGCTTCTGGCCAGAGCTGCGCTGGTTACCATTTCAGTATACAAAACCGCATGTTTGGATAGCTGCCGCCACATATAGCGGCAATGCCTATCAGACAGGTCCATCATGGGGGCAGTGCAGAATCGTCTGTTTATCGTCATCCGAACTAATACCATACCAGAACAGCGACGATGGACACTCCCGTTAACACCACGGTATAGGGCAGCGCCATCCATACCATTCTCCCATAAGAAAGTCTTATAAGTGGAGCAATTGCAGAGGTTAACAAAAATAAAAAAGCGGCTTGTCCATTAGGTGTGGCCACAGAAGGCAGGTTGGTGCCAGTGTTGATTGCGACGGTCAGGACATCAAAGTGTTCTCGACTGATATGGCCGTGTTGTAACTGTTCGTATACTTCGTTGATATATACAGTAGCAACGAATACGTTATCGCTGATCATCGAAAGGACGCCATTAGCCAGAAAGAACATGACCGGCTGTATCTCTGTATCCAATGTCAGTACCCATGAGATAATGGGGGTAAATAAATGTTGCGCGTGTATGACGGCGACAATGGCAAAAAAGACTATGAGCAGTGCAGTGAAGGGTAGGGCTTCGGTGAAGGCTTTACCGATAGCGTGTTCATCATTTATCCCATTGAGTGCAGTTAACAAAATAATGACTGACAATCCAATCAGACCAACTTCAGCCAGGTGAAAAGCAAGGGCCAGCACCAGATAGGCAGCGACAACTCCTTGCATGACTAATTGAATGATGTCAGCTTTTGTACGATTGCTCTGCTCATGATGGTCGTACTCTTCCAGTATGCCTCTGACTGAATCAGGCAATAAATCTCCATAACCAAACCATTTCGTTTTTTCCAGTAGTAGACAGGTTAATAATCCAGCCACCAGGACTGGCATGCTTACCGGAGCGATACGGATAAAGAACTCAACAAAATCCCATCCGGCCACATTGGCAATTAAGAGATTCTGTGGTTCTCCCACCAGAGTGCATACTCCTCCCAGTGCTGTACCTACAGCTCCGTGCATGAGCAAGCTTCGCAGGAATCCTCTGAAATTTTCCAGATCATCGCGATGGTTCTCACCCAGCTGATCATCATCGTCGTGATTATGTTCATGAGTGAAGTGTTTGCCCGAAGCGACCCTATGGTATACAGAGTAGAACCCCACGCTGATACTGATTAGTACCGCTGTAACGGTAAGTGCATCCAAAAATGCGGATAATATTGCTGCCATTATGGAAAATAGCAGTGACAGTAGCGCTTTTGACCTGACTTTAAGGAAGACCTTGGTAAATGCAAATAACAGCAGGTCTTTCATGAAGTAAATGCCTGCAACCATGAACATCAGCAGCAGAATGACTTCAAGATTATGCTCGGTTTCTATCATAACGTTGGCAGGACCAACAAAGTTTCCATCATCGCTGACACCGGAACCTGCCAGGCCAATGATGACGGCCTCTATTGCCAATAACCCACCCGGTAACAGTGGATAACATTTCAGGGCCATGGCAAGCGTAAAAATGAACTCGCCGATTAACAGCCAGCCAACTACGGTTGGGCCAGTATCACCTAAAATAAACAACAAAATTGGATTAATGATCAAGAAGGCTATAATAACCTGCTTATACCATTGAGGAGCGTTTCCTAAAAAGTTGTGGGTGAGGGCCTTTGAAAGAGTTGCGACCATTAAGTTTTCCTCAGGTTCATAATATAAAATGACTACTAACTGACCTACAAAAAAAGACGCAACAAAGTATAGACTCTTGCAAATATTGCAACCATTTTAGCGGAGGCTATCCTTAACATTGATGTTCGTGTGTATATCTTGCTTAGTTTTGCTACGGTAATCATCAAATTGTGAGCAAAGTGCTGGTGGTTAAATAGTTTTTAAGGCAGCATTAAGTGGTTAAAACTGACGCTTAGTTTCAATATATCCTAATGACGATGGAGTTAAATGAGCAGTACAGCCTCTTTTAAACTGGTTCATGAAGAACTGGAAAACACTATTCAGGAAGCTCAAAAAAACCTGGAAACCTTTTTGTCAGACCCCAGTGACATAAGGGTTTTAGAGAGTGCTATTGATGAAATAAATCAGGTTCGTGGTACTTTCGTTATGCTTGAGGATAAAGGCGGTGCGATTCTATGTGAAGAATTCGGGCGTCTGTTGACTGAGCTGCCAGTATCTGACCTCCAGGCACAGAATAATCGTGGCAAAGTGGTCAGTGATGCTGTTACCCAGACGTTGTTGATTCTGGGGCGTTATTTTGAATATTTGGGGATTCGTCAACAGACGCGCCCTGAAATCCTGTTACCTTCTATCAATAGGGTACGTAAGGCTCGAGGGTTGCAGGATCTCCGTGAAAGCTATTTTTATAATTACACAGTCACCCATATTCTGAAACCGCGTACTCAGGCAGTGTTAAAGCTTGATAAACAGACTTTGATCAATCTCAGAAAGTATCGTCATATCTATCAGGCCTCATTTCTTTTCCTGCTTAAGGGTGAGCGTACCCGTGGGGCATTCAAATATATGCATAGGGCTGTTTCCCAGGTTGTACGAATTGCAGCCAACAGTAATATTGCCCCTATGTTCTGGCTGGCTGCATGTGCAATTGACTGTATGGCGGCATCAGGAGCTCAGGTTGGGCCCGCAAGAAAGTTGACGCTGGCTCAGATTGATCGTCAAATCCGATTGCTGATAACTCATAAAGAAGCAGCGTTTCAACAGAAACCAGCCAAGGATCTTATTAAAGAGCTGCTATATATCATCGCCCTTTGCAAGGTAGATGCTCCGCTCGCGAACCAAATCAAGCGTGTTTATAAACTTCCTGATACCGACGTCAGTGATCATGAATTGTCGGAACAGATTGATTTATTGAACAGCCCCGGGCAGTCAGTAATGCAATCCGTCTCAACAGCCTTGAGTGAGGAAATTCTTAACGTCAAAGAAATGGTGGATAATGCAGCCCGTAACAATCAAAACATTCCTTTTAGTGCCAAGGCGTTGCATGCAGCATTGATTAAGATTACCGATATTCTCAAAATGGTTGGGTTGGTCTCTCCGTCTAATGTTCTCAGGCAACAGGCAGATATGGTTGGTGGGTGGGCTGATCGTGCGGCTCCTTCGACGGATCAGTTGCTGCGAATTGCCGATGCTGTTTTGTATGCCGAGAGCGCTATTGGCCGTTTGAGTCGCGGTGCTCCTGTGGCGAATGTCGAAGATCATATCAATGAAGCTGCCGGCGCTCAGCTGCGTGAAGCCAAGGTCGCTTTGATTGATGAGGCATCCAGTGGGCTGGCAACGGCGAAACGGTCCATTACCGCCTTCATTGATTCCAATGGCGATACTATTCATTTGGCTAATGTCAAAGCAACTCTGGCCGGAGTCAAAGGGGCATTGGTCTTCCTTGGCAGTCAGAAAGCTGCCCAAATCGTGCAGGTATGCTCAGATTTTGTTGAGAAGAAACTGCTCTCGAAACAGGTTTCGTATTCAGCAGATGTGCTCGAACATCTGGCAGATGCATTGTCCAGTATGGAATTCTTCATTGAAACCACAATCAGCGATGACACCAATGATATGGAAGCGCTGAAGGTAGCTTCTCATGCGGCAGCGCATCTGCACTGAGCAGTGAATAAAGAAACAAGGAAAGATCATGTCATATTCCATTTTTTTTGCAGTTGGAGCGCTGATCGCATTCCTCACCCTGATAGGTGGTCTGTTCATTCTTGTACGGAGTAGATGGATACTTGGGTGGATAAAAGGAAGTTTTGGTCTATTGATGGTGTTAGGGGCTGTTTTTGGCTTTTTTACTTTATTCGACCTGAGTTCTTATCGCGCACTTCACATGGAGCGCAATCTTGCAACAGTCTCTTTCGAGCAGCTGTCAAAGCAGCGTTTTAAGGCAATGGTTTCAGTTTCCAATGATGAAACCTGGGAGTATGAGCTCGCTGGTGATATGTGGCAGATGGATGTCAGGATTATTACCTGGAAAGGGCCTTTAGCTGTAATGGGAATGTTGCCTGCTTATCGGTTGGATAGGCTATCTGGCAGATATCTGACAGTTGAAGATGAGAACGGCAATGAGCGTACTGCTTATAGCTTCCATGACCAGAAAGGCATTGATGCCTGGGCCATGATGCAGAAAGTAGGGGGGCTGGGTTTGATTGATGCTTCTTACGGCAGTGCTACCTACATGCCTATGCGTCACGGTGCTTTGTATGCAGTGGGCCTGGCCGCCAAAGGGTTGGTTGCCAGACCTATTAATGAGCCTGCCAAGGAGGCTCTTCAGCAGTGGAAGTAGCTCTCTTACATTGAGAACAGATCTCCAAGTTTGGTTGCCAGCATCATATTGCCTTCGGTTTTCAGCTTTCCAAGCATAAATGCCTGCATACCGCTGGTTTTGCCTGAGATGATTTTCTCCAATGTTTCCTTGCTGAGTATCAACGTGACACTAGGGTCTTCATGATCACCCTGGTGTAACTCGCAGCTTTCGTTGGCGACCACCAGGTAATAGTGATCATCATCGGATATATTGAACTGAAAGATTACGTCCATGCCAGCAGCTGCGGATGCATTAAATTTTCCAACAATTTGTTCGAAAATTTCTGAAACTGTTCCCATATAAATCTCTCTTTTAGTCATGATGTAATTAGGCTGTTATTCTAGACAGTCTGGCTGATTAAATTCAAACGGTTGTTTGAAAATATTCTGGATTATGAATATAGGTCATAAAAATAGGTTGTAGAAATTATTGATGAGCTGAGGAGCACAAATTGGCTGAGTATGGCATTTTTCTATTGAAGACAATCACATTGGTGATTGCATTTGGCTTTATTGTAATGATTGTGGCGTCGGTTGGCAGCAGGCACAAGAAGTCCGGGAAGGGGCATCTGGAGATTCACAAACTGAATGACCGCTTGGATGGATATAAAAAGCAGATTAGTCAGGTTCTGCTGGATAAAAAAGAACAAAAAAAGATCAATAAAGAGGAAAAGAAACGTGAGAAGGCCAACCGAAAACGGTCGGAGCCTGCAAAACGCAAGGTTTTTGTGATTAATTTCGTGGGTGATATGGCGGCTTCTGCGGTCACTAATCTTCGTGAGGAAGTTTCTGCAATACTGGCGGTTGCCAGTGAAAAAGACGAGGTTGTACTGAAGCTTGAAAGCCCTGGTGGGGCGGCGCATAGCTATGGGTTGGCTGCATCACAGTTAACTCGCATCAAAGAGAAGGGTCTTGGATTGACTGTCTGCGTCGACAAAGTGGCGGCCAGTGGTGGCTATATGATGGCTTGTGTGGGAGACAAGATATTATCTGCTCCTTTTGCCATTATTGGATCCATTGGGGTGGTGGCTCAGCTCCCTAATTTTCATCGTTTGCTAAAGAAAAATGATATTGATGTGGAACTGCATACTGCGGGTGAGTTTAAGCGGACTTTAACGATGTTGGGAGAAAATACCGAAGAAGGTCGGGCAAAATTTAAACAGGAGCTTGAAGCACTGCATCACCTTTTTAAGGAATTCGTGCGAAAAAACCGCTCTCAGTTGGATATCGATAAAGTTGCAACGGGTGAGTTTTGGATGGGGGCAGAAGCATTGGATTTGAAGCTGGTCGATAAGATAGGTACCAGCGATCAGTATCTGATGGATTTGAGTGCCAATGCCGATGTGTTTGAAGTGATTTATCGTAGAAAAAAAGGTATCCCTGAGCGTTTGGCAAATTCGGCTAGTCAGGGAATGATAGAGTCTTTTTCAAAGCTCAGTCAGGTCTGGAGCTGGCAGAAATAAGGACTGGAAAGCAGCTCCAGAAAGGTACTGGAGCTGCGGTTAGCAACTAGTTTGAGGTGACATCCACATAAATTGTGATGTAATCACCAGGTTGCAGGTATTTGCTGTCAAAGCTGTTCCATTTTCGAAGGCTGGATACTGTCACATTAAAACGACTGGCGATTCTGGATAGTGAATCTCCAGATCGGACTTTATAACCTACCTTGCGAATAACGTTGCGACCCCCTGTATTGGTCATCGCTACCATTTGATGGTTCTTGTCGACCCAGACAACGAGCTCCTGGCCAACTCTTAAAGTATCCGTGGGAGCCATGCCGTTCCATTTGGCTAGTTCCCTGGTTCCCACTTTGTACTTCCGACTGATTTCCCAGAACGAGTCACCGGTTTCAACAATATGAACGACTTTGGTCTTTGATTTTGAATCCGGGTTGTAGCTTTGGCGGCTTGCCAGACGATTATCCGAGCTGAGGGTATACTGATTTTTGTCCAGTGAAGAAGAGGGAATCATAAGCGTTTTGCCTGCAACAATAATATTGTTGCTAATGTGATTGGCATTCCGTATCACATCGATAGTTGTGCCAAATTTTTCGGCGATGGTACTCAGAGTGTCGCCTGACTTAATAGTGTACCGGCTCCAGGTAACCCTCTGTTTGACTGGAATTTCCGACAGTCGTTGCTCAAATAATTCCGCATTTTTGATTGGAACCAGGAGGCGGTGAGGCCCGTCAGGACTGGTCGCCCATTGATTAAAGCCTGGATTCAATAAATAGAGTTCGTCAAGCTCTACTTCCGCCAGTTCTGCAGCCTGTGCCAGGTCTATCTGGCTGCCGGTATCCACTGCCGCGAAATAGGGGGCTTTTGGAAGTACAGGAAGGGATACACCAGCGGTTCGAGTATCCCAGACGATTCTGGAAAGAGCCAGCAGCTTGGGAACGTATGCCGAAGTTTCTTTAGGTAATGAAAGTGACCAAAAGTCAGTTGGCAATCCTTTTTGTTTGTTATGTCGAATTGCTCTGGAAACCGTACCGCCACCAGAATTGTATGCGGCCAGAGCCAGCAGCCAGTCTCCTCCAAATCGATTGGATAGACTTTGTAGGTAGTCTAAGGCGGCATCTGTTGAGGCAATAACATCTCTACGCCCGTCATACCACCAGTCTTGTTTAAGACCATATATCTTGCCTGTGCCAGGAATGAACTGCCACATCCCGGAAGCTCTGCCATGAGAATAAGCAAAAGGGTCATAGGCACTTTCAACAATAGGTAGCAGTGCGATTTCGCCAGGCATATTACGTTTTTTCAATTGTTCGACGACGTAATATATATAACGCTTACTTCGATTGCTGACTCGTGTCATATAAGACGGATGCTTGCTGTACCAGTTGTACTGAGCTTTTACTCGAGGATCATCGTGATATATATCGAGAGAAAACAGCTTGCGCATATCCAGCCATAAATCATCCGGATACAATGTCGGGATGTTAGCATATTCGTATTGGCTGCCATCGAGACGGGTATTTAGCTGTTTTAGCGCGCTGATGTATTGAGTTATGTTAAGGTCTTTTGCTGTTTCATTCGTTTTCTCTGTCTGACCGGTTGCCTGTTCGTCATATGTATTGATCTTTCCGGAGGCAGAGTCTGTTGTAGGTGACTCTACTGTATTTGAATTCTGTTCTTGTTGTAGTCCAATAGTTTGGCAGGCTGTCAGAATGAAGAGAAATTGAACACAAATGAGTGTGTACCAGTGGTTTCTGATCATGAATTTTTCTTTAATTAAAACAAATAGTTAAAGACAATATCTCGACCAAAATATAACATTCTTAATATTTCGCTGCTTAGGCAGGAATAAAACTGTCATTTTGGTAGACTGTTTATAGTTTATAAATATATGAGTCGCAATTAATTCCGGTCAGCGTGAAAGAGAATTCTAAACACACCGAATGGATGTGACTCTTATTTACGAGGTTCGAAATATTACACAAATTGTTGTGCCAGTAGGATTTTTTTTTATGTTAATTGACTCTGTTGATGAAATTTTATTCAAATGTGTGAACATGGGGGCAGTTACTGGTGGTAAGCATTCTGGCTAAGCCATTAAAAAAGATCTCTGCGCTGGCCAAGATGAAGCCGGCTCTCAGAGAGGCTCTGATGCACCATTGGTTTGATTCGGATCTTGGCCAGGAATTGTTAAAAGTTGAACGCAAATGCCTGGACAACATTTTTAAAAATAAGCTTGGGCATCATTTAATACAGATTGACTCAGGGTTATATTCTCCACTGCTCAGTAACCCGCCGATAGGGTGTTGTACGCTGTATACCCGGCAAGAAAACCGGGCGCCTTGTCCCTTGGTTAGGGGGGTGCCGGAGCAGTTACCTTTTAAGCCGGATTCGATTGACCATATTATTCTTCATCACACTCTCGATTTTTGTGAAGCACCTTATCAGACCGTCCGAGAAGCCAGTATTGCCCTGATGCCAAACGGGCACCTGGTCGTGGTTGGTTTTAATCCAGCAAGTTTATGGCTGGCCCGAAAGTTTAGAGGGACGCTGATTTCCCAGGTTCCATGGATAGGCCGGTTTATCAGGGCCGGCCGGGTAGCTGAGTGGCTGGAGTTGCTAAATCTCGAAGTCGTGGAACAATACTCTCTGATGCATCGTCCAGCGTTCAATCGGGCAAGTACCCTCAGACGATTCAACTGGTTTGATCGAGCATTTAGAGTGCTTCTGCCAAGAGCGGGGGCCGTATATATATTGGTTGCCCAAAAACGTGTCGCAGGTCTGATTCATCGAAACCTGGAATGGTTGCCTCAAGCCAGTCCAAAATCACCCATAACCGCACCGGAGATTAATAGTCCCAAAGATGTCTGAAATTGTTGAAATATATACTGATGGAGCCTGCAAAGGTAATCCTGGGCCTGGTGGCTGGGGGGTTTATCTGTCTTACAAAGGCACTGATAAATCGCTGTTTGGTGGTGAAGCTGATACTACAAACAATCGAATGGAGCTTCAGGCTGCCATTGAAGCTCTTAAAACCCTGAAAAGGGAATGCGAAGTTAACCTATATACTGATTCTACCTATGTCAGAAAGGGCATTACTGAATGGCTGGCTGGCTGGAAGCAAAAGAATTGGACAAATTCCCAGAAAAAGCCTGTGAAGAATGCAGACCTGTGGAGACAGTTGGATGAGCTTAACAGTCTCCACAACGTTCACTGGATATGGGTAAAAGGTCATGCTGGTAATCCAGGTAACGAAATGGCCGATCAGTTGGCCAATCAGGGGGTGGAGCAGGTTATGCAGACGAGGGGAAAAGCGTGAGACAGATTGTATTGGATACTGAGACAACCGGTATCAGCCCTAATGAACACCGTATTATTGAGATTGGTTGTGTTGAAGTGATCAACCGTAAGCTGACGGGAAATCATTTTCATGTCTATATTAATCCTCAAAGGGAAGTGGAACAGGAGGCGATTGCGGTACACGGTATTACCAATGAATTTCTGGCCGACAAACCCCTCTTTGCTCAAATAGCTGAAGAGTTCATTGAGTTTATCCGCGGTGCCCAGTTGGTTATTCATAATGCGCCCTTTGATGTTGGCTTTATGGATATGGAATTTAGCCGGGTACCTGGTGCTCCAAAGGCAACGCGGGATATCTGTACGGTACTTGATACGCTGGTAATGGCGCGGGAAAAACATCCTGGTCAGAAAAACTCTCTGGATGCACTCTGCAAGCGATACTTTATAGATAACAGTCATCGGGAGTTGCACGGCGCCTTACTCGATGCTGAAATTCTTGCGGATGTGTATTTGATGATGACCGGCGGCCAGACCGCATTGTCTTTATCGAATGAGGATTACACAGACCAAGATAATGACGATCATCAGACAGCCCATCGTGTTGTCGTTGATGGGGCAGGGCTGCCTGTTATTGCGGCTTCTGCTGAAGAGGCTGCTGAGCATGATCAATTTCTGGCTATGATGGCTCGAAAGTCTGAAGCGGTGATCTGGAAGAAGTATTGAGCACTGTCGGTGGCTAGAACCCTTCTTTTCCAGTAAGGATGTTTGGATTTATTGGCGAGTAGATTAGCTGGTGCATGAATTTGCCTTCTTTGTTGGCCAGCTGTTGGCGGATTATGGTCGTCGAAGTATGCCAGACTGTCTGCAGGATCAGGCCATCGTCAAAAAGAGCAATTGGTATGCTACCATTTTTATTGGGATAGTCTTCCTGCCAGAGTTGGTTTGACTCGTCGGGTTGACCATAAATACCCGTAATTGTTTTGGCAATCTTATCAAACTGGTTGACCGCAGCGATGGCATCCGTGCGGACATTGGTGAAAAGAAATCCTCCTTTTATCAGCAGTCCATCACTGAACCAGTAGACCAGCCGTACATTTTGGATACCCGAAATATTTGCCTGATAAACGAGATAGTTTTCCTCATCAGGAGGCGTTAAATCCAGGTTGGTTTCATTTTCCATAATCCACTGTCTGGATTGGCCCCAGACTGCCACGCCAAAATCCTGCGCCCAGGCTATACCGCTCATCCAGAATAATAGAAAAAATCCGCATACTCTCATATGTTTCTCATACCAGTGGTTCTTGTCACAGTATAGATCGTTTTATTGGTTATCCCATTGCTGCCATAGTTCGTCGTCGTTGAGCTGATCGAACTGTTTTGCGCTTGGTGCTTCTTTTTCCTGGCTGGCAGGAGCATCCTGTTCTGCAGCCAAAGAGCTCTTTTGTTTGGGAGAGCTGGTGCCTGACGACGTATCCTGAACTTTCTCCTGTTCCAGAAATTTTTGGTAGGCTGATTTCTGCCGTTTTTTGTGCTTGCTCAATTTATTCTTGCTTGGAATTTTGCCAAGTTCTCCAGCGGCTATGAAAGATTTCTTAGAGCCGGTTTTAATTTCCAATTTATTTTTTAGGGAGCGGGTTTTTTTAACGCGCGACATATGGGTATCCTGTATGCGATCTAAAGTCTGTTATCAGACCATCATTATATCAGCTATATCGTCTCACTGATCGAGGAGAAAAAAATGAAATACAGTAAACTTGGGGTAACCGATCTAGAAGTGAGTAAAATCTGCCTGGGAACGATGACCTGGGGGGAACAGAATACTGAGGCGGAAGCGCATGAACAACTGGATTATGCCTATGCTAATGGTGTCAATTTTATTGATACTGCAGAAATGTATCCTGTACCCCCTAAAGCAGATACTCAGGGGCGAACAGAAAGTTATATTGGCAGCTGGTTTAAAGCTCGTGGTAATCGCCATAAGTGTGTTTTGGCCACTAAAGTGGTAGGTCGTAGTGATGCTACCTGGTATCGGGGAGAGCCGGCTACTTTGAGTCGCAGGCATATAATGGAAGCGGTCAATACATCCCTGCAGAGACTGCAGACTGACTATATCGATGTGTATCAACTGCATTGGCCGGATCGCCACGTCAATAACTTTGGTTCCTTGGGTTACCAGGTTGTTGAAGAAGGTAAACGGGTCGCTATTCTTGAGACTCTGGCGGCTATGGATGAGTTGGTTAAAGCTGGAAAGGTTCGTCATATTGGTGTCAGCAACGAAACCCCATGGGGGGTGGCGCAATATCTAAAGTTAGCTGAAACCAAGGGGTTGACCCGCATTCAAAGTATTCAGAATCCTTATAGCTTATTAAGTCGCAGCTTTGAGATCGGTTTGGCAGAATTTGCTCATCGGGACAAAATCGGGTTGCTCGCCTATTCGCCAATGGCTTTCGGAGTATTGTCTGGAAAATATCTTGATAATACGCCAGCAAATGGGAGGCTGACGTTGTTTGAACGTTTCAAGCGTTATAGTAAGCCTCATGTTGCTCCTGTGGTCCGGCGCTACGCTGATATTGCCCGTCAGCATCAGTTGAGCCCCGCACAAATGGCGCTCGCCTATGTCAACAGCCGCCCTTTTGTGACGGCCAATATCATTGGTGCGACCACCATGGAACAGTTACGGGAAAACATAGACAGTATTAACGTCGAATTGAATGACGATATCTTGGCTGCCATTGAATTAGTCCACCAGGAAGTCTCGAATCCCTGCCCATAAATCTCATCACCATTCATTGCGGAGTTTTCTCAAGGATGAGAAAACCTCCAGATCTGTCGGTAATTTGCGTGAGAGTTTGTCTGATACTGATTGTCTGAGTTCGGCTGAATCTAGTCTGAGAAATGGGTTGAATGTTAGTTCATCTGACCATTCAGTCACTGGTCTGGACTCTGCGTCGGTTTGCATTACCTTTTCCAGCCACAGGTCTATGGCCTTATTTCCAGGTTCAAGGCTTTTGGCAAAGCGTAGATTGTTTTCCATGTAATCATGAGCAGGGTAGATCTTGGCATGACTGGCAAGCAAGTCCTTGATCTTGTCGATTGACTGAAACAACACCTCAGTATCGCCGGAATACGTATTGCCGACACCTGCATTGAAGACGGTATCTGCAGTGACCAGAAAGGGTATACCGTCTTCATCATTACCGTACAGGCAGGTGTGAAGAAAGGTATGTCCAGGAGTATCCCAGCATACGACGGTTTGACTTCCAACAGGTATTTCATCTCCGTCTTTGACTGGCTGAGTCACCAGAGGGATTTTGCCATTGCCATAAACAGGAAGGTTGAAGTGTTTTGCCAGTGGACCGCTGGCCCGAATATGGTCACCATGTTCATGAGTCAGATAAATTGCTTCCAGCGTTGCTCCGAACGCGGCAACCATCTCCAATGTCTGGGTTTTACTGAACGGGTCGATTGCCAGTGCTCTCATGGAGTCGGGGTCAATCAACAGATGGTTGTAGTTGTCATAAGAGTTTGGAACGTAGTAGCGAACAACTTTCATTGTACTTCCCCTTCAATATTCAACTGGCAGACGTGATATGCAATTGTTTCATGTTTTTTTTTTATTTATTGTTGGTGATGCATAGTATACGTCCAAAAACATCCGGGAGTTGACGAATGAGAATAAAGTTGCTGTTTTTTGTAATGATCGCACTGTCACTGGTTTCGTGTGCTGAAACTCCTCAACAGATTTCTGTCCTACCACCGCTGGCTACAGATAATTTGATAGTGGGGCAGGGGCAAAGTGTGGCGCTGACTGTGACCGATGAACGTGCTGATCCCGTTCTGGGCAGTCGTGGCGGAGTATATGCGGAAACCAGTGTCATAACCCTTCAACCAGGCTTCGAAAAAAAGCTACAGGAAGAGATCAGTCGTAAACTGGCACAGCGGAATTTCATCATAGACCCTATGTCTCTGGAAGTAACCTGGCAGGTGAAACTGCTGGAGCTGAGTTACGAAATAGTTCCCGTAGACCAATTGAAAGACAACATTGTTGTGAAGGGAAAGCTTGGGTTTGAGATGAACAATGCAAACAAAACGTTCACTAAGAGCTACGGTGCTACCAGAGTTCAACCAATGTTTGGTAAGCCGAGTGATAAAAAGAACAGCGACTTGGTGAATATGGTGATTGCGGATATGGTCAATGCGATGCTGTCAGACCAGCAGGTAGCAGACTTTCTCAATGATTAAGTGAGTAGCTGTCCGGACATATGTGCCGGACAGCTGTTATGCAGTTGGCTTCAGCCGGTGTTGCGAATGCCGGCTGCAATACCTGCGATGGTAATCATCATGGCCTGAGTGATTACATGCTGGTTATCCACTTCCGGCATTTCTCTTAACCTCTGTAACAACACCACCTGCATCAGGTGCAACGGTGCCAGATAGGATGCGCGTAAGCGAATCGATGCTTTGTTCCAGGGCTCGTTCTGCATGAGGCTTTCTTTGCCGGTAAACTCCAAAATAAACTTCAGATCGTTTTTAAGTTGCGTACGCAGACTTTCACCAATGGGTTTCAGTGCATCTTCCTCCACCAGAATGTCTTCATAAATGGCAGAGATGGCGGGGTCAGCTTTGACGAACACCATCTCCAGCATATCCAGACGAGTGGTAAAAAACGGCCAGTGCTCTTTCATCGCCAGAAGTGGCTCGCTGTTCCCTTGCTCATAGAGTTCCTGGATAGCCTGTGTAGCACCCAGCCACGCCGGCAGTACCAAACGGTTTTGTGCCCAGGCAAAAATCCATGGAATTGCCCGCAGGCTTTCAATGCTGTTGTCCTTTTTCCGTTTCGAAGGTCGGCTTCCCAGCGGCAGGCGTCCCAACTCCTGTTCGGGAGTTGCCTGGCGGAAATAGGTGACAAACTGGTCATTGTCTTTGACATAGGCACGATAATGATGGCAGGCCAGATCCGAAAGTTTATGCATAACTTCGCGCCACTCGGCTTTGGGCTCAGGTGGTGGCAGAATCATCGCTTCGAGAATTGCATTGGCATACAGCGCCAGGCTTTTTTGCGCCACTTTGGTGGTGCCAAATTTCAGTCTGATGGTTTCACCTTGTTCGGTCACACGGAAACCGCCCTCCAGAGACCCGGGAGGTTGTGACAGAATCGCAGAATGAGCCGGACCGCCGCCGCGACCGATTGTACCGCCGCGGCCATGAAATAATGTGAGTTTGATATCCTCTTGCCGACAGAGTTTCACCAGGCTTTCCTGTGCCTGGTACTGGGCCCAAGAGGCTGATAAAACCCCGGCATCTTTGGCAGAGTCGGAATAGCCGACCATGACATACTGATGTCCATTCATGTAGTCACGGTAATCAGTATTGGCGAACAGTTTTTGAATGACCTGCTCAGCATTATTTAAGTCATCCAGTGTTTCAAACAATGGAGCGATAGGTAGTTTAAATGTCAGCCCGCATGCCTTCAGCAACAGTTGAACAGCCAGAACATCCGAGACTTCACTGGCCATGGAAATAATATAGATACCAAGTGCTTCAGGATTTTGCTGGGCAATCAGTTTGAGGGTGTCGAGTACTTCCCGGACATCATCGCTTGGCTGCCACGATAACGGAATCAAAGGCCGGTTGCTGCTAAGCTCCTTAACGAGAAATTCCTGCTTACGTTCCTCTCCCCATTGTTGATAACTTCCAAGACCGAGGGCTTGGGTAATTTCTTCGATTACTTGAGAGTGGCGTTCGGAATGCTGACGAATATCCAGTTTGACCAGAAAAATGCCAAAACAACGTGCTCTGATCAGAGTATCCATCAGCTTGCCATTCGCCACAGAATCCATGCCGCACTCAACCAACGAGCGATAACACAGCAGTAATGGCTCCAGTAGCTGCTGATTGTCGTGCATCACATTCGATTTATTCCATTGACCGGTTGTGACTTTCGCTTCGAGCTCTGCGCGAGTATCGCGTAATTGCTGGCGCAACAGCTTAAGGATCTGGCGATAAGGTTCTTCGCTGTTCTGGGTAGCGGCTTTCAGCTCCTCACTGGCGGTTGTCATCGACAGCTCTCCAATGAGTTCTTTTATGTCCCGTATAAATAAATCGGCAGCTTCCCAACGTGCCAGCAGTAATACCGACTCTGTCACTTCAGAGGTGACGAACGGATTACCATCGCGGTCTCCACCCATCCAGGAGGAGAATTTAACCGGCGAAAAATTTTCCGGCAGTTCGATATCCGCGTGCTCTTTAACCTGAGATTTCAGTTCTTTAATGAACCGGGGAACAGCGTTCCACAGTGTTTGTTCGATAACCGCAAACCCCCATTTGGCTTCGTCGATCGGGGTAGGGCGTTGGGAGCGAATTTCATTGGAATGCCAGCTTTGAGTAATCAAATCTTCCAGGCGTCTGTTGACTGAGGGCACAGCACTGCCAAATGGTTTGCCACGTAGACAGTGGTTGATTTCATTGAATTTCTGAATCATGGTCCGACGACTGACTTCCGTCGGATGAGCTGTCAGTACTAAATCAATACTTAAAGCATTAATGGCTTCCTGGATCTGTTTCTTGCTCAGGGAACTGTCTTTGAGGTTGCTAAAGAACTCTTCCCGGGTTTTTTCTTTACCCGTTAACTCTTCACCTTCGGCGGTGTTGGCATATTCCTGTTCTGCAATGTTGGCCAGATTCAGAAATTTTGCGAATGCACGGGATAACACCAGTAGCTCATGATTACTGCTGGTGTTGAACTGATTGAACAATTGTTTGAAAGCTTCCTCATCATCGCGAGAGGATTTGCCCAGTTCGCGGATGGTTTCAATTTTGGTAAGAGTCTCTAATCCCTGATCTTTTGCAATGGTTTGCCCAAGGATGGCACCAAGATTCTGGATTTCCTGATGCAACTGGTCAGGTAACTTCATAAATGACTCCTTCTATCCATACAGAATATCTGAGTAGGATTGCTGATGATTGGTCGCCCGCCGGAAAGCGGTCTGTTTAAGTAACGCAGGCAATTTCTTACATTCTGGAGACTGATCAGGCCGGCTGGAATAGCGGTATTGCATCATCTGTTCGACCAGTTCATTGAATTTCGGATTGTCTGAACAGCTCATGGCCTGTTGAATCGTGGTGAAATTCTGACCTGAATGTTCATTAATTGCGGCTACGAGCACTTGTAATACTTGGGGGAGTTTATCCTCTTTACAAAGCTGCTCCAATAATTTGATGAATTTCCGTGGTTTTGGGTTTTTCCCTGTACTTACAGTGGTTTTTTTGAATGATCGTATCCGAAACAAGTAATAAAGCGTTGCTAGCCAGAGTAGCAGAAAGACCAGTGTCGTCAGTATCCACACATTAAACCCCTGTGGTTGCGATATTGCCGATGATTGTTCCGGAGCAACTGCAGCCGAACCTGTATCCGATTCAGGCACATCCTGTAGCACCGGTTTAATGGGTTGTGAGGTAGTAGAGCCCACCGCTCCGGCAATAGTGAAACTATGCTCTGGAAGGGTTTCCTTGTGCACTTGGTTTTGATTCACATCCCACCAGTACAGTTCAGTGGCAGGCAGAGTGACGTTGCCATTGTCAGAAGGTACCAGGGTCCAGGTTTCGGTCTGGGAAAAGGTTGGGCCGGATGATGCCTGAGTTTCATTGAGTTGTGGCTGGTCGCGATATAGTTTGAGCTGGGGAACATCCGGTGCCTGAAATACTGCCTGGCTACTCTTATCCTGACCTTCCACGTATAAGCGAATGGTGCGGGTGACATTATCGCCAACCGTCAGCTCAGGTTTGAGACCTACCCAGCTTTCAGTTAGTTCGACATGTGAGGCCGGTAGCCATTTTTGATTTTTTGGCCAACTGGCGGGAATGTCCTGGACCGTCAAGGTAAGCGGGTCTGATTGAACCTGAAAACGGGTCCAGCGCCGGCTGTTATTATTGCTGTATTCGCCGGAGACACTGAAGACTGGAAGGCTGAACTCTCCAGGAGCCAGTACCTTAAGGCGATATTTTTGCTCTACTAACTGATAGGTTCGACCCTTCGTATTAACGGTTCTTCGGCTGTCATTGCCATAAGGCTCAAATATGGCGTTATTGACATTTACGTCACCCCAGGCACCTTGGATATTATCCTGATAATAAAATTTCACGGAAATAATAAGATTTTCATCAACATAGATCTCTTTCTTGGGCACCGAGACATCTATGAACATACGTTTTTTCAATTCAGCTTTTTGTTGGCCCGTCATAGGAGAGACCGTCACATCAATGGGGTCAGATTTCTCCTGACCCACTTTAATCGATGGAATCCTTAATACCCCCGTTGCTTTCGGTGAGAGTGTCAGTTGCCATTCTGTGACTCTGACAATGCCGGTACTCAAGCCAATTCTGGAGTCGGTGAACTGTTTGGAACTGAGAATATCGAAATTAACTTTCAACAGTTCGAAGTCTGCATCAACGTTAACCTGGTCCGTTCGCAGGTTGAATTCCAGTGTTTGTCCTTCCTGAATATGATCACTGGAGACCGTTGCGAGTACCGCAGCGTTAGAATAGATACTGCTGAGTAATAATGTGATTAACAGGATAACTCTCACCATAGTGGTCCTTCGTTTTGCTGTTGTTTGCCGCTGAGTTGATATTCAATACTGAACTTCTGTTGTAATAATTCACCAGGGTTGTCTTCTACCTGGTTCATCCAGCGCTCCACTTCCTGATCTGACTTTTGGGGGATAGGCTGGTTGCTCTGGGCCATTTTCTGCTGCTTCGAATCATCATCACTTTTATCTTTTTGTGGTTCTGGTGACTCGGACTTGTCCTGACGGTCTTTATCAGCCTGAGATGGTTGTTTTTGTGAGTCAGAATTGTCTTTTTGTTGTGCCTGGGACTTGTTCTGGTCCTGGGAATTCTGATCATTTTGTTGCTGTTGCTGTTGCTGTTGCTGTTGCTGTTGCTGTTGCTGTTGCTGTTGCTGTTGCTGTTGCTTCAGCATCTTTTTTACCAGGTCATAGTTGTACTGTGTGTCGGGGTTATCCTGCAGCTCCAGAGCTTGTTGGTAGCTCTTAAGTGCTTCTTCTAATTGCCCGGCTTTAGCCTGAGCATTGCCTAGATTGTGCCAGGCTTTGAAGTCTTTTGGCGTTTGCTTAACCATATTTTGCCACCCCTGGGTTGCCGCCTGATAATCTCCCTGTTCGTAAGCGCTACTGGACTTCCAGTCCGGACGATTAAACATTTGTTCTGCCTGTTTGTACTCTTGTTGCTGGAACGCTTGATAGGCCTGTTGATCGTTGTTTTTCCATAACTGGTCCCAGAATGAGGCAGAATAGCCTGTATCGGGCAATCCGGCTGCAATCAATATGACCGCGGGAACCATGATGCCTCTGCGAAACAGAGGCAAAAACAGAGCCATTGCTGGTAGTAGCAGCCAGTAACCAAAATCTTTGGCCTGATGTGTTCGGGTGAGTGACTGACTTTGTTCCCGGGTCAGTTCGGGCTTGATCAGTGCAGATAAATCTTTGTCTCCGACGGTTAATGGATACATTTGACCCTGAGTTTCGTTGGCCAGTCTGGTCAGCCGATCAAAATCAACGCCTGCCACAACATTCTGGCCAGAGTTAAGTTTGAGAAAGCCCTGATTTTCCGGAAGAGGGATGGGTCCACCTGCACGAGTGCCAATTGGTAGGATAGCGAGTTGTCCGGGATGCAGTTTGAGATCTTTAATGCGCTCAATATCTGCTTCTTCGATACCATCTGTGATCAATAACAGTTGTCCGTGTGGGGCACCGTAGTCATTCAGCATTTTCTGGCCCAGGGTCAAGCCATCCACCACAGAGCTGCCGAATGCCGGCATAATGTAAGGGCTGATCTGAGCAAGCAGGTTCTTCAGCGTTTCGCTGTCGCGCGTAATGGGCGAGACAATATGAGCGCTGCCGCTGTAAACGGCCAGGCCAAACGCATCGGCAAGATCCGTTTTTAGTAAATCCTCAATCTTGCGTTTTGCCAGAGTCTGACGGTCAGGGTTTACATCCTGGGCCATCATTGACAGGCTCTGATCCAGCACGATGACAACTGGAAAATCAGATTGATTGGTTGATTGCAGTGCATTTTTGATGGCCGGGCCGCTTAATCCGAGTGCGGCCGTTATCAATGCCAGGCTGTTCAGAATAACCGGCCATCGTTCACGCGCTTTACCACTGACAATCAATTCAGGTAGTAAGTTTGGGTCGATCACCTGTTCCCAGGTATTCATCGCATTGTGTTTTTTGAGTTGCCACCATAACCAGATAAGTACCAACGGAATAGTGATGAGCCACCAGGGGCGGAGTAGTGTCAGTTCCATTGTTTTCTCCCCAGTATCAAAATGAGGCCCCAAAGTGCCATGGCAGCGGCTGCCGGCCAGTAAAACAGTTCTGTGGCAATTCGTACCTTGGCATCATTACGAACCGCCGGTTCCAGTTTATCGATCTCATGATAAATATCTTCCAATGCAGAGGCTGATTTGGCGCGAAAATATTTTCCATCGGTCATGCTGGTGATTTTTTCCAGGGTATCTTCATCCAGGTCTGCACTGGGGTTGCGTTTTTGCAGACCGAAAAAACTGCGTTCAATGATTTCATCAGCACCGATACCAATGGCATAGATTTTTATGCCGGATTTTTTAGCCAGTTCAGCTGCCTGGACAGGGTCAATCGAGCCGCTGGTATTGGACCCATCGGTCATCAGCAGTACTACTTTATCCTTGAGGTCTGTTTTATTGAGTTTTTTGACGGCCAGGGCCAAGGCATCACCGATGGCGGTTTTTCGTCCGGCCATACCGATTTGAGTCTGTGATAACAGTTCTGAAATGGAGCTCAAGTCGCGGGAAATTGGTGCGTACATGTAGGCTCTAGAACCAAAAACAATGAGTCCCACTCGATCACCTGTGCGGGTGTGCAAAAACTGCTGCCCGAGATCTTTAACGACGACAAGGCGATTAACGTAGCGATCACTGTTGTTCAATTGCAGATCCTGTTCCTGCATGCTGTTTGACAGGTCCACGGCCATCAGTAGCTCACGGCCGCTGTTCGGTATCATTTCCTGTTCTCCCAATTGCTGGGGGCGTGTTAATGCCAGGCAGATCAGCAGCCAGAATAACAATAGCAGAGCCAAACGCAGGCGGTTATGTCCGGTCTCTTCTGCCAGGTTGGCTGGTTGGGAGAAGAAACGGCGCCATTGCTGATAAAACGGTGTTTTTAACGCACTGCCTTCGGCTTTGAAGGCCGGAAGTTTCCAGAGTAACAGCGGTGCGACTGGTATTAATAACAAGGCATATGGCCAGGCGAGTATCATTTTTGCTGTTCCAACTGTTTACAGATAGGTATCAGATGTTGCTGCCATTGGTTGACATCATCAACGGTGGCACTTTGTCCTGAATAAGGCAGCATCAGAAAATGCCGGCCGGGGCTACTGTCAAACCAGGGGTCGAGCTGAGTTAGCCGGCTCATCCATTGTTGCTGACTGAAAGCGGCAGCCTGGTTGTCAAGGAACAACCATTCTCGCAGGATCAGATTCGCCTGTATCCCTTTTTGCCGGGCAGTCAGATCTGTACTCCATAGTCGCTGCAGCTGTTTTTTCAGCGATGGTTTTTTGGGTGGTTTGTGTCTTAACCAGAGCCAGATGCCGGCCACCAACAGTATCGTAAGTATGATTGCCAACCACCATCCTGGCGCCAGTGGCCATAAGCCAGGAACGTCCGGCAGGATGATGGGTTTGAGGTCTGCGAGTGCATCGTTCATCAGGCCATAATCTCCCCGACATATTGCAATAGATTCTCGCGGCTGATGTGGGTTGGAAACGAAAAATAATGTTGATAGCCGGAGATGGTTTTCAATTGCGCAATCCTTTCTTCGTAGAGTTGCTGATAGCGCTGCCGTTGCTGGCGGTTACCTGAGTGTATGACGGCTTTTTGCCGGCCATTGGTAATGACATATTCACCGGCCGGGGGCAATTGCTCATCAAGTTGATCGTGGCAGTGCAACACCGCAATGTCGCGGTTGGCTTTCAGGCCGCTCAGTGGTGCCAGGGCCTGCCAGTCCGGAAAATCACTGATCAGCAGTATGCGATATCCCGGACGGGTTGAAAGAGACAGTTGCCGGACCAGTTCATCCATGCCTGTAGCAGTATCGCTATCGATTGTCATGCGAGTGGGATCCGCTTGTTCCAGGTTTTGAATCAGATAATCGACCGCACGTTCCCTCATCATGGGTTTCTGGCTGAGAATCCCCTGATTGGTGAGCAGAACAAAGCCAACGCGGTTGCCTGAATAACACGCCAGCCAGCCACATAATGCGGCAATGTGCGCAGCCAAGACCGACTTAAACCGGACCTGACTGCCAAATGCCATGGAGGATCTTAAGTCACATACGATACTCACTGGCTGTTCGCGTTCTTCGTGATAGAGCCGGGTATGGGTTTTTCCTTTTCGTGCAGTAACTCGCCAGTCAATGGCGCGAATGTCATCACCAGGCTGATAAGCGCGCACTTCCGCAAACTCCAGACCACGACCGCGGTGACTGGAGATACGATGTCCCATCATATGGTGTGGCCGGCGTTGTCGGGATAACGCTGCCTGATGTTTGGCCAGTGCTGACCAGGCATGCAGCTCACGCGCAATGATATGGGTTGGGGAGGTGTCTGTAACCGTCATCAGGCAATGGGTACCCGTTGCAGAATGGTTTGTACGACTGTTTCTGAGCTAATGCCCTGGCCCATGGCTTCGTAGCTCAAGTACAGTCGGTGACGATAGACACTGGGAAAGACCGACTGTACATCGTCAGGGGTTACGAAATCACGACCGGATAACCAGGCCTGGGCTCGGGCGCATCGTTCCAATGCGATGGTGGCACGAGGGCTGACACCGGCCGTCAGCCAGGACGCCAGGTCATCTCCCCAGGTTTGGGGGTGACGGGTCGCCAGCGTCAGCTGCACCATGTATTCCTCAATGGCTTCGGATACGAATAGCTCCAGAATCTGTTGTCTGGCGGCCATTGTTTGCTGCTTCGTGATCTGTAGTGCAGCGGGCTCCGGCTGTTTTAGTTCTCCCCGCACCAGACGAAGAATTTTGAGCTCAGCTTCCCGGTTGGGGTAATCCAGAAACACGTGCATCAGAAAACGATCGAGTTGGGCCTCCGGAAGCGGGTAGGTACCTTCCTGTTCCAGAGGATTCTGTGTTGCCATCACTAGAAACAGATCGTCCAACTGCCGGGTTTCACCGGCAACCGTTACCTGCCGTTCTGACATGGCTTCCAGTAACGCTGACTGTACTTTCGCGGGTGAGCGGTTTATTTCGTCGGCCAGAATCAGGTTGGCAAACACCGGGCCTTCCTGGAAAACGAACTGATTGCTGTCCTGGTGGTAGATTTCGGTACCGGTAATGTCTGAAGGCAGCAGATCCGGGGTAAATTGAATGCGGTTAAAATGTCCATGCAGCCTGGCAGCCATTTCTTTAATCGCTTTGGTTTTAGCCAGTCCTGGAGCACCTTCCACGAGCAGGTGACCATCCGCAAGTAATGAGATGATTAAAGAACGGACGAGTTGTGGTTGGTCGATTACCTGTGACTCTAAGTCCTTCTCCAAGGTCTGGAACGCCTCGCTCAGTGACATTCAATAGGTCCCCTTATTTTGGTTAATGGTTATTGGGCTGAGTATTCTTAATCAGAGAGTTGATTGGTTCAAGCCGGTACATATGCCGACTCCCGCTGTTAAGGTACATCAGAGACGGAATTTTTTACATTCTGTACACAGTGACAACATACTGGAATGCGGCTGGATCTGTTAGTCTGAACCGGTGTTTGAAACACAGCTTGTACAGGCTGGATTAGTCTTTTTAAGCAAGATTGACTAGCCTGAAGGAAAGTAAAAAAATAACCTTTATGAGGGATATATGTTTAGTCCGACTCAAATTTCCAGGCAGGAAATTATCGAAACCGTCCAGCAGCGAGTAGCCTCTGAATTTCCCGAATCTTTACAGCAATCCATTCAAACCCTAATCCACAGATGCTTTAGCTATGTGGCACCAGAGGATCTGGTAAAGATTGAGCTTGAGGATTTAAGGGGGTTGATATTAAGCCTTTGGCAACATCTTGAGCATTGGCCGGCTAAACGTCCCAAAATTAATATCCTGAATCCCAATCTCGAAGAAAACGACTGGCAGTCGAACCATTCGACTATCATGATTCTGACGAAAGAAATTCCGTTTGTGCTTGATTCTGTCCGTCTCGGATTGAACCGTGCGGGATTGAATATTCACATTGTTTTCCATTCGACCCTTGGCGTGGAGCGTGATGCTCAGGGGCACTTGACCGGCATTAATCAGAACTCAGATAACAAAGAGTTGCTGGTCTGTTTTGAAGTCGATCACGTTTCTGATGTAGAAAAAATCACCGATCTGCACAAAGAGATAGAAACCATCCTGTCCGATGTTGAACTGGCCACTGGTGATTTTGATGCGATGCAGGCCAAAGTGGCTGCCAAGATTGATGAGTTGGGTAAAACACCACCTGTCGGAATCCCCTCGGATGAAGTGGATGAAACCAGGGTGTTTCTAAAGTGGTTGAGTAACAACCATTTTAGTTTTCTGGCTTACGATGAATATGAACTCAAAGACGCCAAAGTCATTCAGGTGGCGGACAGTGCCTTGGGGTTATTTAAAAAGAACAAAAAACTCAAAGTTGAGGATCTCAGTGAACTGACTGAAGATATGCAGGGATTTGCTTATGAAGCGAAACTGCTGACGTTCATGAAGTCAGGCCACAAATCCAAAGTACACCGGGAAACCTATTCTGATTACATACTGATCAAACAGTTTGATGAGAAAGGAAACGTCATCGGTGGAGTTCGGATTCTCGGTCTGTACACCTCTTCGGTGTATAACAACAGTGCCCAGAATATTCCGGTTGTAAGGAAAAAAATCCTGTTGGTATTGGAAAAGTCTGAGTTCTTTCCCGGTACCCACAATTACAAAGAGCTGGCGCAGATTCTTTATTCTCTGCCCAAAGACGAATTGATTCAGTCCACTATCGAAGAGCTGTTAACTGTCTCACAGAAAGTGTTGGCTATTCAGGAGCGTAAGCGCATTCGTTTATTTGTCCGTAAAGATGTTTACGGCAAGTTCATTTCTTCTTTGTTGTATATCCCCAAAGACATCTATAACACCGTGTTGAGAGAACAGATCCGGCTGATGCTCATGGAGCATTTTGATGTGGAAAGCTGGGATTTCACAACCTTCTTCAGTGAATCTGTGCTCGCGCGCACCCGCTATGTATTCAAGCTGAAAAAACCCATGACGGAAGAAATTGATGTCATGGCGCTGGAGCAGAAAGCCATTGCCATTTCCCGTCATTGGAAGGATGACTTTAAGTCTGCATTGATTGACAGTGTTGGTGAAGAGCGGGGTATAGAGCTTTATCGACGTTATCACAACTCATTTCCATCCGGATACCAGGATAATTACAGTCCCAGAGTAGCAGTTATTGATTTGCAACGAATGGAGTCTCTGTACTCAGATGACAGTACCTCTCTGGCGCTGAGTTTTTATCGTAGCCATGAACCGTCGGGCAGTCAGCTGAATCTCAAGATATTCCATCAGCAGCATTCACTGCTGTTATCTGATCTGATTCCAGTATTAGAGAACCTGGGCTTAAAGGTGGTTGATGAGTTTCCCTACCAGATCAAAATTGAAAATAACCAGAGCTGTTGGGTTTACGACTTTACGTTGATGTATCCGGATGATGAGAACCTTGAGCCTGCTAACTATCGTGAACAGTTTAATCAGGCCTTTCATGCTATCTGGTATGGCAAGGCGGAAAATGATGAGTTTAATCGACTGATACTCAAAGGAAATTTGAACTGGCGTCAGGCAGCAGTGTTGCGTGCTTATGCGAAATATATGAAACAGATCGGTTCAACGTTCAGCCCTCAGTTCATTGCCGAAACCCTGTTATCCCACTCCGCCATCGTCGAGCAACTCAATAAGTTATTTGAACTCAGGTTTGACCCGAAACAGAGTAAGCGCAGTGAGAGTCGTGAAGAAAAGATCGTCAGTCGTATAGAGACTCTGCTGGATGCTGTTGAAAATCTCAGTGAAGACCGGATTCTGCGCAAATATGTGGAGCT
This sequence comes from Gynuella sp., assembly GCF_050297175.1. NCBI lineage: Bacteria > Pseudomonadati > Pseudomonadota > Gammaproteobacteria > Oceanospirillales > Saccharospirillaceae > Gynuella > Gynuella sp. The sequence goes on along the minus strand of NZ_JBNKSF010000019.1, from coordinate 89,572 downwards.
GATCAGAGCAACAGTCAGAACGAACTTTTATCAGACCCGTGATGGTCACGAAAAAGAATATGTCAGCTTCAAATTCCTGCCGCGCATGATTAGCGATCTGCCGTTACCTTATCCAAAATACGAAATTTTCGTCTATTCACCCAAGGTTGAAGGTGTCCATCTGCGCGGTGGTAAAGTTGCTCGTGGGGGCTTGCGGTGGTCTGATCGTAACGAAGATTTCCGAACCGAAGTGCTCGGTCTGGTCAAAGCCCAGCAGGTTAAAAACTCGGTGATTGTACCGGTTGGAGCCAAAGGGGGATTTGTTGCCAAGCAATTACCGGCCAATGGCAGCCGGGAAGAAATACAGGCAGAAGGAATCGCCTGCTATCGTTGGTTTGTCCGTGGTTTGCTTGATATCACCGATAACCTCATAAATGGTGAAGTGGTACCGCCAAAACACGTTGTACGGTATGACGAGGACGACCCTTACCTGGTGGTTGCAGCAGACAAGGGCACCGCAACATTCTCTGATATTGCCAATGAACTGGCACTTGAATACGGACACTGGCTCGGGGATGCCTTTGCTTCTGGGGGATCCCACGGTTACGACCATAAAAAAATGGGCATTACGGCGAAGGGCGCATGGGTCAGTGTTCAGCGTCATTTTCGCGAACTGGGCATCGATGTTCAGCAGGAAGAATTCACCGTCATCGGCATTGGTGACATGGCCGGTGATGTGTTTGGTAATGGTCTGTTGCGGTCTGATAAGGCCAAATTGATCGCTGCATTTAACCATATGCATATTTTTGTCGATCCAGATCCGGATGCGTCGGCTACGTTTGCAGAACGTAAGCGTCTGTTTGATTTGCCACGTTCATCCTGGAGCGATTACGACACCAAACTGATTTCCAGTGGTGGTGGAGTGTTCCAGCGCTCGGCCAAATCCATCACCATCACTAAAGAGATGAAAGCGCGGTTTGAAATCAAAGAGGACCGTCTGACACCCAACGAACTGATTTCCGCCATTCTTAAAGCACCGGTTGACCTGCTCTGGAACGGTGGTATTGGCACCTATGTTAAGTCCTCCCGAGAAAGTCATGCTGATGTGGGTGATAAAAGCAATGACAATGTCCGCATCAATGGTTGTGATGTGCGTGCTCGTGTTGTGGGTGAGGGGGGTAACCTTGGGTTAACCCAGTTGGGCCGGATCGAATATGGCTTGAAAGGCGGTCATTCATTTACCGATTTTATCGATAATGCCGGTGGCGTGGACTGTTCTGACCATGAGGTCAATATCAAGATTCTGCTGGATCGGCTGGTACACAACGGTGATTTGACGGAGAAACAACGGAATATCCGACTGGAGGAAATGACCGAAGAAGTCTCCAGACTGGTTCTCACCAATAATTATCGGCAGGCTCAGATTCTATCCTTATGTGACAGTGAATCCCTGGCACGTATAGAAGAGTATCGTCGTTTAATTTCCACGATGGAAGCGAGGGGTAAACTCAATCGCGAGCTTGAGTTTATTCCATCTGATGAACAGATTTCCGAGCGGAAAAACGCCCGCCTGGGACTGACCCGGCCAGAGTTGTCGGTGCTGATCAGCTACGGTAAAGGCGATTTGAAGGAGCAGTTGATCAAAGCCAATATTGGTGACGATCCTTATGTCGTTCGGGAAGTTGAGACGGCGCTGCCTGCCGTGCTGGTTAAGGACTATCACGATGCTGTATATAACCATCCGTTGAAAAATGAGATTGTTGCCACTCAGGTGGCCAATGATCTGTACAACCATATGGGGATTACGTATCTGACCAGAGTACAGGAATCCACCGGTTCCTCAGTATGTGAAGTCGCCAAAGCATATATTGCTGCCCGTGATGTGTTTGGTCTGAAACAGATCTGGCGTGACATTGAAGATCTTGGTTCCCGGATAGAATCGTCGGTTCTGAACCGTATGATGTTAAACACTTCCCGCAGTGTCAGACGCGCGAGTCGCTGGTTTATCAAAAACAACCGGCTTGGTATTCAGGTGGAAAACATAATTGCGGAATACCAACCCGCTATTGAGAAGCTGTCTGATAATTTCCCTGATATTCTGGTGGGCGAAACACAGCATCAATGGCTGGAAGCTGTGCAGAAGCTGGTGGATCATAAAGTGCCGGAAGTTTTGGCGGCCAAAGTGGTGACAACAGACTTTCTCTACAACTGTCTTGGAGTCATTGCCATTGCCGGCACGACCGGTACCAGCGTGATAGAAAGTGCCAGAACATTCTTCCGAATTGGAGATGAGCTGAATTTGATCGACTTTGGTGATCAGCTTAATCAGCTGAGTGTTGGGTCGCACTGGCAGGCACGTGCTCGTGAGGCCTATCGGGATGATCTGGAATGGCAGCAACGCAGCATTACCCACAGCCTGCTCAAAGCAAAAACCAAAGATCAGGATATGGACACCGTTTTGTCCAAGTGGCGAGAGAAAAACGAAGTGTTGATAAATCGCTGGCACCGCATGATGAAAGAAATCAAAACGGCCAACGATGTCGAGTTCAGTATGTACTCGGTCGCGATACGAGAGCTACTTGATTTATCCCAGGTGACCAAAATAGAGTAGGCGGATATCATTACATCAGGCTAGGTTATGAGTTCCGGACAAAGTTTTTTAATTGTTGATATCAGTATTACCGCTGAAGAATTAATAAAGTTGTACCGGGGCTCAGCGAATCAGGTCAGAGCCACGGCCAGAGATGGCCGTGTTGTTCGATTTCCAGCTCGTATCTTACAGCCATATGTGACCCGTTCAGGCGTGCAGGGAAGCTTCAGGATCATATTTGACGGACATCATAAATTTCAGAAGATTGAACGTTTATAGCCCGCTCAGTTCGCTTTTCAATATTCAACAGCTGAATGACAGACTATAATCCGCCAAATTTTTCAAAGGGCGGATACCGATGTACGACTTGTTGCGCAAAGGGCTTTTCTTACTTTCACCAGAAACGGCTCATGAAGCCTCCCTTGAACTGCTAGGGGCTGCAGCCCGCTTAAACCTGTCAGGCTGGGTGGGGAATAAGGTTTCTTCAAAACCCGTCCGGGTGATGGGAATTGATTTTCCAAATCCAGTCGGTCTGGCAGCAGGTATGGATAAAAATGGCGAATTTATCGATGGCCTTGCGGCACTGGGATTTGGTTTTATTGAAGTTGGCACAGTCACTCCCAGGCCGCAGCCGGGCAACCCTAAGCCCCGCTTGTTTCGCTTACCGGAAGCCGAGGCTATTATCAATCGCATGGGCTTTAACAACCACGGTATTGATCAATTGATTACCAATGTCCGGCAAAGTCGTTATGACGGAGTACTTGGCATAAACATTGGTAAAAACAAAGATACTGCCAGTGAGCAGGCCGTGGATGACTATTTGACCTGTTTGCGTAAAGCCTATCCGTATGCCTCATACATAACGATCAATATTTCCTCTCCCAATACCCCGGGTCTTCGTGATCTTCAGTTTGGCGATCAGCTGTCCAGTTTGCTGGCGGCACTGAAAGAAGAGCAGCTCCATCTTCAACAACAGATTGGCAAATATGTTCCACTGGCCGTCAAAATTGCACCGGATATGGATGAGGCAGGTATTGAACAAATCGCAGAAACTCTGATTAAGAATGGTATCGATGGCGTGATTGCCACCAATACCACCGTGAGCCGGGAAGGGGTCAAGCACTTGCTGCATGGGCAGGAACAGGGAGGTCTCAGTGGTCTGCCGGTGCTTGATATGGCGACTGAAACCCAGCGTTTAATGGTACAGGCCTTGGATGGCAGGCTGCCTGTAATGGGGGTTGGGGGGATTCTCAATGGCGAACACGCTTCAGAAAAAATACTGGCAGGTGCCGAACTGATTCAGTTGTATACCGGTTTTATCTATCGTGGTCCGAAGTTGATCACCGAGTGTGTAGAGGCGATACGCAATATTTAAGGATGTATTGTGTTAATGCCGAACAGAGCATTATGACCGTGCAACTTTGCAGTATTGTTTGATTAATACATAGGGGATAACACGCGACTATCCCAACAAAGTCAGGTTGGTGCCGATGCAGAAAGCGACCGTCGGTACGTAATAAAAAATCGCTTGCATAAAAAACACGCGCTGAATTTTGATATTCAGCGCATAAAACGAAGTGTTTTGAAAACTGACTAGTGGATTGTGTTTCTCAACACACCCACATATAAGCCCTCAATGGCAAAGTCATCTGATTTCAGGTCAACAAGGATATCATCGTAATCCTCGTTTTCGGCCACCAGAGTGACAGTATTGCGGCTTTTGTAAAACCGTTTGACCGTTACATCATTATTGATACGCGCCACAATGACATCACCGTTTTTGACTTGATCAGTCTTGTGTACTGCTATCAGGTCATCTTCCAGAATACCAATGTTTTTCATGCTAACACCTTTTACGCGCAACAAATAATCGGCTTTTGGATAGAAGAAGCTTTCTGGAAAATTCACCCGGTTCTCGATGTGCTCCGCCGCCAGAATCGGTGAGCCGGCAGCAACACTGCCTACAACGGGTAAACCCGCATCCAGATCTTCAGGCAGACGAATACCTCTGGAGGCACCGGGAATCATTTCAATTGCGCCCTTGCGGGCCAGGGCTTTTAAATGTTCTTCTGCAGCATTGGGTGAACGAAAGCCGAGTTTGGCGGCTATTTCTGCACGGGTAGGGGGCATGCCGTTATCATCCAGATACGATTTGATGAAATCAAAGACCTGTTGTTGGCGGGCGGTAAGCTTTACCATGATGGATTCCTGAATTTTTTTACAGTATTGGAAGTATATACAGCTGCCATTGGCCGTGCAACCTTGTCATCGCACTCCTGTTCGAGGGAAATAGATAAAGATAAACATACAAAATTAGTATTAGTGTTATGGTAAAGCCTTATGTTGATCTCGTTTTTTTGGGACAATGGTCAGCTTTTCGATGTGTTTTGGATTTTCATTTGCGATGAAAAGTAGCAGTCAGCTTTTTCCCGTTACATTATTTAAGGCCGATTTCTGGGAGGGCTATTCTGAAGATGTATATTTGTTAAAGCCTAACAATAGCCCTGATAAAACCGCTGAATTTGCGGTTACCCGTTTGGGCCATCCGGATGTTTGCCGTAATGGGCTGAGCCGTGGGGAGCCTGTCATTCTGTTACACGGTTTGTATGAAAACCGGACCGTCTGGATGTATGAACAACATGAGATGCTGTGCCAGCTGCTGAATGCCGGGGCAGATGTCTGGATCATGGAAATGCGCGGTCATGGCCTCTCCAAAGTCAATCACGATAGCCGTCAGAATCATTGGCGTAATTATGCCCGTTATGATTTACCCGCCTTACAACAGTTTATTCGTGAACAGAATCCGGCCAGACAGACATGGTTGGCCAGGGAGCAGGGGGCGGTTTCGCTGTTGCTGGCACTTGAATATGGTTTGTTGGATAAACAATCGGAGGACCGCTTTTTTGTGACCCGTCTGGGAGATCTTCTGCGTCGGGACTTTCCTGGGCTGATTTTGGCGCGCTCGCTGTTTAATCGAAAATCAAGGTTTATTCCAGCTGGCCGTAATGAATATGAGTCGCGCCTGGCTATCAAACAGATCTGGCGGCAAAAATCATGGTTTACCGGGCCGAAATCCCTCGATGGAAAAACTCCTTTGTTAAAAAGTATGCAGCAAAATCCGCTGTCCAACTTGTTTTATCTGTCGGACATGAATGATCCTCATCAGCGGAAGTTGATCAGCCGCGCAGGTTTTACTGTGGTTGAAGAGAAAGCGTTTTCAGAAGCCTTGTTGGTATCCTTGATAACTAACCCGGTACATAAAGTTGGTTGAGCAGGCTATGGTCGCTGGAAATGAATTGAGCCAATTTTCAAAAAATAATAATAGTCCTATTGGGTTTCTTTAATGTCTATTAACCCGGCAATCATATAAATCGTGCTGATCATCCTTGATGATTGCCACGGGAAATCTGGCGGTGGCTTGCGAAATGCCCAATCGCCGGACTGCTTTATTTCCAGGGTTCGCATTGGCTATGGCCAATAGTGAGCTCCAACATTTCGGTGTATTCCTGCATCACACGATTAACCCGGCATAAATGCTTGCCGGGTTAAGAATAACCCAAACGATTGATCGATTTCTAAAGTATGTTTGCTGGCACCAAATGCTCGTCGTCAGTTTGGTGCTTTCCGCACGAGTTTCAGAAACTTTCAACCCGACCTAATAGCTTATCGGGTTAATAGATTGATGATAGCCGCCTGTAATTTTGTTGCTATGCTTTCATAATGATGGCGGCCAGAAGCTAATATCTGCGCCTGTAATCGCCCTTATAGGGATAGGATGCATACTGATTTCTTTGATAGTTCGCATCTGTCTCCTATATTTCTTACTGATCTTTTTATTTCTGGTGAATAAGGTTCAGTAGACTATGCGTCTCGATAAACACTTTCTTACCACGTTGCAATGGAGTGGGTTTTGTCTCATTTTGGGGCTTGCTCTCACTGCCATAACGACGATCGAACTCAGCCGCGCCAGCCAGTCCAGAATTGCCAGTGCTGTTGAAACGAGCCGCCAGCAGACCGTGAAGAAAGTGTTAGACCGGATACAGTTGTATCACTATGGTCTGTATGGCTTCAAAGGCATGGTTCAAGCCATTGGGGCTGATGCGCTGAGTCGGGAAAGAGTGAAAAAATATACCCATTCCAGAGATTACGAAACAAGCTTTCCTGGCGCGCGTGGTTTTGGTTTTATCCGGCGCGTGGCTCAGGATCAGGTTGAGTCGTTTCTGTCAGAAGCCCGCCGCGACGACTGGCCGGATTTTAATATCCGCGAGTTGGCTCCCAATACCTCCGAACGTTATGTCATTCAGTACATCGAACCCGTTGATCGCAATATCCAGGCAGTAGGGTTGGATATTGCGTCGGAATACAATCGTAGAGAGGCTGCCTGGAACGCTCTCACAACCGGAACCATTCAATTAACCGGGCCTATAACGCTGGTTCAGGCCAGTGGTGATCCACAGCAGTCATTTCTGATTCTGATGCCGGTGTATCAGACGCCAGTGATACCCACGTCTGTTGAGGAGCGTGTTCAGAAAGGCATTGGCTGGTCATATGCACCTTTACTGATTACCGAAGTTCTGCAGGATATATCTGTTGATACCACTCGGGAGTATTTGAGTCTCAGCGACGTGACTGATGATAAGACAGTGTTTTACGAGAGTGAGAGTTCCCCGGAGCGGCTTTTGTATCTGTCTTCGGAGCGTCATCTGGTAGAGGGTCGAATCTGGGAGGCCTCATATGCGGTAAAGCCCTTGTTTGTTGCACAACTGAACCCGTCATCCACGCGGCAAATAATGTCGATAGGTGGCCTTCTGAGCGTACTGGCGGCGGCGTTGATAGGCTTTTGGTCGCAAAGCCGCTCCAACCGACAGGCTGCAATTCAGGAAAAAGCCCGAATGGCATCTATTGTTGAGGAGTCACCGGATGGCTATTTGGGATTAGCAACAGATCTCACTGTCAACAGTTGGAACCATGGCGCGGAACTCCTACTGGGGATTCAGGCTGATTTTGCTCTGGGGAGAAAGTTGCCGGAAATTATTGGTTATCGCCAACGGTTTATGAATGCCCTTGAAAGTCTGAATATGGAAAACAGCTCGTATTATTTTGAATGCAAATGGGGTGGCGAGAACAGCCACAATATAGACATCGCTGTTACGGTCTCGCTGATTGGCCGATTTGATCAACAAGCCGCAGGCTACTCGATTGTTATGCGTGATGTTTCCCAGCAGAAAGAAGCTGAGGAAATGATACGAGATATCAACCTCAGCCTGGAACGCAAGGTGGCAGAACGGACTGAAGAGCTTGAGTCTGTCAACCGACTGTTGAAATCGGTGATGGATGCTGCCTCAGAAGTCGCAATCATTGCGATTGATTCTGAAGGCTTGATCTGGTTATTCAATCATGGTGCCGAAAGACTGCTGGGGATTGCAGCTACCGATGTCATCAACAAAGTAAATGTCTTGCGTTTTTATGACCCCGCCGCAATCCATAACCGGGCGAGTGAATTACAGCATGAATATTCCACTCAGCTAACTGATATTGAAGTCCTGACCCATGTTGCACGACAACAGGGATCAGAAATCCTTGAATGGAGCTATCTGAACATCAGCGGTGAACAGATTCCAGTCTCCGTTGTTGTAACACCCATTAGTGATCAGGAAAATAATCCGGAAGGATATTTGATCGTTGCCATGGATATCTCCGAGCAACAGCGTAATCGTAAAGAACTGCTTGCCACCAGAGACCGTTTGTTGTTGGCCTCTGATGTTGCGCAGCTGGGCATCTGGAGTTGGAACGTCATTGATGACCGGTTGCAATGGAATGAAAGGATGTTTGAAATTCATGAACAGTCAAAAGAAGTGCTTGCTCAGGGACTGACCTATGATCACTGGCGAAACCGGATCCACCCGGATGATCTGGAACGCGCGGAATCTCTGATTATGGATACCCTAAAAGGCACGCATAACTTTGATATCACCTACAGACTGCTGTTTCCGGATGAACGGATCAAATATATAAAATCAGCTGCTCATGTGCAGCATGATGACCATGGTTCGGTTATCAGTCTGACAGGCATCAATCTTGACGTAACTTCGCAAACGCTGGTGGAAGAGAACCTTCGGATTGCCAAAGAAAATGCCGATGCGGCGAGTGCAGCCAAAACCAGGTTTCTGGCCAACATGAGCCATGAAATCCGTACGCCCATGAATGCTGTTATGGGTATGCTGCAATTGATCAAAAAGACAGACATGACGACCCAGCAAACCGAATACGTAACCCAAGCCCACATTGCCGCAGGCACTCTATTGGCATTACTCAACGACATTCTGGACTACTCCAAAATTGAAGCCGGAAAAATAGAAATCGATCCACACCCTTTGGATGTCGATGAGATGCTTCGTGAGTTAACTATTGTGTTATCAGGCAGTCATCGTAAACAAGGCGTGGAGCTAATGTACGACATTGATCCGGAGATCCCCAAATCAGTGTTAGTGGATGGATTGCGTTTCAAACAGGTGCTGATCAATCTGGCCAGCAACGCACTGAAGTTTACTTCTCATGGGAACGTGACCATCAGTGTCAAACAGGTTTCGGCGGATGCCCAAAAGGTGTGGTTGCAGTTCCGCGTTACGGATACCGGCATTGGTATTGCTGAGGAGCATCAGAAACGCATCTTCGAAAGTTTCAGTCAGGCGGAGAGCTCGACCAGCCGCCGTTTTGGTGGAACCGGACTTGGTTTGGTGATCTCTCGAAATCTAGTGGAACTCATGGGAGGAAAACTGGATTTCTCAAGTCGTCCCGGTGCCGGCAGTGAATTCTGGTTTGAGTTGCCGGTAGCCGTTTTGGTACCGGCGGAGCAACCACTGCTGAATACTATAAACACCGGCGTGCCAGACCATGTTCTCATCGTCGATGACAACGAGGTTTCCCGGAATATTCTGAACAAGGCAGTACAGAAAATGGGTATGCAGGTTTGGGAAGCTGCCTCCGGTTACGAAGCGAATGAATGCATTAAAAAAGCATTGAGCAATGATATAACGTTTAAAACCGCGCTGATTGATTTGATGCTGCCGGACATATCAGGGTTGGAAGTGGCGCGTGCTGTACGCAATGCATTTGAAGCCAAAGTATTGTTAATCACCAGCAGTCAAAGGAGTGAGCTCACTCACCTGATAGGCCCCAAAGCCAGTAACGATTTTGACGAACTATTGTTTAAACCAGTGAGCTTCAATACTTTGCGTAACTTATTGCTGGACCCATCCAACGAGGACCATACCAGAGAATCTGAGTCAGCCAATCGCGACAATATAACAAGTGGTCAAAGGCTTCAGGGGGTCTCCATTCTGGTAGTGGAAGACAATGAAATGAATCGTTTTGTGGCCGAACAATTGTTGTCTGGCGAATCAGCCCAGGTTATCTGTGCCAATGACGGCCAGTCAGCTTTGCAGACCCTACACTCAGGTGAACAGTTTGATATCGTCCTTATGGATATGCAGATGCCCGAAATGGATGGTTTGGAAACCACGCGGCATATACGAGCCTCGCAGAGATTTTCAGAACTGCCAATAGTTGCCATGACAGCTAATGTTTCTGAAGATGATATCAAAGCCTGTCTCGACGCCGGTATGAACGATCACATCGGCAAACCGTTTGAAATAGACGATGCTGTTCACAGAATTCTAAAAGTACTCAGCCAGCGAAAGAAGGGGATGACTTGATATTGAAGTGGCGCATTTTCGATTTTTAAACTTTACTGAACAAATCGGGAGACTCGTGTTTTATGGCCGCAAGGCCTTAAAACCGCTGTCACAAAGCTCTTAACCAGGTACTGAAGACTTGCTTAAATCATTTTCACATCGTAGCAGAGAAGTTTCAGACGCCTGGGTGCTGATCGTAGATGATGAGCCTATTAACTGTCTCGTGTTGGAAGAAATATTGGCAGATATCTGTCATGTCCAGGCGGTTAACAGCGGTGTTGAAGCTATGGACGCTTGTATTAAAAACAAGCCGGATCTGATTCTGATGGATGTGATGATGTCTGATCAAAACGGTTTGGAAACTTGCCGGCAACTGAAGGCGGATCCTGAACTAATGGATATACCCGTAATATTTGTCACATCACTCACTAACGATTTTGACCAGGAAGAATGCTGGAATGCAGGTGGCACAGATTTCGTGACCAAGCCTGTGAATGCTACAACGGTGCGTAACCGGGTTAAGACTCACCTGACTTACAAACTGCAAACTGACATGCTGATGCATTTTACCTATGTGGATGGTCTGACCGGTGCCTATAACCGGCGTTTTTTGGATGCGGCCTTACCACCCTGTTGTAAACAAGCCCGACGAACAGGTAGTCCATTTTCCCTGATTATGTTCGATATCGATTACTTTAAAAAATTCAACGATCGTTACGGCCATTTAAATGGTGATGATTGCCTCAAACAAATCTCCTCAACTTCCATAGCTATACTGAAACGCCCGACCGATATGTTTGTCCGTTACGGAGGAGAAGAGTTCCTCTGTATTCTGCCTGATACTGATGAGAAAGGGGTGAAACATCTGGCTGATGAATTGCAGCAGGCAATCAGTGCACTGAATATAACGCATGAAGACTCGAGCTTTGGTCATGTGACTGTCAGCATTGGAATCTTCACCTTTCATCAAAGCAATTCGTATGATATCCCGAGTATTCTGAAATCGGTGGATGCCGCGCTTTATCAGGCCAAACGTTCCGGTCGTAACCGTATCTGTGTGGCGGGGCAGGAGTTGGCATGAGCTATCATAAAAGCAGCTGGAGACTATGGTTACTGGTATTCATCGTGCCGGTGGTACTGCTGGGGTTCACCATGCTGTACGACGCTCAACTGAAACGTCAGGCCAGTCATGAAGCGGACGCTACAATGTCCAGAGTTTCAGACGAAATTGCCTATACCATTGTGGAAAGTATAGAACGGCAGAAAAAAAACCTGGCGTTTTTGTTTGGCACCCCGCCTATTTCGGGACTGTCGAGAGCTGAACTCAATGATGGCATTGATCCTTTGGACGGAACCCGGTGGGAACAATGGAAGCAACGTCTCGAAATGATCTTTGTGTCGATGCTTCAAAATAACCCGGAAATTGATCAACTGCGAGTGATCAGATTCGAACCTGAAGGAAGGGAAATGCTTCGGGTTGACCGCTTGGCAGGAAAAATAGAAACCCGTCGGAGTGTCCAACTACAATCCAAAGCAGATACTGATTATTATCGCCATGCCGGCGAACTGTCCCGATATGAGCTGTACGTGAGTCGTATTGATTTGAACAAGGAATTCGGCAAGGTGGAATTTCCCTATCAGCCAACGATTCGTATGATTTTTCCTATTTTTTCTGAAGACGGTAGCCGCTACGCGTTTATTGTTCTGAATATGAATGTCAGTAGTTTGTTTCAGGAGGTGCAGGCCCTGGTAACGGACGAGACTGAGCTGATGCTGCTGGATAGTGACGGTTACTTCATTCTGCACCCTCTCAAACAATATCGTTTCAGCCGTGACCTTAATCCGCAATACCGTTTTAGTCAGCAATACAGCCTGGAATTATCCGATTACAGTGATAGTGGTGCCATTATTGACAAAAATGGAGAAAGTAGACCTGTATATGTGCGCGAAATTCGATTGTCCGCAGATAACGCTAGCACGCTGAGGCAACTCATCGTCTTACCACCCAACTATCTAGAGAGGTTGGTTTGGAATAAACGCCTGGTGAACTTTGGGTTTCTCGCAGCACTGACTGTGATCCTGATAGTGGGTGTTCTGATTTTCTGGCGTAGCTATTACGCCAGTCTTCGCAGTTCGTACCTGCGGGCGGAATATGAAGCCATTATCAACGGCTCTGCTGATGCAATTATTGGTGTGGATCTCTCCGGTGTTGTGACCAGTTTTAATCTGGCTGCCAGCAGATTGTTGGGATTGGTCAAAGAAAATATGACGGGTGGATCGATCAGCCGGTTTTTATTCTTTGAAGACGAGACGATCAACCTGCGCAAACTGATTGCAGATGCTTCTCACCATCAAGTAATTGGGCCGATTGACACCCGATGCCGGGGACGTTCGGGAGATAGGATAGATGTATCTCTCACGGTAGTGCCTATCAAAAATGAAAATGGCACCGTGTTTGGAATCGCGCTGTTTATACGGGATATTTCCCAGCAGAAAAAAGCCGAACGGGACATTCTGCAAGCAAATGTCACCCTGGAACAAGAAGTCGCCAGTCGTACTGAGGAACTGAAGCAGGCTCATAAACAGGCTTTGCAGGCCAGTGATTTCAAAAGTGTGTTCGTTTCCAACGTCAGCCACGAAATGCGTACGCCATTGAATGGTATTTTAGGTGCCATCAGTCTGGTTAAACGTGAAAAACTGTCAGCCAACCAGCAGAAATATGTAGAGATGGCTGAAGCCAGTTCTCTCGCTTTGTCTCTACTGATCAATGACATCCTGGATATCTCAAAGATTGAAGCCGGCAAACTCGAATTTGAAAACAAACGTTTTGATTTGATTCAAACCATAGAGACGATTGTGGATTCGACGGCCATTCGCGCCTATGAAGAAAAAATAGAGTTTATTCTCGATATCATCGATTTGAAGCATCGACATATCGTTGCTGATGCCAATCGTATCAAACAGATTTTGAATAATTTGCTGGGAAATGCGCTTAAGTTTACCCATCAAGGTAATATCAGACTTTCAGCATCCAGTACTATGACCGATGACCGGAGGGTTCGAATTGACTTCTCCATCCGTGATACTGGTATCGGCATTGCAAAATCCAACCAAGGCCAGCTGTTTCAGAACTTCACTCAGGCGGATAGCTCCATTTCCAGTAAATATGGTGGAACGGGACTGGGTTTATCCATTTCGAAACAGCTTTGCCGGTTAATGGGCGGGGACATCAATTTTGAATCGGAAGAGGGAAAAGGCAGCCACTTCTACTTCCATATTGTGTTGAATCAAGCCGATGCGACTGTTGAAACAATCGATCCCGAGCTGCAGGGTCAAACCGTTGCAGTGATGGCACCCAATGTGGAGATCCGTAAACTGCTAAATCGCATGCTGTCGGCTTATGGTGCTCATGTGATGCCTAATGATGAGCTCAATCTAATGCTTGAAGGTCGGCAGATCGAAGAAAAAGGTATCCCCTCGATACTAATTGTCGAATGGTCGCTGATCGCAACCGATGAGCGTTATCGCCGCTTTATTGAATCTATGGGTATCTCCCGACTAGTGGCCCTCTGTAACCTGACAGAGCTCGATATCGTGCCCCCGTGGCATGCTCTAAATAAACCCATTACACCGACTGGTTTCAATGTGGCCGTGCTTGGTCATCAACAACAGCAGGACACGGTTGTTGCTGTTGATGCAGTGGCCAATGTAAAACTGAATGGAGGGGTCATCCTGATTGTGGATGACAATGAGATTAATCTGGAAGTGGCCTGTGGGCTCTTGAATGGGCTCGGGTTGACAATAATGACGGCCTCAAATGGGAAGGACGCTATTGAAAAGCTGCAGCAGCTGACCGAAAACGACAAACCCCTCCATTGTATCCTGATGGATTGCCAGATGCCCTACATGGACGGTTATCAGTGTACTCAGGAAATCAGGCGTGGTGCAGCTGGGCGGAAGTTCATGCGAATTCCCATTATCGCCATGACCGCAAGTGCGATGTCTGGTGAACAAGCCAAATGTATTGCGGCCGGTATGGAAGATTACATGACCAAACCGATTGGCTACGAAATGGTGCTGACCAAACTGCAAAAATGGTTACCAATTGGAGAGCGGCTGAACCAGAGTATTGGTCAAACAGAGAGTCCACCTGAACAGACAGTGGCACAAGAGGAAATAACCGGGACTCAATCGCCATCCGAACCGCAGCTGCCGGTATGGGACCGTGCATCAGCGATGAAGCGCATGTTGAACAACCACAATCTGGTCAACAAAATCACCCGTATGTTTATCGAAACCATACCCAAGAAAATGGATCAGCTGCATGCCATGGTAGAGCAGAACAATATGACAGAAGTGCGTGAGTACAGTCATAAAATCAAAGGCCTTGCAGGTGATGTCGGTGCTGTCCGGCTGCACCGTAATGTTTCCCTGCTGGAGGACGCAGCCAGAGCTAACCAACAAGAACAGATCAACGAATTATATGATCAAGTGCAGCACGACTACCAGGCACTGATGACAGAGCTGGAAGCCTATATGAATTCCACCGAGGAGGTATCGTGATTGTGTTTGGAGTACATGTAAAGGAGCACTGAAATGTTGTTTTCGGCATCCAGAGAGAATCGCGTTAACCTGCTGGTGGTTGATGATGAGCCTGCCAACCTGTTGATTCTGGAAGAGGCGCTTAAGGGGTTTGGTAACATCATAACCACTATATACAGTAGCGAGGTCGAGGAGCTGGCTGAGCGCTATCAACCAGCAGTTGTATTGCTCGATATCGAAATGCCGATCATGGATGGTTTTGAGGTGTGCCGGAGACTCAAGAAAAACCCAATCACTCAAGATTCAGCTGTAATTTTTATTACCTCTCATAGTCAATCAGAATTCGAGTATCACTCACTGTCTCAGGGCGGTATAGACTTTATCAGCAAGCCGCTGGATATGCAGTTGTGCCAACTGCGTGTAAAAAATCAGATCATGCTGCAACAACATGCCAAAGCATTGAAAGAGGCGAGAGAAGACCTCAACGATCTGGTCTCCCATTTGCCGGTGTTTATCTCCTTCTGGTCGAGCGAGTGGGAAAATCTGTTTTGCAATGACTTTCAAGGCCAGTGGTTTGGTATGGATGCCGATACAATGGTCGGACAAGATGCCGCCAAAGTATTGCCCAGACCATTGCTGCGGGAGATACTGCAGGAACTTGCCCACAACTCCAGCGACGCTGCCGTATTCAGTGTTCACCTGCCTGATTTCAATGAAGGCATAGAGGACATTCAGGTGTATCTCTCGGCAAAATATAACGATACCGAATTGTCGGGTTTCCTGCTGACGCTGGTAGACGTAACCGAAATCAATCGCACCAAACGTAGCCTGTTTCTGGAAAAAGAACATCTCAAGGTCACCCTTAATTCTATCGGTGATGCTGTGATCGCGACTGACGTCAACGCCGTGATCACCTTTATGAACCCCATTGCCGAGCGCATGACCGGTTGGATGTCCCGCAAAGCGATTGGTCGTGATATCACTGATATCATGAATCTTAAAGATGCCTATACCCAGCAGAACTGCATAAATCCGTTGATGATGGCGATTCAGGAAAAACGTATTGTTGCCATGGCATTGAATAGTCAGTTGACCAGCATTGATGGTGTGGTATATCGGGTCGAGGATTCGGCAGCACCCATCTTCAATGAAAAAGGTGACGTTATTGGCGGCATAATTGTATTTCACGATGTTAGTGAAACAGTTGCCATGGCAGTGAAAATGAGTTACTTGGCAAACCATGATCAACTGACGGACCTGCCAAACCGAATATTACTGCATGACCGGATTATTCAGGCTTGTCAGATTGCAGAATCCCATTCCACGATGGTCGCATTGTTTCTGATTGATATTGATCATTTTAAGTATTTGAATGACTCACTGGGCCATCATCATGGAGATGTACTGATCAAACAGGTGGCAAAACGCTTGCAAACACTCGTCGATGTCGGGTCCACGCTGGCCCGTACCGGGGGGGATGAGTTTGTCCTGGTAGTGCCGGATATCGAGTCTCCCGGCATCATTGATACCATTGCCACTAGCATTATCCAATGTATGCAGCAGCCGTTTGCCATTAACCAACGCGAATACACCTTAACCGTCAGTATTGGCATCAGTGTCAATCCGACCGACGCACGCTCAGAAAGTGGTATGATGCGACATGCCGATGTGGCCATGTATCGGGCCAAACAACATGGCCGCAATGGTTACTGTTTCTTCTCCCACGACCTTGAGACCGATTTATTGAAGCGGCACGAAGTTGAGCTGTTGTTGCGGGATACCCTGGAGCATGACCGTCTGGAAGTGTATTTTCAGCCTCAGTACGACCTTCGTACCAGGCAGATCAATGGTGCCGAGGCACTGGTGCGCATGCGCGACAAACACGGGCAGCTGATTTCGCCATTGCAGTTTATTCCACTGGCTGAAGAAACCGGGCTGATAAACCAACTGGGTTTACAGGTACTGAATAAAAGCTGCCTGGCGGCTAAAAAATGGGCAGATATGGGCCACAGTATCCGGGTCTCTGTCAATGTTGCCGCCAAACAGTTTGCCAACATCAACTTCTGGGACGAAGTAGCCACCGCGCTCGAAGCCACCCAACTGCCCAGTCGGTTGCTGGAGCTGGAACTCACCGAGAGCGCCCTGATGCATGATTTTGACAAAACCAGAGGCATCCTCGAAGAACTCTCTGAGCTTGGCCTCTCTATTGCTATTGACGACTTTGGCACCGGCTATTCCAGCCTCTCATATTTGAAAGCCTTTCCGATCGACGTACTCAAGATTGACCAGTCATTCGTAAAGGATATGCTCAACGACAAACAGAGCGAAAATATCGTCAAAACCATCATCCACCTCGCCAACTCACTCGAGCTAAAGCTGATCGGCGAGGGTATCGAATACGAACAACAACTACAGCGATTATTGGAAATGGGCTGTGAAACAGGGCAGGGGTATTTGTTCAGCAAACCCATTACCGAGCGGGAAATGACTGAGCTCTTGATGAGATAATGAGTGCTCGCCAAGCCCTCCAGCGGTGAATCGATAGCACGGTTTTCCAGATGGTTCCTAATCATGGTTGATGTGCCATATTGGCTCACCGTCACTAACTTGCTACGATGCCGGCATGAAAACGACCCTTGAACATCTCCCCAGCGACAAACAGCGCCAACTGCATCGGGCTGTGGCCATTATTGTCGAGACCGTAAAACCGGAACTGCTCATCCTGTTCGGCAGCTATGCCCGTGGTGATTGGGTGGATCATCTTGAAGACGACGGCGTGCATTATCGCTATCAAAGCGATATGGACTTTCTGCTGATCACCAAAAACAGAGCCCTGGCCCGCAAAGTAGAGTTCAAGGAATCCCTGAACAACCGCTTGCGCCGGGAAGTGCGAACCCCCGTCAGTGTGATTGCTGAAGACATTCATTTTGTGAACGCCCGGCTGAGCAAAGGGCAGTATTTTTTTGCCGACATCTACCACGAAGGCATCCTGTTACACGACACCGGCAAGCTGGAGTTGGTGGAGCCGAAAGAACTCTCCCAGGCAGAGCGGAAAATAGAGGCTCAGGGGTATTTTGATTACTGGTTAAGTGCTGTGAAAGAAGAAAAGAGTATTTACCAGTTTTCATTCGAAAACAGTTTTAATTCCAGGGCGGCTTTCTCGCTACACCAAATAACAGAACGCCTTTATTCCATGATCCTCCTGGTATTCACTCACTACAAACCCAAAAGTCATGACCTCGAAAAACTACGAACCATGACTGGCAGTTTACAACCCGAACTGCTATCGGCATTTCCGCAAACCACGCCCTATGAGTGCGCCTGTTTCGAACTGCTGTGCCAGGCCTATATCGACTCCCGTTACAATCCCGACTACAACATCAGCGCCGAACAACTGAACTGGCTGGCGGAGCGAGTCGACCATTTACAGCTCCTGGCTGAAAAATACTGCCAGGACAAAATCGATCAGTTTAACTGATGAAGTAATCATGAAATCGATATTACTACTCATCGTGTTTTATTCCCTCAATGGTCATGGCGGAAATTCATAAAGAAGCACAAGTCTGTGAAGATAGTGGCAAAATATGTTTCCTCTGGTGGCCCAAACTTCCTGAGATTAAAGGCTGGCACCAGGGTGTCGGATCCAGCTACCGCTATCGATTCAATGCACACGTGCCCGACCAGTACACATTCGCAAATGCTGAAGCTGTCATGTATGCCAATGCGGAGTACCAGGATGCATCGACCGAAGCGCAAACACTTGAAGCGTTCATCGTGACGTCTTAACAACAGTTTATCAGCGCTGCACCATACACAGTTGATGTGAGCAAAACCGGTGAACTCATTTCAAATGGCAAACAAACATTCTTCAGCGAATCTTGTTTTCCAAAAGGGGAGGGGAACTGGGAGCAAGTATATTATGCCGAGGATTACGATCATGATGGCAACCAGTACTACATCATTTTTGTACTAAGCGCCCGCTCCAAAGAAGGTTATGAGAAAAATATCGGCGCATACAAAGAGTTTATCTCGCAGTATCAATAATAGCGTGGTTTGAGGACTGCGACGGCCAACCACCGTATTGGGTCAACCATATATTTGGGAAAGTGTGCGCGAACTGGGTTGTAAGTGTGGTTGGTAATGAAAGAATGCCATGTTATACAGAATGAATAACAACCTTTGATATGGACAGGCATCCAGTGGACCTCTGAAAAATGACGTGTGTTGCGCAGGCTTTGTCAGCTACGTCAGAAAACGGCTCCCTCTCTCATCCTTATTTAGTCGAGTAAACTGCGGAGCTGTGCTTGTTGGCCTGTATAAAGAACTCTTATTTTTCAGAGATCCTCTAAAAGAACAATAAACCGGAGCGTGACCAATATTTAATTCACGCTCCGTAGCACTGTTTAATATATTGGGTTTTCGTAGCTATAGAAAAAGTGATGCAAGAGGTAACTCAAACCATCTTCAATAAAGTTATCATAACTCATAGTGTATAAAAATGTCTGATCCGCTACTCCATCATTGTTTTTATCTTCATTGTATAGGGTGGACAAACGATTACCGTTGTCATCATAGGTATAGGTATACTGATAAGTATAATCAATGACACCGTCAACATTGTTGTCTCTGGTATATTCACTACTTAATATGTTGCCGTTGTTGTCATAACTATAAGTATACGTCTGTTTAAAATTGATGCTGCCATCACCGCCATTATCTTTCATATATTCTTCAAAGACTTTGTTTCCAGCTTCATCATAGCGATATGTCTTGTCGATAATGGTATCCACAATACCATCATAATTGCTGTCTACTGTTTGTTTATAAGTCAGCACATTACCATTCTCATCATAACTATAGATGTGAGTCCTAACGTAATCTATGTCGCCATCCCCGTCACTATCTTTTGTATAATGTGTACTCAACTCGTTGCCATTGTTGTCATAAATAGAGCTATAGAAATCACTGCGCTCGGCTGTTCCATCAGCGTTTTGATCCGTCTGACGCTGATAAGTTAGCCGATTACCATCAGCATCATAGGTGTAGGTTGAGGTCCTTTGGGAGTCGATCCTGCCATCTGTGCCCCTGTCCGTAGAATAAATATGTGTCAGCGTATTGCCTGCATTATCGTAGCTGTAATGGCTGGAATACACGTTATCAGCCCCGCCATTAGCATTAGTATGCTGATACCTGATTTTCGAAATCAGTCTGCCGTTGTCGTCATAGTTATAAGTGGTAAGGATTGTGGATTCATTAGTGCCATCCCCATTCTTATCTTCCTGATAAATATTAGACGTTGGTTTTCCGTTAACAAAACTATGTTCATAGCTTTCGACGTAGTCATTCTCACCGTCTGCATCGGAATCCCTGGTATATAGATCAGACAACGTATGACCCATCTCATTGTAGCTGTACGTCTGGTTACTAATTTCGTCGATGGTTCCATCGTCATCCCGATCATATTGGTTGATTCGACTGATGACCATACCATTCGTGTCGTACATATAGCTGATGATACGGTCGTCGTTACCATTATTGTCTTTGTCTTTCCTTACCGACTCTACCTGGCCACTTGCTGTATACGTGTAAGTGGTTGCTGAGTCTGCGCTGCCGTCATTATGAATGTCAGAGGTATTGACGGTATTTTGATGTGCCGGTATGACGATGCCAACGGCATCATAGAGAAATTGCAACGGTGTTGCCGGATCTATTTTGTTAATGCCATAACGATCTGAAAAATATAAAAAGGTGTTGTAGTAAAAATCACCCATGTTGTTATTGAAATCAAGTTTGGCATTGGCCAGTACGGTGTCCCAGCCACTGAGGTCGAGGCCATTATCCGGATTGTGATCGTTGTCCAGTGATGTCAGTAGCAGCATAATATTAGCGACGCGATCAAAGTTGGTCAGCGTTCCAAAAGCATTGAGGTTGCTATTTAATGCCGCCTCCGTACTGGGTAATGTGATATTGAATAAATCCATCGGAGTAACCTGCTCGGCGGCAGTTGTAGTTCCCAGCTCGATACTGCCAATACTGAACGTGACGCTTTCGCCAGTGTTGAAACTGAATTGTCCGTTATCTCCGGTGAGTCCTTCTTCTGTCGCTGTTTTAAAGTGCAATCCCTTAATAGAACTCAAGAAAACACCTTGTTTGGTCGAGCCTGTTGCATCAGGTGATTCAGCATCCGATGAGCCCGTGCCACAGGCCGTCAGTGCCAATGCACAGGTGCCGGAAAAAATCAGTGTACAAATACTTGCTTTCATTCAATCTCTCTCCTTACTTCAAAGCACATTCAATTGGAGGTCTCTGAGTGATAGTCTTCAGAGACCCTTAATAGTGTTGGTTATGGGTTAACGAATTTCTCAATAAAAATCGTGCGGGTTATGACCTTTTTTCCTGTTTTTATGTCATTAGTCACGGTGCGATTGATAGCCCTTGATTGACGGGTGGGTGTTGAACGGGCGCAGATAGCATGCCTTTTATCTGCGCCTGTTCGTTCAACTCCTGTCTCCACATCCGTGTATGGAATGAATGTTTTATTGATTTGCTTGTGCGGCGTACCACACGCCACCGATACCCTGGCCATGAGTGTCGCCCAATTTGTGATCACCCACCCAGGTGTACAATGGCTGATCTTTGTAAGCCCACTGATAATTGCCGTCATCACGTTCAATGATGCTGAAATCACCCCAGGTCTTGGCATTTTTCTGGGCTTTAAAAGGCGGCCAGTTTGCGGCACAACCGTTGTAACAACTGGACGTTGCTACTCCATCCTTGCTAAAGGTATAAAGTGTCAGGCCATTTACCGTCGCAAACACCTCACCGACCGAAGTATGAGTTTTTATAACGACTGTATCCGCCTTAGCCATCGTATGAGTGGAAGAATAGGAGGATGTGCCATAACCATCGGCAAAAGCATTCAAAGAGAGCAGAGAAAAGGCCGTGGTGATGAGCATCATATGTCGTTTCATGTGTTTTTCCTTTTCGGTTTGATTTCGTTGTCTTTAACTTAACGACTGAAACGTGTATTTGGATGCAAAAAAAATATTTTTTTATCTTACTGCTCTAATAGATAGCATCATCATTATTATTTTCCGGTATCCGCGAGGTATCATGAGATAAAAAATGAGATCTTTGTCACACTTGGTCGGGTGGATGCGTTCTTGGGGGCGCTGTCTGAATACACTAAGATCATGGTGTTTGATCCGTCAGTACCTCATGGGCGGAAAATAGCGGCAGATGCACCGGGCGATGGAATTGTCATGGAGACCGTGAAGTTGGAGTGATTCATTCGTTGGGGAGTGATGCTGTTGAGGGAGGAGAGTCTTTTGAAGAGATGTCCGGCTATTACAAACCCAAAAGCCATGACTTCGAACACTGGGCACTATGATCGGCTTTCTTTAATCTGCGCTACTGATATGGAAACATCTACCCGGATCATGATCCGCGCAGATGGTGATAAAGCTTTAAGACTTCGCATAACTAAAACGGTTTGAAAAACGCCACAGATATCGAAGTAAGTTTTCACAAAAAAGACATCTATTTTTTCGCTTTATGTATTCCACCGTAAATCAAAGGGGCCTCTGATAAATAGGAATAGTTTTGAAGCAGGCGAGGAAGCACCGATCACAACACAGCAATTTACGGGCTTAAATGAGGATGTGAGACTGGGGCTGACAACATCCTGCGCGAAAATAGGCCATTTTTCAGAGCTTTCCAAAGCTTCTTCTCTTGCATAATGCGTGCTTTGCAAAGCTTGCAACACCTTGTATGGGCTGGAGTGTAAGGGATGATTTTAGTGGAAGTTGCCACAAAAAAGCACCAACGGAACAGAGGTTTCTTAAGTGTTTATTCTCTAAATGCCCTGACATCTTTTACCATCGATTTAAGGTTTTTGAGCTTCTTGGGGTAATTTGATGCCCACATTACTTCTGAACCGTCTTCAAGTTTTTCATATATAGGTAGAAGATTGATTATTCCGAGGTACTCCCATTGTACTTGAACGCCAGTTTCACCTCCTTTATATGGTTCAGAGTGTTCGATACCAATTTTTTCTACTTTCTCAAAAGCTTCCTCTAACGTAAGCGCTTTGACTACTACTGTGTTTTCCCACGTTGCAAATCGGGCCTCTGGATCATTGTTGTGCTCATCTTCAATTTCGATAAACCGAGCCAAATATGTGCCGATATACCAGCCAACTGGTGAGGTGTTCTTATCCATGATGATACTCAATGTTTGCCATAGGTGAGTCCGTTGCTGCATTATTTATACTGATTTTGCAACAAGACCTGATATAAACTCACTATATAAATCTTTCATAGGTAAGTCATAGTCTACTTTTAAGCGCTTCGCGTGCATATACTGCCTTACCTGTGTTTGGGGTTATTGCTTCTTTTTCATATTCTTCCCAATAAACGCCGATATCACGTTTTTGCCAATTAGGTAGCTCATTAAAATTAATGCCGTTTTAGAACAGATATTCATTCTTCTCTGCAGCGGGCATTTTTAAGAATTTTGCTGATGCCTCGTTTGGTGATGCGCCATTACCTCTTGCATTCCAGTAGCAGTGAGAGTTGAGGGCATTTCTGTGCGCATTTTCATTTCTCCAACGAGAATAATCCGTCACTAATTACTGGGCTCGCTCACTTGAAGGTCAGCACGGAGTGCTACGACTTTGGTTTGCTTGTTAGCTTTAGGCGCTTCAAACATGATAATTTGTCTTTGACTTATTAATAGGCCACAAAGAATAAGCCTTTAGCAAGCTTCTGAGTAGCGCTTTCGAACCTGTGCGGTACTGACGCACTAAACGTAGTCAGTGTTTGGGGAGAGATAGGGATGCGCTTATCTGCGATATATACGGTCAATGTACCTTCTTCCAGCCAGACGTGTTTTAGAGAGCCCGATGTATTGGCGGAAAACAGCGTTTTGCCAGGAGACTTAAAATAAAAACGATATACTTCTGTCGAGAAGTGCCGGTGTTCGTTAGCAAGTAAATGACACACGAAAACACTGTCTTTCTTGCTGACAATATTGTCATCATCGGGGCTACTCGATCGAAGATTTAATGAATCTTCGGGCGGTTGAACCAAATCCCTCAGACTAATTTCCATAGCCCACGCTAGTTTAGTTAAAACGGCTAGCGTTGGGCTTGTTTTGCCCGACTCAATTTGCGCAATCATGGATTTGCTTACGCCAGACCGTTGAGCCAGTGCTTGTAAACTCTCGCCCTTCGCACTACGAAAACTACGTATAAAATTGCCAAGATAATCAAAGTTCAGATCATCCTGTTTATCTAGCTGAGACAGACTCATGAGGTATTTCGTCCGTTATATTGGATATATTCCATAATAGTGTAGATGACCTTCTGCCAAGATGCCACACTTTAGCCATCGACTTTCCCCACATAACGAAACCGACTTAAGAGAGTAAATAACATGAGCAAAACGTCAAAACATATAGTGATTACGGGTGGTAATTCCGGTATCGGATACGCCATTGCCGAATACTACTTTCAGCAAGGCCATCGAGTTTCCATACTGTCTCGTCAATTTCGTCAGCCCAATATTCTACAAATTAAATATCCTGACAGTTATTTTGGTTTTGAAGGGAATGTTGCGTCAGTCAAGGATATAGAAAGCTTTTACCGAGACTGCACGTCTAAACAGGGAAAGCTGGATGTGATAGTGGCCAATGCCGGAGTAGCCACGGCTGAGGCAATTAGCGAAGTAACCGAGGAAAGCTTTCAAAACACCTTTGACACTAATGTAAAAGGTGTATTTTTCACTGTTCAGAAATCGCTGCCATACCTTAACAGTGACGCGGCAATCACCCTGATTTCGTCTATTCAGGCTAGTCGAGGGGCAGGCGTTTGGGCAGCTTACGGTGCAACTAAGGCAGCCGTGCGATCTTTAACCCGGTCATTTGCTGCAGAGCTAGGCAAGCAAAACATTCGCGTAAACTGTATATCTCCAGGCGTTACGGATACTCCGATTTTGCAAAAATTTGGATTTGATGATTCGACGTTAACCGATATTTTAGATCAGGTTAAAATAGCAACCCCACTTGAGCGATTAGGAGAGCCCGAAGAGATCGCGCGAGCCGTCGCATTCATAAATTCAGCTGATGCAAGCTTCATCACAGGTGCAGATTTGCAAGTGGATGGGGGATTGGCGCAAATCTAGAGGCCTCTGAAAAATAGGAATAGTGTTAATGCAAGCGAGGAAGCCCCACTCGCAACACCGCAATTTACGGGCGTAAATGAGGGGGTGAGACAGGGGCTGACAACGTCCTTCGCGAAAATAGGCCATTTTTCAGATGGTTCCTTAAGTATTGGGCGCCACTACATAAGTAGTGCCATACTCATTTACCAGAGTGCCGATTTTGAATTGTTTTGGATTTACCAGCCTAGACAAAACCTCGTTGTCATTTTTACCCCAAACCACACCCTCAAAATCAAAAGGAAATGGAGAATTATTTTCATTGGGGCTATGTAGGTAGACTGCATCGTCGTAGGACTGCTCGTGAATAAACCACCAACTTTGAATAGGCCCACTCACCCTGGATTTGAAATCTTCAGCCATATTTAGAATTTCATAACCCAGGAAAATTGAAGCCTCACGGTTTTCAGGTCGCTTGTCTCCTTTGCCTTGAAAATCAACATGACAATGCCAGTAATCAAACCATCCTTTCGGGTCAAGATTGGAAAAGCTATTAAAAGCATAGCCTCTCATCTTGTCCCAGTATCTATTCATTCTTTTTTGGTATCTACGATCCATGATGTTTTGATGCCTAAGGTCTCGCTCACCCGAACATACAGTGGAGAGCGTTTTCGTGTATGGTGGCGCACAGCGAGCTAAAAAGTGTAGTAGTGCAGAGTCTTATATTGGCCGGATGTAATAGGGGATTCTCGTGGTGCTTGCAACAAAAAATGTCGACGGAATGGAGGTTCCACTATTAGCTGCGACAGCCTAAAATCAGGATGGTCATCCTAATAAGAATGCCTGAATGATCTCGAACTTCAATACTACTGGTTTGAAAATACAAAACAAGTCGCTGGAGGCTAGGGTGCCTAAACCAAGAAAGAACTCATATCACTCGAAGCCACCCATTACTGCCACGGTGTTTCGCGCTGAGCAAGGGAAGACTCCCTTTATGAAATTGAATCCATGCGCCGGTTTGCAGGCATTACCATTGATACTGTTCCGGATGAGACCACTATTCTAAAGTTTCGTTACTTATTGAAGGAACATCGATTAGGTCAAAAAATCTTTGATCGCATCAGTGCCGCTCTCTCCAAACAACAAGTTTGTGGATGTCCTTATTTTTTTCATCCATCTTGAGAGGCGTTGATTAACCTTTGTTTATTTTCAATGATCTGAATTTCCACTGGCTTTAATGCTTTTACATGCCGCATGATCAAATTAGTTTCTTGCTTAATCATATCTTCATACTCATCATCAGAGATTCCAGGATCGTCTGCCAAATAATCCCATTTAATCATCGTCTTGTATGCGTTAAGTCTTACTCCAGCTGGAATTTTCCAATCTGCCATCCAGTCTATTTTAAGAGCAAGTAACGTTGCTGTTTCACGATTAAACTCCAGCGATATTCCTTGGTTATTAATGGTTTTTACCTTATTCCAAAACTCTTGGATTACGTGTTCAGAAAACTCATCATGTTGCAGTTCGATAAAATTCATATGTACCTCCTTACCTTGCTGCTGGCCAGTTTGGATAAGCTAGCCCCAACAGCTCCACAAATCGTCATACCACTAACAACCCCCTGTAAATGGACACTAAAAAATTAAACTGTGAGTTTACTTACAATAATTGCATACTTATTGTCTCAATCATTTTTGTTCTCTAAGTTTTGTCGATATTGTCTATTTGATTTTCTGATTCTTATGATGATGTGTATAAAAAACGCAACAAAACATACCAAACTACATAATGCGACAAACCAAAATCGATAATTCAATAGTTCTATAGCTTCTCCGTTTTTTGGAAATGCTGTCTGCCAAGCGTTAAAAATAGCTAAATTCCCAAAGTAGGCAAAACCCAAACAATAAATAAGAAGCACTGAAATAAACAACAATGTCGACACCCAAGCTTTATCATTTTTTTCCATAATATTACTCCAACCTATATACTCAGATACTTAATATGAATATTGTCTATAGATCGACTTGAGGCCCTGTTCGACACCGGTTGACAATGCCCCAAGCAAATGATCAGCAACGATTATAAGATGGAATAAAGCCCCCCAGAGGTTTTCCAATCTCTAACAAATCATTAACACATTGCTCATCAACATTATGCATGTTGGTTGAATGTTTCAGTGTTATCATTTGAGTGATCATTAATATAGCGCAGTTTCTGGTGGTAGTAGATCCAGCGCTTCCGCCGGAATAGTGCCGTCTTTTATTTCACCTTTGGTCCGCTCGCGGTATTGACTCGGATCCCCCTCTGCCACGATGGCCGGGATGCGGGGAATTAGTTCAAAATAATGCTCTTCCAGATGGTCTTTCGGGCAACTGGGGCGAATACACATTGCAGTCCACCAGATTTGTATCTCTCCCTGACCTGCAAACCCCGTGCTTAATGTGTGGCTATACTTTGTGGTTGGATACTGTTTAAACCATTGTTTGATTTGTTCTTGCTTGGTTTTAGAGATTCCAACGGTGATTTCATAAAATGTTTGGTTGCGGTAAGAAAACCATCGTGCCCAGGCACTGTGAGGTAAAGGTATTTCATTAAAACTGGCAATGGTTCCAAATGGAGGTCTTTCATCTTCCTCAGTTTGGCCAGACAAATTACCTACAGGGACACCCCAGGATTCATTAAACACCAGTTTCTCCACCCAAATGGGCCAACCATGACCCCCAATGCCGCCTTCCGCAAAACCATAGTCATAAGTATCAGACGCTTCGCAGGCGCTGATAACGATTAACAGCAGACTGATCCAAATGGCGTGTTTAAGCATCTGTTCGTTTTTCCTTGGGTTTAGAGTCGGCTACGGGTTTATTTCAAAGCGCTGCTATCAGTTTCTGGTGGTAATAGATCCAGCACCTCAGCCGGAATAGTGCCGTCTTTTATTTCGCCTTTGGTCCGCTCACGGTACTGGCTCGGATCTCCCTCTGCCACGGTGGCCGGGATGCGAGGAGTGAGTTCAAAGTAGTGTCGTTCCAGATGATCTTCTGGACAGTCTGATTGTACACAGCTTGCGTTCCACCAGATTTGTATCTCTCCCTGACCCGCGAAGCCGGTAATCAATTTATGATTGTATTTAGATGTTGGATACAGTTGAAACCATTGTTTGATTTGTTCCTGCTTGGTTTTAGAGAGTTCAACGGTGATTTCATAAAATGTTTGGTTGCGATAAGAAAACCATCGTGCCGAGACAGTGTACGGTAGCGGAATGAGTCCGAGGTTGGCAAAAGAGCCAAGTGGGGGGCTATCATCTTCTTCCGTTTGGCCAGACAAATTACCTACAGGGACACCCCAGGATTCATTAAACACCAGTTTCTCCACCCAAATGGGCCAACCATGACCCCCAATGCCGCCTTCCGCAAAACCATAGTCATAAGTATCAGACGCTTCGCAGGCACTGATAACGATTAACAGCAGGCTGATCCAAATGGCGGGTTTAAGCATTTTCATGTTGCTTCCTTGGTTGTATGGCTAGTTTAGGGCGGTTGGGAAATACCTGCCGGCGGTTAAAGAGAATCCCGGGAGTATTAACCAGGCTGAGGCCGCGTTCAGATGTATGAATATAATCCGCGAGATCGATTTTAGCTTGTTTGAGGTCGGCGCCATTGTTTTGCCAGTTCCGGTAACACCAGGCCAGGTCGTCAGGGATGATGTAGTGTTGGTTGCTGGGGTCAATGGGTTTGAGAGGTACTCCGCCAGCAATGGCGGCTTCGTACATCTGTCGCAATGGATAGATAGACAACTCTTTATGAATCGGCGTCAGTTCATAAATATTCGTGCCTTCCATCATCACTGTGTTACCACGCCGTTCAATCTCTCGCTGCAACTGTCGTACTCTGAAACCATCCCAGCCGGCATCGTACACATGTTTAACCTGGTAGAAATCACGCCAGTCGTCAAAACTGGTGGCCGCTCCGGGCAACGGGTTTTCATAGCCGCCACCCACATCGGCATGAACGCCGGGGACAATGGTTTCTGTAAAGTTGGCGGGCAAATGCTTGCGAGCATCTGTGATACGGGTTGAGGGGAAATTATGGCGAACTTCATGGGCAGCGACCAGATGTACGACCTGTTCGGCACTGTGCTCATGGAGGTTCAGGTTAAACTCTCCCTGTTTGTCGTTACCAGGCCAGTAAAAGCTGCCGACGGTATCCCAGAGCCCGACAAATGCCACACGACCAGTTAGATGCTGAGGAAAGGCATCAACAGCGGCCAATACCCCATAAGGTCGATATTCCGCCTTCCACTGGTTGACCATATTGACGAAATGCCGCGATACCGCCGCGCCCCGGCTGAAACCAAACACATCGAAGATGATTTCGTCATACTTGCTGTTTTTAATATGTTCCCGCATATCACGCAGCGCTTTTATTATTCGAGCCTGTCCACCCTCTTTACCAACCCCAAAACCAAGACCAATGATATCTTCATTGGCTTTATATCCGTTATGGATGGTATAGCCATCGACGGTGCCGACACCAGAAACGTAAATACGCCGTGTGGTCACGATCTCATAGGGTTTGTGTACGGTAACTTCTGGATATAAGTCATGCATCTTCGCCACATTGGAAATATCCCGGTCTGGCAGCTGTTCGTCGTTGTAGCGATTTTGATTCGTACCGTCGAAAAATAGCCCCAGCCTTAGAATACGTTTGGGTTTTGACAGATTTTTTGAGGGTAGATAGTGCCAGTTGGAAGTGATCGCCGGTACGGGGAGGGTTTTGAATAGCAGGAGGTTATTCTGCTCTGTTCGGGTAAACACTTTGTCCTGTTGACGTTGTAAACAGGCAAGCTGATACAGATTCTGACCCAGCTGTTGCAGCGGGTTGAAATAGGGAGAGTAGTTACCAGGCTGGTTTTTTGGGCGTTGTCTGCTGGTTCGGTATATCAGTGCAATCAGAGCGGCTTCTCTGGCCCAGGCGGCGGGCTCGTTGTATTTCAGCTGTTCAGCGATGCTGCACAGTGGTTGTAACCAGTCTTCATTGGCCAGCAGATAAATCAGATCAACCATGCACTGCCCAACGACAGGGATAAGAGTGCCGAGTATGCCACAGCTCTGATCCTACTGCCGGGACAGCTGCTGAGAATTAGTCTTTTGTCTGCGGCTGAACTGTCTGGTAAAAACATCCGGGCGTTGATATTGCTGTTCCCAGATGGTTTTAGCGAGCGTGAACAATGGTTCTATTGGATAGCCGTCATCCTGAAATAATGAAGGATCCATCTGTTCCGGATCTCCAGGATAGAGAAACTCGGTATTAATTAAATGTAGCCGCTGGACTCCCCGGGGCCAGCTCTTGAGCGGTTCTGCGTTTTGGCGCTGCTCTCTCAACTGCTCGCAAGTTTGCGAAAGAGCATCATGTGCCTGTTGCCATTGCTCATCAGTGACCGCAGTGCCAACCTGGTAGCAAATCTGCTCAGGAGCGTATAACGCCAGTTTGCCAGTACTGCCGGTCAGCCGATTCTGAAAGGACTGTGTGGGTGTGGTAATCAGGTAGTCTGTCAGGACACTGGTTTGGTTATCGGGATAGCAGTATCGCAACTGAGCAAAATAATCGGGGTTGTCGAAATTATCCACACCGGGGGTGCCGGATGGCAGTGTATCCACAATGTCTGCGGTCCAGACTGGCTCGGGTTTGTCCAGGTTTATCCTTGGCCGGGCGGGTTTTGTGGCACCATGAACCTCACGAGGTCCACATTCATACACAATGCCTTGTTTCAAACGATCCTGACGCTTCAGTAAAGACAACCGTCCGCTGCTTTCTAATATAAAAAAATGCAGCCTGGTTTGTTCCGGAGTAAATGCATTTGCGTCTTCAGGATATTGATAGGTAGCTTGCCAGCACAATGGATTGAGTGAATAACCCTGACGGTTAATAAAGTCTTTAATGGGTTGGGGAAGGGCAGTGATGTCCTGGAACATGGAGTAACGTTCCTTATTTTGTTAGCTGATCCCAATGGCTTCGCCGAGTGTACTGCCGGCTCACTCTGACTGGTTTTCAATGTTTAAAGTCTTATCTCAATAAACCATCCAGGCCGTCAAATTTTAATGTTATTTTTATAAACGAAGTCACATTTCAGTATCATTTTTGCGTTTTCCTGAG
The DNA here is from genome assembly GCF_050297175.1 of Gynuella sp. Classification (NCBI taxonomy): domain Bacteria; kingdom Pseudomonadati; phylum Pseudomonadota; class Gammaproteobacteria; order Oceanospirillales; family Saccharospirillaceae; genus Gynuella; species Gynuella sp. Next base: position 58,458 of record NZ_JBNKSF010000019.1, on the reverse strand, counting down.
TGGCAACAATGTCACTATGATTCTTCATTATCTCGCTATCGACAAAGCACGGCAGTAACATCGTGCAGTGGAGGTTATGCTCCGGACCGTGAGTCCGAAAAAATTCTTCAGTTGGGTGAATGCTGCTGGTGGGGAACGAGTGGATTGACTCTAAGCGCTTATCCGTACCTTGTTCGGCCCCCTAAGGCAACTCTGAAAAACTGAGTTGGGACATCATGCATTCCTCTATGGATCGATCATGGCTGGATTATCGCAGATTTTTGTGTTTTTCAGAGTTGCCTTAGAATTGGCATGACCGGGAAACTGCTGAACTCTAAATCACAATTGCCATCGGACTTAGCCAATTCCTGATTACTTGGCCCCAAACGACTGACGTTGAATGCCTCCTGATTTTACCTGTGCACCGTCGCGGATTTGTCGGTGCCACAGAATGCTCACTTACAAAGTGAGGAAAACAATTCTAACGCTGCCAGCACAAGCGAGGCTCAGCGATTCCAGGCCGCGTGTTTTCGCGGCCGATTGTGGCTGGCCTTGTTAGGCTATTGATTTTAGATTGATAGAAATAGATTCGCATAGCCTTCATTCTCATTTAGAAAAGCCTGCAACCCAACTAAGTACTGCTTTAACTGCTCGTCTGGCTCGCCACCAAATTCTTCAATGGTTGACCACTGACTGACTACTTCAGTTATTTCATTATCACTAAGCACTCGAATTTTATCTTGAAGTTTTTTGGGAAATGATAGAATGAAGGCCTCACCTTCAGGGGGGTGTATGGGCTGAAACCCCTTCATTAAATCTTTGTAGTCTGCTACATCAAGCATTTCACCAAGCTTCGAAAGCGGAATCATATCTATGTTGTTAGCTCTGAACCATTTACCCAACAAATAAGGGTCTTCGCTGTTCACAACTTCTTCAGGATCATTCCCTTCGAGAAATATCACATCTGAAATTGGCACTAATCTCTCCTTTTTAATTACGTCTAACGCTTCGCTAATGGGCGCTGTTGTTGGCGTCTTTTTCAGCGCCTTGTTCTATTTTGTATTCGTATAGTTTGCAGATATCCCTAAACATATCAACAATAACAATTAGTGATATTCCTATCAGACCACCGATATTATCCCAAGTAATTTGGAGTAGATCTGGAATATCTCGGAAGTACCGACTTATGATTAATCCAGTAATAAAGCATGCAATAAACAATACAAACCTAAAGAAAGCCTTCTTGGCAATCTTTCCCGAGCCAGGCTGCTTTATGCCTTCAATTAATTCGTACATTACGAGTTTTCCTTTTCGTCATTCCGTGAACATTTGAAATAGAATGCCGCCATAATTTGCCGCCTGGTACGTAACCTAAGGCGGTCAAATTGATGGCTTTGTTAAGGCATTTCTCTCGAAATACCGCTCATATACATTTGTGTAGTTGTTTCCAAGTTGAACACAACTGATGTCTTCGTAGTAGATCTCGGATACCTCATCATCCCAATTAGCCGCACCGCTAAAACCAAGAATTGATACACTGTCGGCTCCAATGTCACGAATTTCTCCGAGATAGAATAATGGATATTCTGGATTTTCGTCTTCGATAGTGATAAAGCGATGTGATGAGCCTAATGTGGAGAATACCGAATTCCAGTTGCTCAAATCACATTTGGTATGAAAATCTACTTTTGAATAAAGACCCTCTTCTTTTAATATTTGTGTTTGCAGAAAATCAGTTTTGTCCGATTTTATTTCAGATATATCTGATTGCCTTAATACCATTAAACCGTCAAGAATAAAGTCATAGACGTATTTAATCAGAATTAACTCTTTCGAGTAGTCGAGCAGAAATGCCTGAATTCTACGGTTGTCGATTTCATCTCGACGAATCGAAATCAAGTTTCTACCTTCTTTCAGATTTGACAAATGCTTAGCCATTACTGAGCCCTAACGACTACAGTTGGGGCGAGGAACGAGTCCCAAGCCTGTGATTGTTAGTTTTACTACCAAAACTTCCACCAAGGTTTCTTTTGTTTAGTCTCTTGAACTGGAACCTCAACTTCTGTTTCAAAAGCGCCACCAAAAGCAGTCGCCATCTCTCCAAGGGTCTGGGTCAGGATCTCATCTGGACCGTTACCAGCCAGGTTTCCAATTGGAGTTCCTTCAATAGCTAGCTCCCACGAAATATTTTTCCTCGCTGAAAAATCGGTGAGCACATCTATTAGGTGTTTGATATCGCTCATTACTTTGGGCGACTCATCCGCTGGGTCAAGCTCTTCACCATCTTCATCAAATAATCTAAAAAGCTTAGAAGCTCCGGTTAAGCTTCCGCTAGATTCAATTAGTATGGCAGGCTCGATATACCATTCATAGTCACCTGAAATCCGAGCAATCTCAGCGTTTACTTCTTCCAAGGAATCAAAAGAAATATCGCCTATAACTGAGTATTCAATGCTTGCGCTCATAAATTTCCTTTCGAAACTAACGACCTTGTCATTTGTGTTTTGGTTGTAGTGGAGTTTTGGCGTAAAGTGGCGAAGCCAGGCCAAAACGGAGTGTAGACCAAAACGTCAAATGGACAAATTTGTTATGTTTTTCTACCAACACAACTCTAAATAACTCCCCAGCGAATTAAGAATAGTATAACCACAACAAAGAACAGTGGGATTGCTAACCAAGAGATTATGCCGGCTAAACGGTTGATGTTCTCTAACTTTTTATCGTTTAAATGGTGAAATTCCTTTTTATTTAGATATGCAACAAAACGTGTATTTACGTCCGGATCGCCAGAGAACAATTTTGGTTTTCCCAGCTTTATCCACTCATAAGGGTGCATTCTCTCTATCCTTTTTGCTATTAGTACTCTCAGAGCTATCAGAAGCGCGCCAAGACTGAACAGAGAAATAAAAGCTATCGGTAATAGGTTCTCAAATTCATGCATATATTATTTCACAGTAAAACTTTCCGTTGGCATGTATTGTTAGGGCTGTACTGGAAATTAAATTTTCTAGTCAGCAGAGATAAAGCTATATGAAGCATACAAACCTTTTTCAAATTTAACTTCACACTGATATCGAAAGATAAACGATTTATGATTTAAGATCGCTATCCGGTCATCGCTTTCTTGAAATGAAAATACGAAAAAGCTATTTTCTTTTGCGTCATTCCATACCTCAATCGGCGTAGCATCAGCAGCAATATTTTTACAGTACGCCTCTAGAGGTTCACGGTAGTACCAATCTAAACCTACCATCAAAGTTACAAATGCGCCTATTACAAATATAAATACGAAAAATACCTTTAAGATCACTCGTATGAATTTCATTCAACTGGAGCCCTAACGAGGTTGTAGAAAAACTCTGAGATTTTCACATCCTCTAAAATTGAACAAAATACGACCTTCCAAATACACTTCTACGTGAATTCTGCATAGCTTTCAGCCTTAACTTTCTTCGAAATTTTACGTACAGCACGGTCAGAAAAATACGCTGAGGTCTTCCTGCAGCCTGAACGCCGCAATAAAAGGCAAGCGTTAGCGAGTCCACTTCACGTTTTTGTGGCCGATTTTCATTGCCTTGTTATGTGTTTTTACTATTTGCATAAATATTAGTGATTCCCAATTCCATTTTTTGACGAGCAGGCGAGTTGGCCGAGTGTACTTTTATTCTAGGTGGAACAAAATTATGAACTAAAACTTGTTCTTCTATCCAAAGCACAACATCGTAGCCTGTTCCGTGTTCGTCATCGCCAAGATCATGATCAAGGCTTATTTCTTCCACTTGCCCCGATTTTAAGAGTTCGATTGCTTCTTCGGGCCAATAGACTCTTTTCCACCCTTCGGGTGTTTCTCTTTCATCATCCAGATAAATTTTCATTACTCCAATCCTGGTTTACACATAACGCCTAAAACTGCGGACACGACAGTGGTCCGCAGTTTTGTACTGTTGAATTGGCATGGTAATCCCCCCATTTTAAACCGCAGTTATTCGTAGAAAGTTATGCGCCCTACAATAGTTTGTTGGAGGTATTTCCGCCTATTGCCGTATTTTGCCTTTCATTGTTGTACCGCCATTGCCACTTTGTTGCAACTTTTATTAACCCGAGATTTGCTCTCTAGACAAAGCAGGCGATAAGGTCAGATTCCCAAACAGATGAGACGCTACGTAATTTGTTACATCGAGGTTTTTTCGACGTAAGTTTGAATTTGTTCTCCGGCGATATGAGTATTTAGTTCAAGTATTGATATAGCTGACTCTATGAGATCAATAACGGCATCTTGCCTCAAACTATCACTTAATGAAGATGCCTTTGAATAAGTCTGCCACGTGAATAGCAATGAAATAAAAAAATAGATCCAGTACTCATAAGTAATAACTTATTCTTCAGAGATATATTTTCACAATATAACTTCTTAATTAGCGAGATTTTCCGCTAATTATCTTGGTATTCGTTAAGCACAATTTAACACGACTGCTATTTATATTTGTATCTTTAAACCTATTTGCTCACTTTTCTTCTAAAAATTGATAAGACCCCACTCTAAGAAAGTAACAAAATTATCTCCACATAAAAACGCCCTAAGAACACAGCAGGAAATGAATTTTCTAAAAAGGAGAAGGCGTACGGAATAAATTGATTTGTTGAAATCTGGAAACTCCTTTTTCCAACTAAAATATACTGCATATATTTAAAGTGTATTTATCAACCAGCCACAAAGGTATGGGCCTTATTGAATGCGTTGAATGTCGACAGATAGTTTCTAAATTAGGTAACGATTCTTTTTGCTGATATTTAACTTTACTCTGACCACAATTATTCAATTTCACAAGATTACAATCGCTTCATCTTCATCTTGAAATTATAACTTTTCCGAAGCACACAATATATATTGTGAAAAATCCGTGACACTCATTATTGACTCAATATTATTTTCTCAAAAAAAGTCAGTAACACTTCAGCAGTTTTATCCGGCTGTTCTTCGCTGATCCAATGGCCTGAGTTTTCTATCGCAGCCGTTTCTATATTGCTTACCCCTTGCGCCCGAAAAGACTTTTCCATCAAAGGTAGCAATGCCTGCGTGGAATACTGAGCGCCAACAATCAGCAATGGCAAATCGAGTGTTGAGCTCTGCGCTTGAAAGAAATCGGCGTCCCGTGAAAAAGCACGATATAACTCAAAACCTGCTGTCAGTTTCTCCTTCGTGCCATAAGCTTCAGCATAAACGGCTACATCTGCGTCGCTAATGGCCTTTGGATTAGCCGCTACTTTATTAATGAAGTAACGGATGTAAACCGCTTCCTGACCCGCGACTAATGTTTCGGCCAATCCTTCCTGACGATGGAAGTCAAAGTGCCAAGCATGAGAGCTGGTGGCAACAGTTTGCCAAGGAGCGAGTCCAGGAATAGGTACATCAAGTATGGCAACAGCAGTAAGATCATCAGCGAACTGACGAGCATAAGCATAAGCCACCATACCGCCAATATCGTGACCAACCAGCAGTGGTTTATCCAGCTTCAGCGCTTTGGCAAACCTATGGACATCTTGCGCAAGCGCTGCTTTACTCCAGTCGTTTCTTACCGCAGTAGTACCTCCAATACCACTGAGGTCGGGAGCAAACACACGATACTTTTCAGCCAACGCAGGTATGACATCACGCCATTCATCCGCACTTTGTGGCCAGCCATGCAGCAGTATAACTGGTATCCCTCTATCACCAGCCGATAAGTAACGTACACTTTGCTTGCCCACTGCAATGGTCTCGTCTTTTATGGTCGTTTGGGCAACGGATACAGACATGATTGTAGATAACGCAATCACGCTCAAATACTTTAAAAATGACATCTGATAACCTCCGTGAGCGCTCATTTTTTAAGTTCGTTCTAATGCGATAACGGAATCGGTGACGGTTGCAGTTTCACCGTTCGGCCCAATTGCCTGGCGCTCAATAGGGCCGACAAAAAGCTGCTTCCAACGAGTGTCATCTAATGACAGTGATTTCAGCTCTTCCTCAGCAGTAGGGTACTTAAATTCAGGGTCGGCCCAAGACCATGGGGCGTGTGAGCCATGAGCAACAATTAACAGCAAACCACCACTGGCTGTTGATGCTGCTGCGCGTTGTAGTGTTGCCACTCGGTGAAACGTATATTCAGCCGGAGAATGCAAGTACATTGCAGAAATCAGGTCGAACTCTCCCTCGGGAAAACTGGTATTCAGATCATGGCACTCAAAATTAGTCTGACCAGACAGGCCGACTTCGCGCGTTTTATCCCGCGCTACCTGCAATGCGGTTTCTGAAATATCAACACCAGTGACTTGCCAGCCTTGCTTTGCTAACCAGATGGCATCGTCACCACGCGAACATCCGATGTCCAGCGCGCGCGCAGGAACACGCCCTTCTGTAAAATGTTCCAGCAATTTTGAAGGCTTGCCGCTGGAAGGTTTTACCAGCTTCGAATAATGTGCTTCCCAAAATGCTTTTGAAGTATTTGTCATATTTAATCGCTCTCTACAATGAGTCTATCTGTGGTTTAGTCGCAATACTCTTTTCTTGTAACTTTTAAAGTAACATTAAAACCAAAGAGCTTCAACTCATGATACATTTAATGTTACATAAAAGATCATGGAGTTAAATCAAGTAACCTATAATACGTTCATGGCGGGCAAAAGATGGGTTGGCGATTGCTACCTCGTTGGATGGTATGTTCGGCATAGCCTAGAATAGAAACCCACGGACGACGTGGCCTGGAGACTCTTTTCTCGCATACCTTAAGATAGAAAAGAATAATATGAAGAGGGATTGGCTAGGGAGTCGATTCAATTTTACTCTACCCCCAATGAATGTAGCCAATTTGGCCTCAAGGGATATTACCATTGCCATTTTTGAATAATCGGGATCATCAAAATCCAGATCTGAACTGTTGGAATAGGTAATGATGTATTGTGAACATCGCTCATCAGAGAAACAGATGTAAGTACAATGCCAGTTGTAGAAATTAGCTTTTCTTTAGACTTTTTTATTCGGAAATTTCTTCTCATTCATCGCACGAATCTCTCTGAGAAACTTAACCCCTCAAACACCTGCGCATTTTGCTGTACCCGCGTGCTTTGACTTGTTGACGCTTAGCTGAGAATGCCTCATGGTAAGCAACGTCCCCTTTTTGGGAACTCACCGGAAAACGATAGCGCCTGAAAATACTCTGCAGGCACACCGGGAAAGACCAGCCCACCTATAACCTTGAACCCCAAGCGACCATAATAAGCAGGGCCTCCGAGTACCACGCAGCCAGATGCATCTATTTCCTCAAGCGCGGCTAGAGCGCTCTGCATTAACTGAGATCCAATACCGAGCCCTTGAAATTGAGGAAGAATAGATATTGGCCCAAGCCCAAACCAGCCAGTTGCACCAGTTGAGAGAGTGACTGGAGAAATTGCAACATGACCAATAATTTCTCCTTCAGCTTTAACCACTTTAGAAATAGTCAGCGCTTCCGCACGGCGGAGGGTAATCCCTCCCAAAACCACCCTGGTGGCGTCATGAAATGACCCGCCATCGTTGCGGGAATTGAGCAGGCTGAGTTTGTTTTTATCGGGGGCTTCGTTGACGATCACATAATAGTTCGGAGCCCATGGTCGTTTGGGATAACCCCCCAAATTACAGGCATATAGGATTAGATAGTGGGCAAACCTGCGTCTAAAATCGATGTGCTCTGACATCCCAAAAGCTGAGGGCCTTTATGATAAGAAAATCAGAACCGCCCTAAGTCATATCGTTAAAATAGCTGCCGCCAATCCTGCAAATAAAAGCTAGTCGTGGAAATCTAGCAGCGTGAAATGCCATTCATCCATTCATCCATTCATCGATACTGTCCAAATTTACCCGAAACCAATTGGGCGGCGATTGATGAGACCATCCTTGTCTTCAGTCGGGCTTAGCGTGCCCTTGCATCTACCTGTTCGTTTGATAAGAACTGCTGTGCCAGAGTCAGTGCATCGTCCTTGGTGGCCACCATGAGCATAGGATAGCCCCAGAACTTCTCGTACACTGAGGCGAATGCTTTAGTCGCCATTCGTTTGGCAATATTTGGCTCAATGTAGATCGCTGCTTTAACGAAGGCTTTCAATTCGCTCTTGTGGCGTTTCATCCAGAGCGAGGTTTGCTTCTTTTCTTCCGGCGAATGTTCGTGATCGCCTTTCTCAAGTCCCTCGTCGTTGAGCAGAACGAAGGTTTCCTTACGTGCGAGCAATGCCTCGAATTCGGCAAAAGGCGAGGCTTCGGGATCAGTGCCCGGCGCGTTGAATCGCATCCAGACCAGGGGGAACTGCGAGGCATTAATCTGCATACCAATACTCCTACAGAACATAACAAGAAATTGCTGGCAGCCATGCCTCATTGGAAAAATGGAGTCTCTCCAAGTCATGAGGAGCCCAGATCCCATCAAACAGAACGGCCAGTATGGGTAATCCTAAGATACCTGGGGGGCGGCTGGACGTCATTGCATAATTTAGCCATAATATTTTTCAATTCGGCCAAGATACCTCTTCTTCGATCTGAGGTTCAGAACTTACTATGTCCAGCACTGCAATCACCGACCTGATCACCACCCGAGACGTTGATAATGTTCCCCGGCCTGCTGTCGCTTTGAGTGCCACATCGGTAACGCAGGACTGGGAACATGCGAGTCATCAACATCATAAAGCGCAACTGCTTTACTCTGTTCGCGGCATTCTCAGCTGCGAAATCGAAGACGGCGTCTGGATCGTGCCGCCGCAGTGCGCTGTATGGATACCGGGAAACTTGCCTCACTCGGCCCGGGGATCGGGTGAAACGGAGTGTTATTGCTTATTCGTCGAGCCCGATGCCGCACCGGATCTTCCAAAAACCTGCTGCACGATTTCGGTATCGCCACTGCTACGCGAGTTGCTCCTGAAGGTGGTCGGTTTTCCTGAATTGTATGCGCCAGGGAGTCGGGAAGACCGACTGATCGCCACCTTGCTGGATGAGTTGGCGGTGGCTCCGGTAGAAGACCTCCATTTGCCGATGCCGCGAGATCCACGATTGCGTCGGCTTGCGGAGATGCTACTGGCTGACCCCACCGATAAAACGTTGAAGGGCGATTGGGCTACCCGCATTGGCATGAGCGAGCGAAGCATGAGTCGGCTTCTACAGCACGAAATCGGCATGAACTTCGGGCGTTGGCGCCGGCAACTGCATGTGATCCTTGCACTTCAACGTCTGACTAAAGGCGAAAGCGTGCAGACGGTAGCGCTGGAATTAGGTTACGAAAATGCCAGTGGCTTCGTCACGATGTTCCGTAAGGCTGTAGGCAAGCCTCCAGCGCGATATATCTCAGAACGAACGACTGGCGGAGAGACTACGGCTGTGCCAAGCATCAAGCTTTCTGATCGTGGTCTAACCTGATTGGTTCCTCGGCAGATCGTTCTGGACACCCCGCCGAGTCAGGACATCCATGGGAACCTCGTTGGAGCAACCGGGAAGCCATATCTATAAGCAGCTAACACTTTGCTCACAGGAAAATTGAAAGCGAGTGTTATCAGTTAGGCACTCTACATCCTTAAACCCAAGGTTATTAAGGCCTCCGGCCATTAGGTTTGGATTATTACAACGTTAATTCAGTCGACGAAGTATTTTAGGTGTGTTGTTGGGGGAGGGGAGGAGCATCTCTATCATCACGAGTGAGTCCAAATAATCACTGAATTTAAAGGGCAAGTCTGTGGCATGAATTCGCGAAGGTTGCCAATACATGGAAGTGGCGTTTTTGGCTGATGCGGTATTGTGGAATTGGCCGGTTTTTCTGAGTGTTTTTATCCGTTTTTTTAGCGGATGGATGGTCGGAATGTTCCAGAGACTAAGCTACGCTCGCTCGGATAGGATTCAGGTCGATCAGCGACAAGCGTCTTCTAATGAGCGGCTGTCGGCACCGCTCAGAAGGGCTGAGAGCTTTTATGCATGGGGTTATCATAGCCCTGCCTCAAGCTCCCTGCGTTGTGTGGAATGAATTTACCACCCGACTCCTGGTGCATCTTCCGGCGCAGCGTCTCCGGCCTTGACTGCGATCGGTCTCACATCCTGAATAAGGTGGAAGAGAAATCTTCCCGGTTGTTCTATATGCATCATGTGGGCTGAGTGCTCAAACCAGACGATGTGTTTGGTAGGGGCATGTAACGCTTTAAGCCATTCGGTGGACACGGCAGATGGCGTTGCGTAATCATGGCGACCGGCAAAGAGAAATATCGGTACGTCGAGATTCCGGGTATCCCGGTAGTCGATACCTTCTAACTGAGGAAGGAGCTTAAGAACAACGTTTACCGTTTCACTATCGGCATTCAAATCAGCCTCGGAATACGCGGGCGATAACGTGCGCAGGTCAAATTCGTAGTCTATATTAGAGTGTCCCCAGGCCATACCGCCGTAGAATGAGACCCACTTTCTCTGAATGAGAACTTCCTGAACGGAAAGAGTCCCGTCTTCCTCAGGATAGGGAGCAATTGACTCAAGCTCTGCGATAGCGGTCTCGTTGTGGTTCCGGCGTGCCTCGGCCAGGGCAAATTGGTAACCGAGAATCTCATTCTGCTGCGTAGAGATCACCTGGCCCATTCCGATATAGGCGTGTAACCAGTTGGGATGCCTGATTGCAGTCTCCAGGCCGATCAAAGTGCCCCACGAATGACCGAGTACAAAGATCTTTTCTTTTTCATATTCGCGCCGCAGATAGGAGACAACTTCCTCTCCATCCTCGACCATACGCTCAAAGGTAATTGTCGGAATAACCGCTGCCTGATCGTTGGACGCCACCGACTTTCCGCTTCCGCGTTGATCCCATTGGACAACGGTAAAGTAATCTTCTAAAGGCGATTGATAAAACCAGCTCACCGGCATTTCGGTCGTTCCTGGCCCGCCATGAATGAAAAGAAGGACTGGATTTCGGCGGTCACGTCCGCGAACGGAGATCCACTGTTTAACGCCGCCTATCTCGATCTCTTTCAATTCATTGACACCTCGCGGCGTTTGAATTTCCTGTGCCTGACGGATAATTTCTTGCACTTCATTTCGGGAAAACCCTGGCGCTTCTCCGTCCGCTTCATTGGCATGGGCGACACCAAAGAATGGCATTAACAGCACCAATACACCAATAACTCCATTAAAATTTATCATTACAGTTTTTTTGCTCCCAGATTGTTGCTCTTGGAATAAAGTTTAAAAATATGAATCCGACATAGTATGAGAAGATCACTCGATGGAGAATTGTAGGTTTTAGCTCTAAGCGATACAAGCAAGTGTCACGGCCAAAACAGTCGACTGGTTCTACTTCTGAAACTTAACGGGATACCTACTTTAAGTATCATTAACGTCCGCAATGAGGTTGTTTTTTTTGCACTTCCGATGACTCGTTAAATGGAGCAAAGTGCCATTCAAGCTACTACGTGTGTTTGTTAATTGTATAAGCCGATAGCGGTATTGCATGTGACGATGATTAAAAACACTCCTCCAATTGAGTTTATTACCCCACTTAACACATTCAATCGTACTGCCTTTTTAGCAATCTTGATGAACAAGCCAATAGTTATAATCCATGCAGCCATCAACGCTACATGCAAAGACGACAAAACAACATAATTAATGAACTCTGTACCCGCAAAGTTAGGAACGACCGTCAGATACAGTATTATTGCTTTCGCATTGAGTAGATTTAGGAGTAAGGCCTCTCTAAAACCAGCCAGTGTGCCACTTTGAACCGTTACCTTCCTAAAAGAAGATATTCCGGATAAGATCAACTTAACGCCTAACCAGCCTAAGAATAAAATGCCAATAATTTGAAGCACACTCATCGTAAGTGGGCTTTTAACTATGAATGCAGATATGCCTAAACCAACGAGTAGGCCATGGATGATAATACCCAGCCCTGTACCCCAAATTACATTGAATGCACTTCGCAACCCGGCGATTGAGATATTCGAGATGGCAAGAGTGAAACTTGCACCGGGTGACAACGCGATTGGAATAATTGCAACTAAAAACCCTTTTATGTCTATCAAATTCTAATACACCTAAGAGATTACAATGAATGCCGCCAGCACCAGCTGGCTGGTGCGATGATGTCTTTGGATGGAATATATTCGTGCATTGTGACTTTAGATCCTTCAATAACTCTTATAAAACGTGTCTGGTCAGGCGATTCAGCCATGGCTTCAATTAGGTCTCCGTACTGAACCGATTCCGCCATCAACGGGTGTTTTCTAAGCAAATACTTATTTCCATCTAAGTCCTCAACTTCACACCCAGTGCAGAGACCTTCTTCCGGAAAGTTTATACTTACGTTTCTAATTGATGAGCTCACGGTAACTTCTTTTTGGGCTGTCGGCATGACTCAATCATCCCACTCAAAGACGATATACCATTCATCGTGAATTTGGCCACCTGTTAAGAGGTGATATTATCATCATAATGAAAACAGGTGGATGTATGAGTCAGAAATCTTGTCGTCGTTTTCAGTGACGAATATAAGTTAGAATTAGCCCAGCTTGTTGTGAATCAAGGATATTCAGTTTTGGAAGCCGCAGACGCCATGAATGTCGGCAAATCAACCATGGATCACTGGGGTCACCAACTTCGACAAGAGTTAAGCGGTGGCGCTATCTCTGCGAATTCAATGACAGAAGATCAAAAACGGATTAAAGCACTCGAGCGACAAGTCAAACGGATAAGTGAAGAGAATGAAATTCTAAAAAAGGCGACCGCTCTCTTGATGCCCGACTCGATGAAAGGTGTGTGCTGATTCAGCGACTGAAAAAGAGCTACAGCACCCGTTGTTTGTGCACTGTCTTTGACGTACATCACAGTCGTTTTAAATATTGGCTACAGCCCCTAAAAACGCCGAATAGATCAACACGGTTATTGCATTCAGTCGCCCCTAACTGGTTGCATGGGCAATTTACCCCCCGCGCTCCAACTCAAGTGTGGTGATGTCACTTATATCTGGGGTGGTAGTCGATGGTCATACTGAACAGAGGCTCGCGTAGCAAGCCCCGCCAGACACTTACAAACCGTGGTTAGAATGAGTAGAGTCGGGACTGAGGATAAATTTCTCCACAATGCCTTTAAGTCCAGACGACATCTCTGTTAGTTTCTGAGAAGTACCGGCGCCCTCTTTAGCTTCTGATGTTGTTTCAACATTTTTAGCCGCTATACGATTTAAATTGTTACTCGTATCATCAATGGTTCTGGCCTGCTCTTCGGAAGCAATAGCAATATTACCCATCAAGTCGCATACCACTTCAATAGAATCAACTATTTCTTTAAGGCTCTCAGACGAGCTTTCAGAAACTTCTGCTCCTACTTGTGTTTTTTCAACCACCACTTCAATTAGCTTGGCTGTTTCACTTGCCGCTTTGGTACTTTGTGCTGCCAACGCACGAACTTCATCGGCAACCACAGCAAAACCTCTGCCTGTTTCGCCTGCTCTGGCAGCCTCAATCGCCGCATTTAAGGCTAACAGATTCGTTTGATTTGCAATGTTTTCTATCGCAGAAAGAATAGAAGAAATATTACTGCTAGCTTCTCTGATATCATTCATAGCTGACACGGTCCTGCTAACAAGGTCACTCCCAAGCAACGCTGACTGCTTCGCTTTTTGGCCCATTTCATCAGCCTCCTTAGCCGTATTGGCCGTAATCTTGACTTGCTCGTTTACCTCAACTATTGCTACTGAAATTGACTGTACTGATTGTTCAGAACTTGCCGTATTAGACAATATTGTTTCGCTGGAAAGCATTACCTTATTGCTTTGCTCAACGATGCTATTGGTATAACCTGAAATATCAGTAACGACACTTTTTAGATCGGCATTTGTTTTTATCAATGCATTGGTGATGACATCCTGTTGGCCGTTAGACGTTAAATTGCCTGTCAAATCACCTTCAGATATTTTTTCTAAACTACTAACAAAAACTGTTTCCAGCTCTTCTGCAAAGTTATCTAACGACGATGCCATATCTCCAAGTTCATCTGAGCGTTTTATATTTGTTCTCTTACGAACATTACCGCTTGCCAATTGATTCACAATTTCGGTCATTTTAAGAATAGGATTGGTAATAGAGCGACTTAATACAATACCTATTACAATGATGATGGCGGCTGTAATCAACATTGAAAATATGATTGCCCATTTTATTTCACTTATCGAAGCGAAAGCTTCCCCGCGTGACTTCTCTGCTACAATCGCCCATGTCGCTCCCTCAAATTCTAGTGGTGCATAAGCAGACAGTACTTCATGTCCTAAATAATTGTTGATCAGTTTTGAACCTGTTTCACCGGACAGTGCGGCGTTAATTGCGATACTTTCTGTTTTATTACTTTCTGGATTGGCAAATGCATTAGCAACAGAATAACGTGTGCTATCCAAATAAGAGTCTGAGCGCATTAAGTTGTCTTTACCAACGAGATAGGTTTCACCTGTTTCTCCGAGCCCAGAACGCTGAGACATAATGTTATTAATTACGTCTCCGGAAAGCTCTAAAATTACGACAGAGACCACATCGCCACGCAAATTAAACACTGGCGCGCCAATAAAGGATCTCGGACTATTATCCCGATAGCTATAGGGTGTAAAATCTTGAAACGCCACACGTTTTGTTTCTAACACCTTTCTCCATAAAACTGAGACAGGGTTTTTTTCATCAAAGTTCTTTTTAATATTTAAACCAAGTTCCGCACCTTTTTTTACACTATAAATAATGTGCCCCTTATCGGCAGATAATAGTAAAAGGTCACGATAGCCCAGAACATCCACATATTTTAATAGATTTTCACTTCTTTCTTCCCAAATTCCTTTATAGTCTATATTGTCCACGCCAAACGTATCATTTTCAGAAACAATTTCTTCTAGCTCTTGATACACTTGCAACGCATGGAACAACTCATATATATCCCTGCTATTTGACAGGATAGAAATATCTTTCTCTGCATTCTTAAGATAGCTTTCTATTTGATTCGCTTTCTCATCTCGTGAACTTATTAGTTGCTCCAGTGCATTGCTTTCCAATGCTGAACTCGATTTCATTACTGAAATAGTAGCAATAATTGCAACTGGTAATATTCCTATTAAAGAGAAAACAAGTAACAATTGACTTCTAAGTTTTAACTTTATTTTCATATTACTATCTCGATAAAAATAAATTTATAAATATTTAAGCAAGTGGCTATGTATTTTCGTTATTGTTTTATCGACCAGTGATTATCACTCACCTCAATTTCCCATAATGGAAGAGAAGCCATTGGTAATGGGGTGTAAGAAACCTTCTTATTGACTGCAACAACCTTGTTAGGAGCCGGTACAACAAGCATATAAGCATTTTCGTATACATGATTAATAATTTTAGTGAGAACTTCACTGAATTGTGGTGTGTTGGCGGTTTCTTTAAACATTTCATCAATATACTTACCCATTACAGGATCCGCTGGCATCGTACTCCAAACACTGTTTGGCTGATAAACAAAGATTGCCGCCCATGGATGATTGAAGTACCAATCATCATCACCCCAAACAATCAAATCCCAGGACTTTGTGTTCTTACCCGTATTGGTAGACAGAACTTGTGAAAAAATAGTCGTCTCATCAACAATTTCAAAATCAAGTTTTACCCCAACTTTGCGCAAGTCGCGGTCTAATGAGCGCCAAAGAAACATGAACTTCTCTTGTGTTAGTACCTTAAGTTTTAGTCCACCTAAGATGCTCTTCAGTTCTTCCCGTATTTCTTTTGGTGACTCAACTTCTGAATAGGCCTTCAAGTTTTTTACAGCGTCTTTAACACCAGGAAAATTCGGCGAAGCTAACGTAGGCTTTATTTGAGCATAACCAGAAAATGCATAAGTTAATAACTGTTGCTGATCTATTGCCCTGTTTAGAGCAAGACGAACGTTTTTATCTTTTAGTTTTTCGTTGCCATTAACCATATTTATATGAATGGCTATATTATCTGTTGATGGCCCTGTCACTAATTTGGCGTAAGGAGAAGAACTGACTAATTTAACGTCAGAAAATGCGATTGGCATAATATCCAGAAAGCCTTCAGATTCAATGACATCAGATAATGCAACCTTGGAGTCCAGCTTTGTGTAAATAGTGAATTTTTCTACTTTCACTAGATCTTTATCATAGTAGTTGGGGTTAGCAATTAGTACTGCTTTGTCTGTTTTTCTGTCTCCTTCTATATAACCTTCACTTAGAATATAAGGTCCTAATCCATAAGGACCGGCTTCAGCCAGATTCGGGCAGGTGGCTTTACCGTTCCAGCCAAATTTCTTGAGATATTTTGTTGTATAAAATTGAATCCAGATTACATCATTCAGGAATGTTCCGTATTTTTCTTTTAAATAGAACCTTACTGTATAATCGTCAATTTTTTCCGTATGGTCATATACAGTGTTAATTTTGCTAAACAAAAAAGGTTTCTTTTTAAAGTACTCCATATTTTCAATGACTGAATCAGCATTAAATGGCGTTCCATCTTGAAACTGAACACCTTGACGTAACTTAAATTCATAGACGGTATCGCTAATTTGAAAATGGGATGTGGCCATATAGTATTCCCAGCCACGTTCATTATTCGCGGGTCTTAAAAGTGATCCATTTACAGCATGGGATGTATAAAGATAAGGAAGACTTGAGATATATATTTTAACGTGTGAGCCTTTTACTGGTGCTGCATTAGCCGTCGGTAAAAAAGATAAACTTAAAAACATAAAAAGTAATAAAAATGTGTTGCGTAAAAGTGAACTACACATATATTTCTCCGAAATTCAGCAACGTAGAGTGAATTATTTTGATTAGCTTTCTCATTCACCCTGTACTATTAATAAATATTGAATCAGACTAAAAATTCTGATTTGTTAATCTATTATGATGCTTAAGAAGATATGTAGTCCTGTTCACTATCTAGCATCATCATACTTCTAAAGTCATCACTGACTTGGCGTACCTATAAGGTGATAACTAGAGTCAATACTTCAGGCGTAGCATGTTTTTCATCTATTTTATTCATGTTAAAAAAGCATAGCAGTTGTTTTGGGGAGTGCAAAAATAACAGTTTCTTTTCTCAATTTGTCAGTGTTGGCGTATGTAATGGAAAAGAGCCTTATGCTTGGTTGCTTTAGAGCTACTACCTTTCGCTGCCCTTAAGCATGGTCAGTCATTCATACTGCTCAGAACAAACTTTAACTTGGCGCATAATTGCCCTGTTATTTGACCAATATGATTTAAATCGTGGTCAGAAATCTGACTCCAGGAACACCAACCTTATATCGGTAACGATTTCAGATTCATTACATTGACAAAAATACACAACAGATACCGCCTGTTCGTATTCCTGGCCAAACCGCGATAACGAACTTTGCTATAACCTAACATCCGTTTGATTTTAAAGGGCCTGTGTTCTGCTATCGCTCTTATCTGTGTTGTGATGGTTTTCATCCTAAGTTCCAGATTGTTCTCTTCCAAGCTATGCGCACTGTCCAAGCCAAGATACAATGTCATTCCGGAATACGATTCATTGCTTTTTCGATCTGATGCATCTCTGGGGCAGGATGTTGTTCTGGCTTTGAGTCGAGGCTAGGGCAGCAACGAACGCGGCATCCTAGAGAGTGCTTTCTTTGAAGGTCAGTTCTTGTTTATCAAGGGCTGCATTGATGCGATCAAAGATCTTTTGACCCGGTGGATGTTCTTCCAGTAAATGGCGAACGTTGAGAATAGTGGTTTCAACTGGAACGGTATCTAGTTAGTGTCTCAAATAAAACGCATATTTAAATGGGCCGCCGAATTCACTTCGCAACTCTACGTTAAGTTCAGCCAACGGCGTCCCACTCCTTGAGAATCCCTCAATATGCCCATCGCTTCGTTCCAGCTCTTGATAAGGGAGTGGCCATTGCCTGCGAGCGGCGCCTCGCTGTGAACATCTTGAGGTGCTTTTTTAATATAGGTTTTATTCAAGACACTACACTAGGGTGATGTCGGCGAGCCGGTGTATGGCGGCAATTTCATAGGCAGAATCTTCCATACCGGGATCGCTGAGGCTATAAAATAGTCGCCTGCAGTGGATCCGTAGCATGGCCGATAACGGATAGGGGGTACGACCTCTGAGGAATTTGAAGGAGTATCACCGAATCGGTTTTTCCGTCTGTATCCAGCTCAGTAGGGCATTCATCTTAGCCAGAAAATTTTTCGCCGAGCTTATTTGCGCTTGGTTTGGCTCCCTGCATCTGAAAAGCTGAGTGATGGCATAGCAATTTCCCATTTGGATAATTCGTGGCTGGATTATCGCAGGTGCTGGTACTTTTTCAGAGTTGCCCTAGATCCTTTTGACCCATTTCGAACGCCACTCTGGCGCGGGATAATCATCTGGCCAAAATTCTACTTGTTTTATAATTAAACCATTCTCTACTGTGTGAAATGTGATTGCGCGCGCTTTGAGTTCTCCATCAGTTATTGATACATCCGTCACAACGGTATTGTTCTCGCAAACAATAGAATTTATATCAAATAACCATTTACCATTCGCAGGATAATAATTATTTATTGCCGTGAAATTTTCCCTTCCAACAATAAGTTCTGAACTCTGGGGCCAAAGACCTTCAAAATCTTCGGAAAGCCATTCACTCGCTTTGGAAAAATCATTGGATTTCATCGCATCCCAAAATGAAATGACTACTTCTTTTGACGTCATTAACTTCTCCGAATTTTATACAATTAAAGCCTCAAACTCCGGCTTGGTGCGGCGTGCGCGCGTCCAGTCTGTAGGGTGATACTACTTTTGATTGTTGGATATTTATTACATTGTAGCATCATGAATTTCTCTTTTTAACGCGACTGAAAGTTTCGCGCACATTTGAGTGAGCCAACCAACCCAAAGATCATCATTTACTTTGCCCGTGAACAGTAAGCCGCTTGGCTCATAAGAAACGGAAATGTATTTATCCTCGTGTTCCGTACCATACCAGTATGGAAAGTTTGTACCTTCAACCCAACCATCCATGCTTCGATATATCTCAGATATTTTTTCCCATTCGTCATCTGACAAATCTTGGGGAATATTTAGAGTTATTGATTTTTCCATAACTTCCTAAATGCCTAGTGACCGTGAGTGCCGAAGCAAACCGGAAGTGTAGTAGGGTGCATGAAATGGCCTATTTTCGCGCAGGATGTTGTCAGCCCCCGTTTTACATTCTCATTTACGCCCGTAAATTTCGGTGTTGCGAGTGGTGCTTCCTCACCTGCATCAAAACTATTCCTATTCTTTGAGGCCCCTTTGGTTTTTAGTGACCCATTGGATCAAAATATGCCTCCCATGTTAAGGCGCCAGCTTTTTTTGACTTCGCCTTTTTCATATAAACCATCGCATTTTCGTGAGTAGAGCAATTAATTAAAGCGACGCCAAGATTATAAAATGCGTGCTTGTTTTCACTGCCTTGGTCAATCGCTTTTTTAAGATACGTGGTGGCTTCTTTATGATTGCCCATATCACATAAGACAGTTCCATAGTTTATCAGTGTGGACTTATCATTAGGAGCCATAGCCAAAGCACCTTCTAGCAGCCTCCTGGCTTCATCAAAGTTTTGATGCCACTTGGCGCTATTTTGCCAAGTGCCATCTATCAATATTTTTGCCTGCTTGTTTATATTTTTGATGTTCATGTTTGAAACGTTACGCGGCAACGTGCGGCCGTAGTGTAGGCGCGTAGCGCCACCGAAACGAGAACCAAAACCAACCTGCTGGGTTGGCGCGCAATTACTCTGTTAAGCATTTTCAGTCTTGTTCCAAATATTGGCATCCTGTAAGAATATTGCCCGTTTTTCATGATCCTCAAACGCTCTCGGCGGGACAATAAATGCATTTTTGTTCTTTCCTGTAATGACTACCGAGCCATTCCTGTCTTCAATGAGCTCCACATCCTTCCATGATATATTGCCTGACTTAGACCCGATGGTGGTGGAAATACTGTGTTCATCGATGGTTAAAGTTCGAATCGACGACTTGAACATTATTTGCGGATAAATAGGGAAGGTAATTAAGCATACTAAAAAAACTGCCAGAGCAGCAGCAAGTAACCAGAGTGCCGTAAACGGCTTATGAGATAGAACAATATATATGGTCGCAAATGCAATACTGAATAATGCGTGATAGATCCAAAGTCCGTTGGTTTTTGCCCCAGTAAACCTCAAGTGGAGTATTTGACGAACGCTTATTCTGCATATTTGCTTCTACCTAATGCCTGGCTCACAGGAAAATTATGAGCGCAGCGATTAATTCTTTCTCTGTAGCTACTTGTTAACATCTTTCATTGCTTGCACTGTTGGTCTAGACAATATTTCGACCATAGATTTTTGATTGGCAAAATCATTTTCGCCGCCTGTTGCATAGCCTGTTGATTGCGGCGAGAAAATGCAACTTGCGGCTTGAAGCAATACAGCGTCACGTACACCTTCGTCGCTGGAAGCTTCAACTAAGGCACTGTGGGTCATTAGCGCATTTTGACGATGCTTATTAATAATTGCGTTGTGCTTGTGGTTAAGAAAGTTCTTGGCAGAAAGAAACAACATATATGCCATAACTGAGAAGATGAGGACTTTACTTATTGATAGCTGAATAGCGTCGTATGTTGTCTCGGGCTTGAGAAATGGGATTTTGTGTAAAAACAAACTGATGATAGCAAATAAACCTAAGCCAATTGCTAGTTTGACTGCATAACCTTGCCAACGCTCTGCTTCGACAGTGTGATGCTCAAATTCAGCATTAAAGTGAGCCGCTTGTTTTGTAACACCTTCTTCCGCTGCGACGCGCCGGATTTCCTCAAGAACAGCTTTTGCATCTTCTTCGTGTTTGGCTAGGTCACTTGATATTTTATTGGATTTATCTTTAATTGCTTGAAGAGTTTTTCTTGCGTCGGAATCAAGCCGCTGAAAATCAGCAGACCTGTGTAGCGAATACGAAATATATTGATGAAGAGCCTGAAATGCAGGTTGATAAGTATTTACTACTTGCTTAATAAGATTTGTTCTTGCGGTAACTGGATCTTGTTGTTCTAGGTCAAACTCTATTATTTGGGTGAATAGATTATAATGATTGTTAGAATTATCTCGAATTCTGATGAGCACGTTGTCAGGAAAATCTTGTAGAGCAGTAACAGATAGCCGTTTGTATAAATCGATTAATATTTGTGCTGGTTCAACTATTTCATTAAAGTTTAACCTGGCACCAAGATCTTCAACTCTAGGGAGAGTGGCTACCTCAAAGTTCTGCATCCTGCTTAATGATTCCTTTGCTTCTTCATAAAGTTCTTGTTTTCCAACTATCATTTTTTTCTTCCTAGACAGATGTTCGATTGGATGAGATGTAACGTCCGCATTTGTAGTTTGTTAGGAACGCATCGAAAAACCTGTTTGACAACATGTGTTTATTAGGGCTGGCCTTTGCTACTGTACACTTCTGAGATTGTAAAGGTCTGTCTTATTATACAGAGAGGTCTCGAATACGTTTCCAGTTTTCTATGTCAGGTATTGGTTGTCAGTAGGTAGTTTTTAGTATGGACGGAAACGATCTCAAATGCACAGCCGTTAGAATCAAAAAATATCGGCAGCAGGATTTTATATTCAGTATGTTCAGGGTCGCCAAAATAGATGCCCGTGACAAGGCACCATGCAAGCATGGTGCCTTCACTTTTTTTGATCAAACCAGTTCACTTATTCTGACGATCGGCATTATCGAGTGAGTCGATTGACGAGTAGGGGTTATTGGTTTTCGGCCCGCATAATTGCCTCGCTCAGAATATCGGCCATCACGTCCACTTCGGTTTCATGAATGATCAGCGGTGGCAGTAGTCGCACGGTGGAGCCATGCCGTCCGCCCACTTCGGTAATGAGCCCAAGAGTCAGGGCCTGGCGTTGAACCTGACGGGCTCGCTGGCCATCCAGAGGGTAGTTGCCCAGCGCATCCTGCGGTTGTTGCGGGTCGACGATTTCCACACCAACCATTAGACCGCGACCACGAACTTCACCGATGATCGGGCTTTGAATTTGTCGCAGTCTGGCTAATAGCCGTTCGCCCATTTGTCCGGCGTGCAGGTGCAGCTGTTTGTCGTACAGCCAGTTCATCACCACCTGACCGGTGGCCATAGCCAGCTGGTTGCCACGAAAGGTTCCGGCATGGGCACCTGGCTGCCAGGTATCCCAGTCTTGGTGATACACCAGGAGTGCCAATGGCAGGCCGCCGCCAATGGCTTTGGAGAGCACTATCATGTCCGGTTCGATACCGGCGTGCTGGAACGCAAAGACTTGACCGGTGCGTCCCATTCCTGCCTGTACTTCATCCAGAATCAGAGCAATGCCGTGCTGGCGGGTCAGTCGTCTGAGTCCGCGCAGCCATTCTACATCCGCAGGCAAGGCGCCGGCTTCCCCCTGAACCGCTTCCACAATCACGGCTGCCGGGGGCAGAACGCCCGATTCCGGATCCGTCAGCATGCTGTCCAGTTGATTGAGACTGGCCTGTACCCCGGCAGCGCCCAATCCATACGGGCACCGTCTGGCGTGAGGGTAGGGAAGAAACTGCACGCCCGGTACGGTTGTGCCCAGATGACGCTTGGGTCCGAGATTGCCCATTAGGCTTAATGTGCCCTGAGTCATGCCATGGTAGGCACCGGCAAAGGCAATTACGTTTTGTCGACCGGTAGCGGTTTTGGCCAGTTTGATGGCGGCCTCTACGGCATCCGCACCGCAGGGGCTGCAAAACTGGACCCGGCTGTTCGACTGTAAACCTGTCGGCAGCAGAGAAAATAATCGATCGATGAAAGCGTCTTTGACCGGTGTGGTCAGATCCAGTGTCTGCATCGGTACGCCACAATTCAAAGTATGGCCGATAGCTTCCTGTATGTCCGGATGATGATGACCTAACGCCAGTGTACCCGCTGCTGCCAGGGCATCGATGTACAGCTGGCCGCGGCTGTCTTCAACGTAGATGCCATGACCACGGACCAGCGCCAGGGGTAGCCGGCGGGGATAACTGCGGGCGTTGGATTCGCGCTGTTGCTGGCGTTCCAGCAAGATATCGTTATCAAGATTCCGTTCTGATTGTTGCCGTAATTGGGTGAGTGGGGCTGCGGCCGTGTTTTCGAGCGCGACGCCGGAAGTGGTCTGGGGCTCATCGTTGATACAGAGGTTGTCCATGGTTCACGCTCATTCATTAGTATTAGATGCCATGGCATCTTTAAGGCTTTTGGGGCGCATATCTGTCCAGGTTTCCTTGATGTAGGAAAGACATTCGTCTTTAGAACCGCTTTTGCCTGCTTTTTGCCATCCACCGGGAATGTCCTTGTAAGACGGCCAAATGGCGTATTGTTGTTCGTGATTCACCACAACTTCGAAGTGGGTATCCGGATCATCAAAACTCATAAACTCTATACCTCTTGTTTGCCTCTTAACGGGTTTGCCCGACGTTTCGTTTCATAGCATATCTCTAAATGAAAATAATTATCAATAGTATTTAGTTTCGGTACCAAATATGTATCATATGCCCGTATTCGAATCGGGATGATTGACATATCAACCATTTGCAACCTGCTGTGATGGGGCAAAGTCGTGATTGCAGCGGTTCACCAATGAGACATACAAGGCGGAAAAAATAATGACGGAAAGTGAAACGATCGCAGTGCAGTCAGGGCTACTTGCAGGACATTTACCTTTTTTAGTGAAGCCGGATAGTGAAGTGTTATGGAAAAACTGCCTCGACCGGTTGCATACCCTCATCCATGAAAACCTGGAAAAATACGGTGGTATTCTGCTGCGTGGTTTTCAAGTGGATGGTGAAGAGGATTTTCAGGCGTTTGCCCAGTCTTTTGGTTTCGAGTTGTTGAACTATGACTATGCCTCCACTCCACGGGCGGAAGTCAGAACGGGTGTGTATACCTCCACTGAATATCCGGCACATCAGATTATTCCGTTACACAATGAGCAGGCGTATACCCGCAGCTGGCCGATGAAGATCTGGTTTCATTGCATTACCGCATCTGAACAGGGAGGTGAAACTCCCATCGTCGACAGTCGCCTCGTGTATCAGTCCATCGACCCCGCTATTCGCCGGAAATTTATCGATAACGGTCTGCTATATGTTCGTAATTATGGTAACGGCCTTGACCTTCCATGGCAGAAAGCCTTCAGTACCGACGATCCCGCAGCGGTGGAAAATTTTTGTCGTGCTAATGAAATAGAATTTGAATGGAAGACTGATGGTGAATTGAGAACCCGTCAGCGTTGTCAGGCAGTGTCGGTGCATCCGCGTACCGGCGAAACAGTCTGGTTCAATCAGGCGCATCTGTTTCATGTATCCAATCTGCAACCCCATGTTCGCGAAACTCTGCTGTCGATTGTTGATGAAGCTGACTTGCCGCGTAACGTTTATTATGGCGATGGATCGGCCATCGATGAAACCGACTTGGATCACGTGCGCGAGGTTTTGCAGCGCCATCAAGTCAGTTTTCCCTGGCAGTCCGGCGATATCCTGATGCTTGATAATATGCTCGTGGCGCATGGTCGCAATCGTTTTCAGGGTGAGCGGAAAATTGTCGTGGCAATGGCCGAACCGGTCGTAAATGGCTCTTTGGTAAAGGAGTCGAACCATGTCACGGCATAACCCGGTCGACTGGATTGAGTGTTTGCAAAACCAGGCTGCCGGTTATGGTGATAAACCCTGTTTTGAGTATTCCTCCGACGGCGTGAGTGTGTCTGGCAGTATTACTTTTGCACAGCTGGATCAGCGCGCCAGGGCATTGGCTGTGCAGTTGCGTCGTCAGCTTGATACTGGTGAGCGGGCGGTACTCATGATGCCGAACGGCATCGAATATATTGTCGGATTTTTTGCCTGCGTTTATGCCGGCATCGTAGCCGTAACCGCCTATCCACCCCAATCCCGTCGGCGCGATTGGGGCAGGCTCAGTGCTGTGGCGCGTGATTGTCAGGCCCGTCAGATTATTTGCCTGGACCAGCATGTTGGCACCGTCGAGGAATGGTTATCGTCAGAATCATTAGCGTGTGAAGTAACGGTTGTGCCTGCGCAGGGGGATATGGCAGCAGCAAACGACTGGTGCCGGCCGGCGATACAGGCGGACGATCTGATGTTTCTGCAGTACAGCTCCGGTTCCACGGGGATGCCAAAAGGCGTGATGTTGTCGCACGCCAATCTGTTGGCCAATGCCCGAATGATTCAGCAGCAACTGGGGTTTTCAGCACAGCGAAATTGTGTGTCCTGGTTACCCATGTACCACGATATGGGATTTGTCGGTTATGTGCTGACTCCGTTATTGAGTGGGGCAACCGTTCGTCTGTTGCCACCACCATTGGTGGTACAAAGTCCGTATTTATGGCTGAAAACCATTTCTGATTGCCGCGCTGCTATCAGCGGCGGGCCTAACTTTATCTTTGATCACTGCGTGAGTCGCATTAATCCGGCGCAGCGGGCATCACTGGATCTATCCTGCTGGGAAGTCATTCCCAATGGCGCCGAACCGATTCTGGCAACCACCCTGCAACGCTTTGAACAGGCGTTTGCCGGTACCGGATTGGCGGCGGAAGCAATGAAACCGAGTTACGGCATGGCCGAAGCCTGTTTGTTTGTTTCCACCACGCCCGCGCAGGAACGTTATCGGGTATGGTCGGGAGAGACTGCTCAGTGGGTCAGTTCCGGTCGCCTGCATGATGGCCTTGATATCTGCATTGCTGATCCGGTTACCCTGGAACCGCAGGCTGAAGGCGAGGTTGGCGAGATTTGTTTTCGTGGCACCAGTGTCAGCCGCGGTTACTGGGCAAAGGATGAAATCAATCAGCAGGTTTTTAATCAGACCATAGCGGCGGAGTCCGGTTATTTCCGAACCGGTGATCTGGGATTTATTCGGGACGGTTACTTGTACGTCAGTGGTCGCCTGAAAGAAATGCTGATCGTGCGGGGCAACAATTATTTTCCTCAGGACATAGAAGCCACCGTACAGGCAGTGGATGATGATCTGACCGATCATGGTGGTGCTGTATTTGCCGTTCAACAATCCGGGCAGCCGGAGCAACTGGTGCTGGTACAGGAACTCACTCGGCAGGGCAGTCGCCGTCATGATCTCGAACAACTGATCCATCGTATTCGTCAGGTGGTTACCGAAAGTCATGATATCAGCCTGTCCACAGTGGTGTTGATTTCTCCGGCATCGCTGGCCAAAACCACCTCCGGCAAAATTCAGCGACTCCGCAGTCGGGAGTTATTTTTGGCCGATCAACTGAAAGTGATCCGGCAATGGCAGGCCTCGGCTTTGGAGGAAGATGAATCACTGGTGGAGCTTCCGACATTGGCGGCTCCGGTGACTGCCGGGGCGATCGAAAACTGGATTTGTCATTGGGCCGCACAGCAGACGCAATTGCCGCTGACAAGTATCGATACCGGGCAGCCGTTGTCTGCGAGCGGCCTGGATTCAGTGGATGCCATGACTCTGAGCGAAGCCCTGAGTCAGGCATTGCCGCAGGATATTGACTCCGAACTGATCTGGCAAAGCGATACCATCAGCGCCCTCGCGCAAGCCGTTGCGGCGGCGCTTGCGCAGCCTGAACCGGATCAGACAGAAGCCATGGTCGAGGGAGAGATCTGATGCTGGTTTCACTGATCAACCGCTGTCGTCGACTGAATATTCGTCTTTGGGTGGAACAGCAAAGCCTGCGTTTTCAAGCCCCCAAAGAGGCCATGGATGATGCCTTGCTGGCCGACATTCGCAGCCACAAACCCGCTCTGATTGACTATCTGCAACGGCACCCAGAGACATTCGAGGCGCGCGCGCTCAGTGCCAATGAACGGGCGTTATGGTTCCTCTATCGACTGAATCCGACCAGCAATGCTTACAACATGGCCTATGCCGTTAAGTTGCAGCCTCATGTGCAGCCGGATGTCGTTGCCAGTACCTTTGACCTGTTGATGCAGCGTTACCCCATTCTGTGCCGTGCCTATGTCGAACAGGATGGTGAAGTGGTGCAGGAGGGCGGTTCGGCCTGTCGGCCGCAGCTGCAGATCCATCGGGTCAAAGGCCTGCACGAGCAGGAAATTCATCAGCTGCTGGCCAACCTGGCGGATCAGCCTTTCCGGCTGGAAGTGGGTGATATCTGTCGAGCGCATTTATTGCTGCATCAACAACCACACGGACAAGAAAGCTACCTGTTGCTGATGGCGCATCATATCGCCGCAGACTTTATGTCGTTCGAACACCTCCGGCATGAATGGTTAACTGCCATACAAACCGGAAAATTACCGTCATTATCATCGAATTACCGCTATCAGGATTGGTTGGCGGAACAGGAAATCGCTTTGCGTCAGGCTGATCAGCAACGACAGTTCTGGTTGCAAACTCTGGCAGACGTACCGCAATTGCAATTACCCGTGGATCAGCCGGCCAGCGCCCATACGGGGCAAGCCGGTGGCGAGCTGCAGTTTACCCTGTCTGAGACTGATTCCGAGCGTCTGCGACAACAATGCCAGACGCTTGGTGTGACACCCTATGTCTGGTGGTTGGCAGCATTTCAGTGGTTACTCGGCCGATTGTCCGGGCAATCACGGTTTGTCATCGGTACACCGGGGTCGGGGCGTCTGAAACCGGCGCATCAGCGATTGGTCGGTTATCTGGTCAATCCGTTGGTGTTGCATTGTCAGCTCGATAAAGGTGTTGTATTTGCCGATTGGGCAGCGCATGTCCGGCAGCAGGTACAGGCTGCCATGCAGCATCAGAGTTATCCCTTTGCGCAGTTGCTGGAACAGCTCGATCTGCCCCGACAGGCCGGACGCAGCCCGGTGTTTCAGCACATGTTTACCCTCAACAGCGAACGCCCGGAACCTTTGAAAGAGGCCCTGATTGAACAGGAAATTATGGCCGGGCAGCGGGGCGCAGCCCATGAACTGAACCTGGTCATCGTTGATAACCGACGGGCATTCACCGGCCAATGGCGCTACAACCGGGAGGTTTTCACAGCGGAAAAAGTCACTGTGATTGCGGCGATGATGAATACCGTAGTGCAGCAGTTGTTGCGTGATCCCCAGCAGACGTTGCCGCAGCTGACCCTGACCACGGGGCAACAGTGTTCAGAGCTATTGGGTGAGCGCTTATCCTTAACCCATGACAGTGCCTTGCAGGCCTGGCTGGGCCAATGTCAGCAACGGGGTGATCAAACCGCGTTAATCATGGCCGCTGACCAACTCAGTTATGCCGATATGCGGATCCGTGTGGACGAGTGTGCCGGTCGACTGGCCGCCTTGGGAGTCCAGAGCGGTGACCGGGTTGGTATCTGGCTGAGGCGGGATCTGTCCCAGATTATCTGGATGTTCGCCTGCTGGCGGCTCGGCGCGGCCTATGTGGCATTGGACGCCGGCTGGCCGCTGGTGCGACTGGCGTTTATCTGTCAGGACGCCGGACTGCGGTTGATGATCGGCAACGGCGCGCAACCTGATTGGTTGCCGGAAGGACCACGCTGGCTGAATGCCGATCGGACTGAAGTGTATTCCCCGGCACACTGGCAACCGGTAAAACCCGCCCCGGAACGGCCGGCTTATCTGATTTATACCTCTGGTTCCACCGGTCAGCCCAAGGCCGTGGTGATCAGCCATGGCAACCTGATCCATTATGCCGAGGCGGTGATGCAGCGTTTGCAGCTGCCGGCTGTCGCCAGCCTCACGGCGCTTGCCGGCAACGGTGCCGATCTTGGTTATACCGCCGTGTTTGGCGCACTGTTGACCGGTCGCACCCTGCGTTTGCTCGACGAAGAACTGGCCCACGATGCCGATGCCCTGACGGCCCATCTGCAACAGTATCCGGTGGACTGCCTGAAAATTGTGCCATCACATTTGGCCGGGCTGCTGGCCGCGACCCGGAACAATGCGTTGTTACCCCGACACACTCTGATGTGTGGCGGTGAAGCGCTGTCGCCGGCGCTGTTGGCACAACTGCGTGAACGGCAGCCGGGGTTGCGTATTGTCAATCATTATGGACCGACCGAAACCACTGTCGGCGTGTTGGCGGATGCCATCGATGATGACGGACCGGTGACTCTGGGGCGGCCGCTGGCGAATGTCCGGGTGCGGGTGGTGGATGATTGTCTGCATCCCGTTGCCGTGGGATTTCCAGGCGAGCTGCTGATTGCCGGACCAACCGTGTCCAGTGAAGGCTACTGGCGGCAACCGGAACTCACGGCGCAGCGGTTTATCGATGATGCTGACCGCTGGTACCGCAGTGGCGACAAAGTGGTGATGGAAAACGGCCGGCTGCGGTTTATCGGCCGAATGGATTTTCAGGTCAAGATTCGCGGTTTTCGGGTGGAACCGGGTGAGGTGAGCGCCTGGCTACAGCAACATATCACCGATGCACTGGTTGTGAATCGACCCGATGAGCGCGGTCAGAACCGTCTGGTGGCCTATCTGCGAACCGATGCCGACACGGCACGCCGGGTCTGGCGCGAGATGCAGGCGCAATTGCCGGATTATCTGGTGCCGTCACGCTGGCTGTTGATCGAATCCATACCGTTGCTGGCCAACGGTAAAGTAGACCGGCAGGCGCTGCCGGATCCTGATCAGCCGGTCGATGCCGTCAGTTTGACGCTCGATGGACAGACCTCCGGCGAAGCAGGGGAGCAACACGATACTGCCACGGTTCTGAGCGAGACCGAAACCACATTGCGGGAGATCTGGCGAGCGTTGCTGAACCGCCCGCAGCTCGGCATCCATGACAACTTTTTTGCCCATGGTGGCGACTCCATTCTCGGACTGCAGATTATCGCCAAAGCCCGTCAGGCGGGTATCAAACTGACGCCCAAGGCCATTTTTGAACACCAGACCGTGGCTGCTTTGGCACAGGTAGCGCAATTGGCAGAGCCGCCGGCCGATTCGATGGAGCAGGCGTTGCTGAACATCGCCCGCGAGGTGCTTAACCGGCCCGATTTGCGCGCCACTGATAACTTCTTTCAGGTGGGCGGGGATTCCATTCTCAGTTTGCAGATTATCGCCAAAGCCCGGCAGGCAGGGATCAAACTGACGCCAAAAGCCATCTTTGAACACCAGACCATGGCAGCCCTGGCAAAGGTGGCCGAACCACTGACCGGGGCGACACCGGTGGCGCAAACCGCCGCTGTGGTGTCATCGCAACGGTTTGCGCTGACGCCGATCCAGCAATGGTTTTTTGATCAGTCGCAACCGCAGCCGCAACATTGGCATCAGTCCCTGTGGCTGCAATGTACCGAAACCATTGATTGCACTCGCCTGCGACAGGCGCTGGCAATGGTGGTACAGCGGCATGCCGCGCTGCGACTCAGCTTTGAACACGATGGGCAGCAATGGTGGCAATGCTACCAGCCCTGGCAGCCGGACTGGCAGGCAGTGCTGGTGATGGAAGAGGGGCGTCAGCCTGATGAAACCCTGCTCACTGAACTGCAAGCAGGATTCAAGCTGTCGCAGGCCCCACTGATCCGGCTGGTCTATTTTCCAGCCACCCGGCAGCTGCTGGCCTGTGCCCATCACCTGATTATCGATGCAGTCTCGTGGCAGATCGTCCTGGATGAACTGGCCCATCTGTATCGAGGCCATGAGCAATCGGCATTGGCTCCGGTCACGATTGATGTAGACCAATGGCAGCAGCGGTTGCAGGAAACTGCTGACCGGCTACCTCCAGCCAGCGAGCATTACTGGACGCGCCAGACACTGATGTCCACGGAAGTTTTAAATGCTCAAGGCTTTACAGCTGAAGCGACCAATACCTATGCCAACAGCCGTCACTGCCTGGTCCATCTCGATGCTGAACGGACCCGGCAACTGCTGAGTGAGGCGCATCGGGCCTATCGCACTCAAGTGCCGGAACTGCTGCTGACGGCGTTGGTGAGGGCGCTCGGTGAGTGGCTGCGCAGTGATCAGGTCGTGATCGAACTGGAAGGCCATGGCCGCGAAATGCCCGGTACGGACGTTGACCTGTCCCGCTCGGTGGGCTGGTTTACCAGTCGTTATCCGCAAGCATTTACGGTATCGGACGATATTGCCACCGCGCTGATCAGCGTGAAGGAAACCCTGCGACGGATCCCTGGCAACGGTCTCGACTATGGTCTCTGGCGCTATCTCGCGGCTGACCGGAGCCCTGATCAGTCCTGGCCGGATTCATCGCTGGTGACGTTCAACTACCTGGGCCGGGAACCTGTCGCTGCTGCTGATGGTCTGTGGCAGCTGGCGCAGTTGTGGTGCCCCGGGATGCGCGCGCCGCAAAATCTGCGTTCCCATCGGCTCGATATCAACGCCCTGATCGTTGACGGCTGTCTTCAGGTTGACTGGTGTTATCCCGGTCAGGACCCCGCATTGACCGACACCCCGGCATTGGCGCAACGGTTTATCGAACACCTTCAAAATCTGCTCGACCATTGCCTGGATGAGCATAACGGCCGCGCCACGGCGATTGATTTCCCCGATGCCGGCATTGATGACGATGCATTCAACGCATTGCTGGAAGAATTACTCGCCACTCCCGCATACGAGGTACAACCATGAACCGCCCGATCCAGCCATCGCACAACCGTTTAAAACGGGATCTGGCCAACAACATCGAAGCAGTGTATCCGCTGGCACCCATGCAACAAGGGTTGCTGTTTCATAGCCTGATGAACCCAGGCAGTGGCATGTATCTGCTGCAATACCGCCATGTCATGGTCATGGAGAACCTTGATCAGCAAGCCTTCGAGCGTGCCTGGCAGGCAGTGGTGCAGCGCCATGAATTGCTGCGCACAGCGTTTGTCTGGAAGCAGCAGCAACAACCGCTGCAGGTGGTGTTCAAGCATCGGCCGCTGGCCGTTGAGTGGCTCGACTGGCGGCATCTGAATCACGGCGAACAGCAGCAACAACTGGAAAGTCTGTTGGCACAGGAACGCCGTGAGGGGCTGCCTTTTACCCAGGCACCGCTGATGCGGGTACGGATGATCCGGCTGGCGCAGCACGAATGGCAGTTTGTCCGCAGTTATCACCATATCCTGATGGATGCCTGGTGTTTCTCCATCATCATGATGGACTTTCTCAACTATTACCGCGCCTTTTGCCGTGGCGAAACGCTGGAGTTGCCGGCACCACGGCGTTATCGAGAGTTTATCCACTGGCTGGGTCAGCAACCGGCGGACGGTCATCGTGATTTCTGGCAACAGCGCTTGCAGGGATTTGACACCCCAACATCCCTTGGCATACGGGAAGCCATGGCCTATGAAGACGAGGTACCGGTGTGTGACGTGGTGCAACCGTTGAGCGCTGCCCAGACCGAACGCCTGCAACAGGCCGCCGCCAGTGCCCGCATTACCGTCAACACCCTGGCTCAGGGAGCCTGGGCGCTATTGTTGTCGCGTTACAGTGGTGAACAGGATGTGTTGTTCGGGGTCACGGTGGCCGGTCGCCCGGCGCATCTGCCGGGCATGGAAGCCATCGTCGGTCTGTTTATTAATACGCTGCCATTACGCTGGCGGGTTGATCCGCAGCAGTCGGCGCAGCCGTGGCTACAAGCCTTGCAGGCGGAAAACCTGACCCTGCGGGATCATGAAACCAGCGCGCTGGCGGATATACAACAGTGGAGCGAGGTACCGAAGCAGGATTTGTTTCAGAGTCTGTTTGTGTTCGAAAACGCGCCCATGGATGCCGGACTGAAACAGGAGAATCTGGAATTCATCATCGAACAGGCTGCCAATCGCACCCATACCAATTACCCGCTGACGGTGGTCATCATTCCCGGTCAGCAGTTACACCTGCAATTGACCTATCAGACCACGGATTTCAACGCCGCCGCCGTTACTACCATGCTGACGCACTATCAGTCCCTGTTACTGGGCCTGGCTGATGTCTTGTTGGACAGTGACGCATTGCTGGACAGTCATCAATCGGCACCGCTATCGGCGCTGCCGATGTTGAGCGCCGTGGAGCTGTCAGCTCAGCAGTGCTGGGGCGAAGGCGCAAGCGCTGCCATCAGCGATGACTATGTCACCCTGTTTGAACGGCAGGTGACGGCCGCCCCCGACCAGCCGGCGGTGCATGATCAGGATGCCGGTTTCAGTTATGACGAACTGAACCAGCGCGCCAACCGGCTGGCCCATACTCTCATACAACAGGGTATCGGTGCAGATAGCGTAGTGGCCGTGCTGGCCGACCGTGACCGGCACCTGCTGGTGATGATCCTGGCGATTCTCAAGGCCGGTGCCGCCTGGCTGCCGTTGGACCCACAACATCCGCCCTTGCGGCTGCAAACGGTCATCGCCCGCAGCCGTACCGCACTGGTGCTGGCACCGGCGACATATCAGACATTACTGACCCGGGCGCTTGAGGGAATCACAGCGTGTCCGGAGACATTGATCTATGACGCCAACAGCGCGCCAACCCAACGATATGAAAACCCGGTACAGAGTGCTCAGCCGCAGCAACTGGCCTATGTCATTTTCACTTCTGGCTCCACCGGTACCCCAAAAGGGGCCATGGTTACCCGCCAGGGCATGCTTAACAACATGCTGGGCAAGTTTGAACCGCTGCAACTGACCGCCACCGATGTCATTGCCCAGACCGCCAATCAATGTTTTGACATTTCCGTCTGGCAGCTGCTGATTGCCGGGCTCCTTGGCGCTCGGGTGGAAATATTGCCTGATTGCATCAGCCAGGATCCGGCCAGATTGGTACCGGCCATCAACGATAAGGGCATTACCGTTCTTGAACCGGTGCCAGCGCTGATGCAGGGCATGCTGTTGCAATCAACATCGGTCGATACACTGCGCTGGATTCTGCCAACGGGCGAAGCTCTGCCACCGGCGCTGGCGCGGCAATGGTGTCAGCGTTATCCGCAGATTCCGATGATGAATGCCTATGGTCCGGCGGAGTGTTCTGATGACGTGGCGTTCTATCCTATTCATGCCCTAACGGATGCTGCTCTGGCTCACGTTCCCATTGGCCGACCGACTCTTAACAACCGGCTGTATCTGCTCAGTCCGCAGCTGCAACCATTACCGGTGGGCGCCATTGGTGAGTTGTATGTGGCCGGTACCGGTGTGGGGCGGGGATATCTGCATGATCCGGCCCGTACCGCCGCTGCATTCATTCCCAATCCGTTCAGTAATGCCGGCGAGCGCCTCTACCGCACCGGCGACCTGGCGCGCTGGCTTGAAGATGGCCGGCTACAGTACGTTGGTCGGGTGGACTATCAGGTCAAGGTACGTGGTTACCGGATCGAACTCGGGGAGATCGAATCCCGGCTGGCACAGTTTCCGGATATTCGGGAAGTGGTGGTGCTGGCCACCGAAGACACTCAGCGCGGTACCCTGCTGGTGGCGTATCTGGGGGTTCCCGGTGAACTGGCGCGCACAGAACTGGCCGGGCAGGGGAGCTGGCAGGTACTGAAGGATTTTGTCGCCGCCGGCCTGCCGGAATACATGGTCCCTGCTGCATTTGTGGCGCTGGCTCAGCTGCCGCGTAACCGCAACGGCAAAATTGACCGCCAGGCTCTGCCAGCGGTGGATTTCAATGCGGTACAGCAGGCCGAGTATGTGGCACCTGCCAATGCCTTGGAGCAGACCATTGCCAGCGTATGGGAAACCGTGCTCGGACTCGACAACGTGGGTACCGCAGCAGACTTTTTTGAACTGGGTGGTCATTCTTTGCTGGCCACCCGGGTCAGCGGTCAGCTCAGTCGTCAGCTGCAACGGGAGGTTCCACTGCGGGTGATCTTTGAACATCCGACCATTGCCGCGCTGGCCGGCTGGCTGCAGAGCCACCAGCATGAGGCTGCACGATTGACGTTGCAGAAGGTGGATCGCAGCGCGCGAATTCCGTTGTCCTATGCTCAGCAGCGGATGTGGTTCATGCAGCAGCTGGAACCTGACAGCGCCGTGTGGCATCTCGCAGCCGCAGTACGGCTGACCGGGGAAGTACAGCCACAACGCATCGAAGCCGCCTGGAATCAACTGCTGGCGCGTCATGAAATTCTGCGCACCGGTTTTGTCGTTATCGAAGAAATGCCCTGTCAGCACATCGCGCCGCATCTGACCCTGCCGTTGACGCAGCTGGATCTGCGTGGCGAGGTTGATCCAGCTGCGCGTTTGCAGTCGCTGCTGCGGCAGCAGGCGCAACAGCCCTTCAAACTGGATGAGGCACCATTGATCCGCATCGCGCTGATACAGACGGCGGATCAGCAGTGTGTGCTGTCGCTGTGTTGCCACCACATCATTGCCGATGCCTGGAGCCTGCAACAGCTGATCGCGGAATTCTGTCAGTACTATCGTCAGCCGGACGCCGAACCGGTACCGGCAGCGCTGCAGTACGCCGATTACGCAGTGGCTGAGCTGCAGTGGATGCAATCACCGGCGATGACCGGTGCCCTGCAATTCTGGCAGCAGCAACTGAGTGGTGAATGGCCGGTGCTGACGCTGGCGGCGGATCGTCCACGGCCAGAGCGCCCTTCCGGTCATGGCCGGCGTTTGCAACTGCCGCTGAGCGATACCCTGCAACAGCAATTACAGCAGCAGTACCGCGGCGATCAGCGGTTTGCGGTGTTGATGGCGGCATATCAGTTGTGGTTGTCCCATTACAGCGGCCAGTCGGAACTGCTGATCGGGGTGCCAGTGGCAAACCGCGAGAGCGTGGACACCCATGAGATGCAGGGATGTTTTGTGAATACCCTGGTGTTGCGGGCGAAATTGTCGCCGGCCATGACCGTGACCGAACTCGTGGACAGCGTGCAGCAGCAGATGCTGGCCGCTCAGGCGCATCAGCAACTGCCGTTTGATTATCTGGTCGAACAGCTCGGTGTGCCACGTCAACTCAGCCATAATCCGGTGTTTCAAGCCTTGTTCAACTATCTGCCGGAACCGGCATTGAGTGGCTTCGCGCTACCGGATATCGACGTTGAGGTACTGGATAACCGTCCCGACACCGCCATGTGCGATGTGAAGCTCGATATCATTGGCCAGCAACTACAGCTGGAATACAGCACCGATCTGTTTGACGCTGCCCGCATGAACGCCATGGCCCGGCACTTCATCGATGTCGTCAGCCAGTTGCTGGCTCATCCCCATGAGTGTCTGGGACACTTGCGACTGGAGGATGCCGCAACCTTGAATACCGTTGCCGATGATCAGCCGTCGTTACCGCAGCCGGCATTGCTGGAGCGGTTTGTCCGTCAGGTGCAGGCAAATGCCGATGCCGTGGCGGTGATTGGGCCGGCGCATCAACTCAGTTATGCCGAACTGGACCGGCACAGTGATGCCCTGGCGGCAGCATTGTACCGACAGGGCGTCGGTGTAGGAGATCGGGTTGCCTTGTGCCTGCAACGTGAGGTCACCCTGGTGGTAGCCATGTTGGCGGTGCTGAAAGCCGGCGCTGCCTACGTGCCGGTGGAACCGGAATGGCCGCGTGAGCGGGCAGCCTATGTGCTGGAACATGCGGCGGTAACCGTAGCCATCGTCGATGACAGTCTGCGCCAGCGTCTGAGTGACTGGTACCCGGCGGTCGTGATGATGTCGCCTTGGGCCGGCGACGATGAGCGATTTGATTGGCAGGCGACCCCGGTCAGTGCCACTCAGCCGGCTTATGTGCTGTATACCTCTGGCTCCACCGGCCAGCCCAAAGGCGTGTCCATTCAGCGTAGAAACCTCGATAACCTTGCTGCTGATCTGGCCCATCAGCTGGATTTGCAGGCGGGTCAGGGGGTGCTGGGGCTCACCACTTATTGTTTCGATATCGCCTTTACCGAACTGCTGTTTCCGCTGACTGTCGGCGCGCATGTGGTCATTGCCTCCAGCGCTGCTGTCAAAGATCCGGCTGCCATTGCCAGGCTGGTCAGCGACCAGGATATCCATCTGTTACAGGCCACACCGGCCACCTGGAGTTTGTTGCTGGCTCATACCGGACTGCGTTTTGATGGCATGGAACTCATTGCCTGTGGCGAAGCGCTGTATGCCGAACAAGCCAGCCAGTTGCTGGCGCGCGGCGGGCGGCTGCTGAACGCCTATGGCCCGACCGAATTTACCGTATTTGCGAGTTATTACCCGGTCGAGCAGGTCGATCAGGACATACTGCCTATTGGTTATGCCGGTCAGGGAGCCCGTCTGTACGTGCTTGATCAGGCCCTGCGGCCAGTGCCTCAGGGGGTGGCCGGAGAGCTGTATCTCAGTGGTGACAATCTGGGCAGTGGCTATTATCGGGCCGCCGATCTGACTGCGGCTGCGTTTCTGCCGGATCCCTTCAGCCA
The DNA here is from genome assembly GCF_050297175.1 of Gynuella sp. NCBI lineage: Bacteria > Pseudomonadati > Pseudomonadota > Gammaproteobacteria > Oceanospirillales > Saccharospirillaceae > Gynuella > Gynuella sp. Next base: position 21,174 of record NZ_JBNKSF010000019.1, on the reverse strand, counting down.
ACAGCCGGGCGCGCGCATGTACCGGACCGGTGACCGGGTCAGGATGAATGCGGCCGGAGCCCTGGATTATCTGGGACGCATCGATTTTCAGGTGAAACTACGGGGCTTCCGCATCGAACTCGGTGAAATCGAGGCCAGAATGCTGAGCCTTGAAGGCGTGAACAACGCCGCTGTGCGACTCTGGGGTCAGGGCGAAGATGCCCGTCTGGTGGCCTATTGGAGTGGCGCGCCGACGACCACTGCTGACTGGCAGGCGCATCTCACGGCGGCGTTGCCCGATTATATGGTGCCGGCGCATTACCAATGGCTTGAGCAGTTGCCGATGAACAGCAACGGCAAGGTGGACCGCCGGCAACTGCCACAACCGCAGATGAGTGACCGGACGACTGCCGAACGACAACCGCTACAGACGTTGTGGCAGCAGCGTCTGGCCGCCATCTGGAGTGAGCTACTGAACTGTGAAAACGTCGGCGCGGATGATCATTTCTTTGCCCTTGGAGGCCATTCCCTGTTGGCTGCTCGCCTGGTCAGCCGGGTGGCGGAGCGGTTTGCAGTGACCCTGCCGCTGGCGGCGGTATTTACCCACCCACGGCTGGATGCCATGGCCGAGCAGCTGCAACAGGCCGGGCAAAGTATGACGATCAGCGCGTTGGAAGACGAGGCCGCGCTGCAACCGCTACCCATGCACCCAACCCAGCAGCGGCTCTGGTTTCTGGAACAGTTCAGCGGTGCCGGCCGGGCTTATCAGTTAAATCTGACCATGCGTGTGCGTGGTACGCTCGATGTTCCGCGATTGCGGCAGGCATTAGTGGCGCTGGTGCAACGTCAGGGCAGTCTGCGAACCCGTTTTGACGAAACGGCTGACGGTCCGGTGCAACAGCTGCTGGCACAGATCGAACTGCCATTGCATATCCATCAGACCGAGGTGACGGCGGAGACCTTGCCGACCGTACTCGCCACGACTGCTGATCAGCCACTGGACCCGCGTTCCGGTCCGCCGTGGCGATTGGATCTGTATCGTCTGAACCACGAGACCATACTGCAACTGAATATGCATCATTTGCTGGCCGATGCCTGGTCGTTGCAGGTATTTGTGCAGGAGCTGGAAGCGCTGTATCTGGATCAACCATTGCCACCGTTGGCCTTGCAGTTTGTGGATATCAGCCATTGGTGGCGCAGTGATGTTGCCCAGCAGCGCCTGGCCGCGCAGCGTGACTACTGGCTGCACCAGCTGGCGGGTGAGGTACCGGTACTGGACTTGCCGCTGGATCTGCCGCGACCGGCGCAACAGAGTCATCATGGTCGTCGCCTGCGGTCGGAATTATCGGCACCACAGATAGCGCAGCTGCAACAAGTCTGTCAGCGCTATTCATTGACGCCGATGGTGCCACTGCTGAGCGCCTGGCAACGGTTGTTATCCCGTTACAGCGGGCAGCCGGATGTCTGGCTTGGAGTGCCGGTGGCCAACCGGCAGCTGCCCCACACCGAACAACTGATCGGTTTCTTTGCCTCGACCCAGGTCATTCGGGCACCGATACAGTCGAGCCAGTCCGTCGCCGAACATTGGCTCAGGCTGCGTCAGGTGCTGATCGACGCACAGCAACACCAGGATCTGCCGTTTGAGCAGTTGGTGGAGCTGTTGAAAGTACCGCGCGATCCGGCCCGTTCGCCACTGTTCCAGGCCATGTTCAACCTGATACAGGTGAGCAACCACGAGTCACGCGAGTTTGCCGGTATGCCGTTACAGCGCATCGACAGTGACGATCACACCGCGCTGGCGGATATTGGTCTGCAATTTGAACAGCGTGGTGAGCGCTGGTGTGCGGTGTTGGAGTACAACACCGATCTGTTGTTTGAAAGCACGGCCGAGCGTTACCTGCGCCAGTATCTGGCGCTGTTGGATCAGATGCTGTCGGCGCCGGAACAGCCCATGGCGGCTTTAACCCTCCACGAACCCGCAGACCTGACCCGGTTGTTGCAGTGGAATCCCGCAGGCGTGTCTCTGGATCCCGAGGAAGACACCATCAGCCGCTTTGAGCAACAGGTGGCGCGTACCCCGGATGCCGTGGCTCTGATTCATCGTCAACAGTCGTGGAGCTACAAGCAGCTGAACCAACGGGTCAATCAGTTGGCGCACCGGTTGCTGGCCTGTTCACAACGTCCGCAGCGGGTGGCGATTGCCGTTCATCGTGGTCCCTGGCTGCAAATTGCGCTGTTGGCCGTGCAAAAGGCTGCCGCCACTTATATTCCCCTGGACCCGGACCATCCGGCTGAGCGATTGCACTACATCTGCCGCCACGCCCGTCCCGAACTGATTCTGACTGAAAGCACGCTGGCCGGGCGGTTGGCAGCGATAGAGGATGATGGCAACGCCGCAGAGATCTGGCCGCTGGACCAGTGGTCACTCGACGACGTTCCTTCGCAGTGGCAGCACAACCCGCAGGTACGACGCGATCCCTGGCAACCGGCCTACATCATTTATACCTCGGGTTCCACCGGTCAACCCAAGGGCGTGATGATCAGCCGGCGTAATCTCAATAATTTTCTGCATGCGCTGGCGGAAGTGTTACCGCTGTCATCGGCCGATACCTGGCTGGCGGTGACGACGGCATCCTTCGATATGAGCGTACCGGAGTTCTACCTGCCGTTGCTGCACGGCGCTTCAATCCTGATGGCCGACCGTGCCGAGGTTGTTGATGGCCGGCAACTCATGGCGCTGTTGCGCCAGGCGACGGTCATGCAGGCCACACCGGCAGGCTGGCAGATTCTGCTGGCCGATGGTGACGAAGCATGGCCACCAATACGAGGTCTGATCGGTGGTGAAGCGGTGTCGGCAGAGCTGAGCCGGACTCTCATGGCCCGGGGCGTACAGCTGATAAATGCCTATGGCCCAACCGAAACCACGGTATGGTCGACCAGTCAGCCCCTGAATGATGCTATCCAGGGTATTGCGCCGATTGGCCGGCCGTTGATGAACAATCGCTGCTATGTGCTCGATGCCGATCTGCAGCCGGCACCGGACGGTGCCGTGGGTGAACTGTTCATTGCCGGGGAGGGAGTGGCGCTCGGCTATGACCATGCCGCGGATCTGACGGCGGCAGCTTTTCTGCCGGACCCGTTCCAGCAGGATGGTCAGCGTATGTACCGCACCGGTGATCTGGTGCGACGGCTGGCGGATGGTTCGTTGCAGTATCTGAGCCGGCGGGATTTCCAGGTCAAGGTACGTGGCTACCGTATCGAACTTGGCGAAATCGAAAGCGCTTTGCGTCAGTGTGACGGGGTACAGGAAGCCGTAGTGGCAACCGATGAACAGCAGCGTCTGCTGGCCTGGGTCACCGCTGAACACGACGATGCCGCCGCATTGCTGCAAACCGAGCCGCTTAAGGCAGAACTGCAAAACCGCCTGCCGGGCTACATGATTCCCACGGCCATCATTCCGCTACCGGAACTGCCCCTCAACAGCAACGGCAAAATCGACCGCAAAGTACTGTTGCAGGAACTCGATGAATTGCCGGTACAAAGCCACAGCCGGGCGCCAGAAGGCGCAACCGAAACCCGGCTGGCGTTGATCTGGCAGGAACTGCTGCAACTGAGTCCGGGAGCCGAAGACAGCTTCTTCGAACTGGGCGGTCATTCGCTGCTGGCCATGCAGATGATCAGCCGGGTGGAGACAGAGTTCGGGGTGCGACCGGATCTGCAGTCACTGTTTGCCGCACCCACCATTGCCGCCCTGGCGCAGGTGTTAGATGCCCGCCATGCCAACGGCCACGATGCCCAGGACGATCGCCTCGACCTGATGGATCAATTGCTTAATGAATTAGAAGGATAAGTTGTCGTGACCAAACAGACACGTTCCCACGAAATTGCCCGCCGACTGGCGGCACTGCCGGCAGAACAGCAACAGCTGTTCCGCCGCAAACTGGCTGAACAGGGCATCGACAGCTGGCAGTTGCCAATTGTGCCGATGCCTGGACAAAGCGCTCTGTCATTTGCCCAGCAGCGTTTTGTCATGGCCGAATCCATGAGTGCGCGGGCGCTTTACAATCTATGTTCGGTGCTGCGCTTTGATACACAACTGAACCCTGAGCGTCTGCAACAGGCATTGAGTCGGCTGGTTCAGCGACACACCATACTGCGGACTGCCTACCATCAGCCGGAACCTGGTCAATGGCAGGCCGAACTGCTCGATCAGCCCTGGCCTGGTCTGCAACAACACGCCCTGTCAGCCGTTGCTGATGAAGACTGGGTGCAACAGCGTTATGAGGCCGAACTGGCCGAGCCTCTGGATCTGCAACAATGGCCATTCCGGGCACGCCTGTATCACGATGAAAGTAGCTATTGGCTGTTTTTTACCGTTCATCATGTCGCGTTTGATGCCTGGTCCGCGCAGATACTGGTCAATGATCTCTGTGAGTTGTATCAGGCCGATACTGCCTTGCCGGCACTGCCGATCCAGTATGCCGACTATGCCGCCTGGCAGCGACAATGGCACCACAGCGACGACTACCAGCGCCAGCGACAGTACTGGCAACAGCAGCTCAGCGGCATTGCGCCGCATTTGAAATTGACCACGGATTATCGCCGCCAGCCGCTGCATGCGCGTGATTTTCGTGGCGATATTGCCACCCTGGTATTGGACGAGGCCCTCAGTCGATCGTTGCGTCAGCGCATTCGGGCCCTCGACAGCACCTTGTTTATCTATTTGCAGACGGCCTTTGCCTGGGTGCTGTCGCGCCATAGCGGTCAGACAGACCTGTGCATCGGTTCGTCGGTAGCCAACCGTGGCCGGGCAGAGCTGGCAACTCTGGTCGGCCCGTTGCTGAATACTCTGGTATTGCGCCATGACCTCAGTGCTGATCCGTCTTTTCAGCAATCGCTGCAACGCAGTCAGCAATTGATCGCAGCCGCGTATGATCATCAGGATCTGCCGTTCGAACACTTACCCGAACTGCTGCAATGGCGTCACGATCCGCTGCATTCTGCCATCATCCAGGTGATGTTTGTGCATGTGGCGCTGCCGGTCAGCCAGCGTCTGACCTTGGGAGCCAGCACCGCTGAAGTGCTGCAGCCAGGCCACAAGCATGCCCGTTTTGACCTGACGTTACGGGTGGTGGAAACCGAACAGCGGGACGAAATCTGCCTCGAACTTGAATTTGCCGGTGAGCTGTTCAGCGCTGCCACCGTCAATCGTTGGTTAGCGCAGATGCAGCGGTTGTTGCAAAGCACGTTGACGCACCCTCAACTGACGTTGTCGCAATGGCGCTTCCAGCAGGATCGCAGCCGGTTGGCAGGCGAGCCGTTGCAACAACCGCCACAGGATCTGTTGGCGCGGGTGCGGCAGTGGAGCCAGCAGCGGCCGCAGGCCATTGCCCTGGAATCCGGAGATGAACAGCTTTCCTGGGAGTGGCTGAACCAGCGACTGAACGAACTCAGTCATTGGTTACAACGGCATGAACTGCAGCGCGGCGACCGCCTGGGCATTGCGCTGGCGCGCTCACCCTTGCAGGTCGCGTTGATGCTGGCGTGCTGGCAGCGGGGTATCGTCACGGTATTGCTCGATCCGCGTCAGCCGGTTCAGCGTTTGAACGTGGTGCTGATTCAGGCTGACGCCCGAGCGGTCGTAGTGGCCGAGCAGCTTGATGCGTTGCAGGCCGTACCGTGTCTGCTGCTCGAAGACTGGCCGGCCGGCTGGTGCAATGCTGATTTTATACCGTTATCTTATGAAGTGGATCCTTGCGCTGCGGGTGAGCTTGGGCCTGACATGACCGACGGACCTGATGCCATCGATAACACGGCAGCTCCGGCATATTTGTTGTTTACCTCCGGTTCCACTGGTGTTCCCAAAGGAGTGGTGGTCAGTCGCGGTGCGGTTAATCACTATTGCGCAGCCATCGCTCAGGCACTGGGTGATACCGGTCATCCAGACATCCGTTGGCTGACACTGGCAACGACTGCGGCGGATCTTGGCATGACCTCGGTACTTGCAGCCTTGTATCAGGGGCAGACATTATTATTGCCGCCCGCCGAGCTGGCTTTTGATCCACCGGCACTGGCCGAGTTTCTGCATCAGCGACCGGCTGACTGTCTGAAAATCACGCCATCACATTTAAAAGGATTGCTGAGTGTTGAGGCTCCGGAACGATTGTTACCCCGCCAGCGGCTGATTCTGGGGGGTGAGGGCAGTGATATCGAGCTGATCCGGCAGATCCGCGAACTGGCCCCGGCGCTGACCATCATCAATCACTACGGGCCCTCGGAAACCACCGTTGGCATTAGCTGTACCGATTTGAATGGCTGGCACGGCCATTCCGGTCGCGCTGCGCCGCTGGGGCGGCCGTTACCCGGCATGGTGGTAGACATTCGTGATGACCACGGCCGATCAGTACCAAGAGGGCAGGCGGGTGAGTTGTATATCCGGGGACCACAATTGGCTGAAGGATACTGGCGGCAGCCGCAACAGACCGAAGCAGTATTTGTGACCGATGCGGAAGGGCGTTGGTATCGCAGTGGCGACCAGGTGCGCATCAATGGAGCCGGGCAGTTGGAATTTCTCGGGCGGGCAGACGATCAGATTAAACATCGCGGCTACCGGCTGGAGCTTGGCGAAGTGCAGCAATGGCTGTTGTCCCGATCCGAGGTAGAGCATGCCTTGGTCATGGTCCGGCAGGATCGCGGCCGTCAGGTGCTGGTAGCCTATCTCCAACCGGCAGATTTAAAACTGGATGCTTTGAAGCAGGCCATGCAGGCGGCAATGCCAGATTACATGGTGCCGGACCGCTGGTGCCTGCTCGATCATATAGGTTTGAACGATAACGGCAAAATTGACCGCCAGGCACTGCCATGGCCACTGCCCGAATCGAAAGCCGAAACCTCTGCCGGGATACTGACCTCTATTGGGACACCGGCACAGACGGAACTTGCCGAACTTTGGAAGCAGATACTGGGTGTGCAAACAGTGACCGCCGATGATGACTTTTTTGCTCTCGGAGGCGACTCCATTCTGAGTCTGCAACTGATCGGTTTAGCAGCCAGACAAGGAGTTCGACTGTCGCCGGCGGCTATCAGTGCCCATTCAACCCTGGCAGCCATGGCAACCCTGTGGCCGCAGCCAGCGACGTCGGCCACCGTCGAAACCCTGCTGGAACTGTATCGGGACATCCTGCGGCAACCTGGCCTCGACGCCGATGCTGACTTTTATCAGGTGGGCGGCGACTCCATTCTGAGCCTGCAACTCATCGCCCGCGCCCGAAAAGCCGGGCTGGCCATCAGCCCAAAACAACTGGCCAAACTGCCAACACCCGCCGAACTTGGAGCCTGGCTGGATCAACAAAACCCGACCACTCATGGGACACCCACTTTAGCTGCTCATGGGACACCCACCGTAGTTTCAGAAGACGTTCAGGGGACACCCACTTCGGCTGATGCTGTTCACGGGACACCCACTGTAATTTCAGAAGACGTTCAGGGGACACCCACTTCGGCTGATGCTGTTCACGGGACACCCACCGTAGTTTCAGAAGACGTTCAGAGGACACCCACTTCAGCTGATGCTATTCAAGGGACACCCACCGTAGTTTCAGAAGACGTTCAGGGGACACCCACTTCGGCTGATGCTGTTCAGGGGACACCCACTTCAGCGACTGGCATGAATGGCATTGTTCAAGGGATACCCACCGCAATGGACCCAATCGATTGCCCGCTGCGGACAGATTCTGATCAGCCGGTGCCGTTGTCGCCGGCGCAGAAGCGGTTGTGGTTTTTGCAGCAGCTGGAGCCGGACAGTCGTAGTTATCACGTGACGCAGTTGTTTGATGGGCAGGGGCCGGTCAATCATCGGGCTCTGAAATCGGCGGTGAATGGTTTGCTGGGCCGGTATCCGATTTTGCGTTGTCGGATGTTTGAGGCAGATGGCGAGGTCTGGCAGCAGCCTCTGATTCAGTTGCCCGAGGTGCTGCAAATGGTTGATTCCGGCGATGCTGCGGTTGTGCTTGATCAGGCATTGACCCGAGAGTTTGATCCGGCAGCCGGGCGGTTGTTTTACGTAGACCTGATTGCGCGAGAATCTGGTCATTGGTGGTTGCTGGTGAACCTGCATCATCTGGTGACCGATGGCTGGTCTATGGGGCTGCTGGTGCAGGATTTTCTGACCCTGTATCAACAGGCGGAGAGCGGAGTCGCTGAAAAACCGGCAGCGGTGCGACCGGATTTTCTTGATTGGATGGCCTGGCAATCAAATGAACACGGCCGGGATCGGGATCAGATGACTGTGCAATACTGGCTTCAGCGTCTTCATGGTATGCCACACGAGCTGGCCTTGGCGACGGTGAATCCCTGGCCGGATCAGCAGACGGATTCTGGTCAGACTTGGGAACATCGTTTGGATGACTCGGTTACCCAGGCTCTCGATCGATGCGCCAGACAATTGCGGGTTACGCCGTTTCAGTTGCTGCTGGCCGCCTGGCGGCTGCTGTTGTGGCGCTACAGCGGACAAACCGATTTCGGTATCGGTGTACCGGTCGCCGGCCGCGATCATCCGGCCAGTCAGCAGATGGTTGGATTGTTCGTGAATACTCTGGTTAATCGCGCAGTAGTACTCCCGGAAGCGATTTTCAGCCAGTGGTTGTCTCAGTGCCATGAGAGGTTTCAGCAGGATCTGGAACATCAACAGCTGCCGTTGCAGTCACTGTTGGAGGCGTTGCAGCCGGAACGCAATCTGGCCCGGCCACCGTTGTTTCAAACTCTGTTTAATTATCAGTCCGATTATCACGGGCAGCGACAGCTGACCCTGCCGGGTCTGCAGTTGGAGGTGGTCACTGCTGCCCGCAGTGCCAAGTTCGAACTGAGTCTGAATCTGTTTCGTCAGCAGCATTTGCAAATGGAGATAGAGTTCAACAGTGATCTGTTTGACCGCCCCCGGATCGATGCCATGGCAGCGGATTATCTGGCGCTGCTGCAACAGATTTGTGAACAGCCGGATGCCCCTATCGGTCATTATCAGTTGCCGTCGATGACCGTGCCTGACAGTTCTGCCGTTGAAGCCATTGCCGCGACGGAGGATTTTTTGTGCCGGTTTGAGCAACAGGTAGCACGACAACCCCATGGCACGGCTGTGGTGGCGCAGGTCTATGGCGGCGAGCAGATGCAGGCTATCAGCTATCAGGATCTCAACCGCCAGGCCAATCAGCTGGCGCATTGGTTGTTGGCACAGGGAATTGGAGCGGAGCAACTGGTGGCTTTCTGCCTGCCGCGCAGTCATGCATTGTTGGTGACGTTACTGGCAATTCAGAAAGCCGGGGCTGCGTATCTGCCCCTCGACCCGGATCATCCACCGCAGCGGCTCGACTATATTCTGCAACATGCTGCTCCGGCACTGTTGTTGACCGCCGAGACACTGCCAACTTCGGTCAACTCCGTTATCTGGTCTGTCGCCATGGCTGAAGCGACTGCGCTGGCGGATGATAATCCGGCAGTTGAGCATCCTCCAGCCAGTCTGCTGTATTGCCTGTATACCTCCGGTTCGACCGGAAAACCCAAGGGTGTGGTAGTGGAGCGAAGACAGTTTGCTAATTTCCTGACGGCGATGGAGCAGCAATTGCCACGGTTTCAGCGGGTTCTGGGGCTGACGACCATCACTTTTGATATCGCCGGGCTGGAGTTGTGTCTGCCGCTGGCAACCGGTGCCACGGTGATCCTGGCACAGGAGCACGTCCGCCGGGACAGTGAGGCGTTGGCGGCACTCATTCAGTGTTATGAAGTGGATCTGATTCAGGCAACACCCTCAGGCTGGCGGTTATTGCATGAGCTGCCGGCTGAACAATTGGCGGGGATGACTGCTGTGGTGGGTGGTGAGGCACTGGACCGGGAACTGGCGCGACGGCTAAGCCAGGACTGCCGGGCATTGTTCAATGTATACGGGCCGACCGAAACAACGGTGTGGTCGACGTTGCAGAGGATTTCCGGCATGGAGGATTTGAACCTCCGGCCATTGGCACCCATCGGCCGGGCCTTACGCAACAATCAGTGTTTTGTGCTGGATAAGCGTTTGCAGCCGGTACCGAACGGGGTGACCGGGGAGTTGTATATCGGTGGCGCGGCGGTTACCCGGGGCTATTTGCATCAGCCGGATTTGACCGCTGAACGGTTTTTGCCGAATCCCTTTGATGATGATGGCAGTCGGATTTACCGGACCGGAGATCTGGTCAAAACACTGGCCGATGGACGATTGGTTTTTGTGGGTCGGGTGGATCATCAGATAAAACTGCGGGGTTTTCGGATCGAGTTAGGGGAGATCGAGAGCCAGTTGCTGGCGCATCCGTCGATTGCTCAGGCGGTGGTGTGTGTCTGGCCGCAACAGCAATGGTTACAGGCATATTGCGTGGTGACGCCGGGGCAGGATTTTGATCAGGCTGAACTGCACCGCCATCTGCAGGCCCGGCTACCCGAATACATGCTGCCTAATGGCTATCAGGTGATGTCCGAACTGCCTCTGAACGCCAGTGGTAAGGTAGACCGGAAAGCCTTGCCGGAACCCACCCGGCAAGGGCTGTCGACTACAAATTCCGGGGTGTCTCAGAGGGTTTTGCAGGGGGCTTCTCAGCGTTTGCTGGCACAAGTCTGGCAACAGGTACTGGGGCTGGCCGAACCGGGGCCGGACAGTCATTTCTTCCATTCAGGTGGACATTCACTGCTGGCGGCTCAGGTCCGGGCGCGGCTGTTACCGCAAGGCTGGTCGTTGCCACTGAAGGCCATGTTTGAACATCCACGGCTGGCGGAGATGGCTGCTCACATGCGTGCTGTCGAGACGCATTGTATTCCGAAGCTGTCCCATTCTGGGTTTATACCGTTATCTCATGCGCAGCGCCGGCTGTGGTTTATGCAGCAGCTGGAGCCGGCGGATGCCAGTTTTAACATGAGTTTTGTGGTTGAACTGCACGGAGCATTGTCCGTTTCAGGGTTGCAGGCGGCGGTAGATGCCGTGGTGGATCGTCATGACATTCTGCGGGTGACGTATCACCAGCACGAAGGTGAGCCAGTGCAGCGGCTGGAGCCGCAATTGCGGGTGACTGTCCAGTTACAGGATCTGCATGATTGTTCGGCTGAGGTTGTGGACAAGCGATTGGATCAGGCGGCTTCTGAGGTATTTGACCTGACCCGGGAAGCGCCGCTGCGGGTTTATCTCTATCAACTCGGAGAGCAGCGGTGGTTGTGTCAGCTGATTCAACATCATATTGCCTCAGATGGCTGGTCTGGTGAGCGGCTGGTCGGTGATCTGACAGAAGCGTACCGGCAGTTGCAGGCTCAGGGACGGGCACAGCTGCCGCCGTTGCCGGTTCAGTATCTGGATTACGCCTGCTGGCAGCACAGCGAAGCGGTTCAGCAACAACAACGTGTGGGGCTGAACTGGTGGCGGCAGAACCTCAAAGGCATTCCGGCACAACTGCAGTTGCCGTTTGATCATCCACGACCGGAGCGGGGAGGCAATGAAGGCGATGCTGTCGTACTGACGCTGACCGCATTGCAGACCGAAGCCCTGTATGCCCTGGCGGAACGCTATCAATGTTCGCTGTTCATGGTGCTGGCGGGGTTGTACAGCAGTGTGATTTACAGTGAAAGCCGCAGTCAGGATCTGGTGATCGGTACCGATGTCGCCAATCGGGAGCTACAGCAGACCGAGGCATTGATCGGTTTCTTCGTCAATTTGATCGCGCTGCGCTTCCGGCCCAGGGCGACGCTGACCTTTGGCGATTATCTGCAACAGGTAAAACAGGTTTGTCTGTCTGGCTTTGAGCATCAGTACGTCCCGTTTGAGCGCGTGGTGGAGGCCGTTCGCCCGCAGCGCATCGCTGGCCAGCATCCGTTGATTCAGGCGCTGTTGGTGATGCAGAACATGCCAACGGCACAGCAGTCAGTGGAGGGCCTGACTGTTATCCCAAAACCCGGTCGCCAGCGTCACTCCAAATTTGATATGGCGTTATTTGCCAGCGAGCACACAGAAGCGTCCGGGCGTGTCCTGGAACTTCGCTGGGTCTATCGCCGGAGCCTGTTTGAACCGGCCACTATCCGCCGAATGAGTACCACCCTGATGGCGCGTATCGATCAGGCTGTGCAACAACCGCAATGGTTATCCACTACGCCGATGACTGCTCTGGTGGCGGCATCGAGTCGTGTACAAATAAATGCTATGGAATCTGAAACCATGTCCAGTGAATCTGTTTCCTCTGAAACACCGCCGGTGGCGGCCAAGTCAGCCAAACTGAGCAAACTCAGCAAAATGAAAAACAGCCGTCGTGATCACCGCCAGTCGGCGAGTCAGGCTCCGCGTGTGAACGTGGCGCCGTTGTCGTCAGCGCGGCCATTGCCGCTGTGTGTGGAAAATCAGGAGCCGGGACTGGATCCGGTTGCCTGGGCCAATGGTCATCAGCAGCAGATTCTGACCTGGCTGGAGCAGTACGGCGGCATTCTGTTCCGTGGTTTTGATCTGCCGACGCCGGTGGCGTTTGAGGCGTTCTGCCAGGGGATGTATCCGCAGTTGTATGGCCGTTATGGTGACTTGCCGAAAAAAGAAGTGGGGCAGAACATCTATCAGTCCACACCGTATCCGAATGATCAGATGATCATGTTTCACAACGAAAGCTCGCATCAATATCGTTGGCCGAGGCGGCAGTGGTTTTACTGCGAAATGGCTGCTGCGGAAGGTGGGGCAACGCCAATTGTCGATTGCCGGGAAGTCTATCGCCGGCTGCCGGCGGACATACGCGCCAAACTGATGCGCAAAGAACTCAAGTATGTGCGTAATTTCAGCAACCTGGATGTCAGCTGGCAGCATTTTTTCAAAACCGATAGCCGTGAGGTGGTGGAGAATACCTGCCGCGAAGGCGGTATCGTGTTTGAATGGTATGGGCAGGACAATTTGCGCATCAGTCAGAACTGTCCGGCCATGATCCGTCACCCGATCACCGCAGAGATGAGTTTCTTCAATCAGATCCAGTTGCATCATGTCAGCTTTCTGGAGCCGGATGTACGTGAATATCTGCTCCGTGCCGGGGGTGAGGAGAACCTGCCTCGCAACGTTTACTACGGTGACGGTGAACCGCTTGAACAGAGTACGGTCGATCTTATCAGCGAGCTGTACGAAGCCTGTGCCGTGCGTTTTCAATGGCAACCGGGTGATGTGGTCATGGTCGATAATATGTTGGTGGCTCATGCCCGCGATCCGTTCAAGGGTGAACGCAAAATGGCGGTGGCCATGGGGGACCTGTACCAGCGCAGTGATTTGCCGACGGTTGACGGGGAGGAGTGCTGATGAGCAGTCTGATTCAGAATGGTTCGGCCTTAACCCTGCAACAACAGCGACTTGAGCAATCCTCGGCGGCGATATTCTGGCTCAACCTGGGGCAGCAGTCGGAAGCGCAGGTGGAGTCACGGTTACGCGCCCTGATGCACCAGCATGAAATTCTGACCACGGTGTTTGGTGAGCAACCGGGTTTTCATGGTTTGCGCCAGAGTGTCGTTGACGGGCAGCTCGATTTTCGCCGTATCAGTGGTGATCAGGACGAACAGATCGAAGCTGAGGCGGCTTCGGTATTTGCCGATCAGCGGCCCCAATTGCTGGCCTGGTTCTGGCCGGGCGATGAGAGCAATCGCCTGTTGCTGGTGGCGTCTGCTATGCAACTGGACCCCGGTTCGGCTGCCAATATTGGTCGGTGGCTCAGGGCACCGCAGATGCCTGAAGAGGTGGACATGCAGTATCTGGATTATGCCGACTGGGTGGCGGATTTACAGCAGGAGGAAGACGCGATAACGGCCCGTACCTTCTGGCAAGGGCTGGAACTGACGCGGCTGCCTGCCATTCAGCTGGCGGAAAATCATGGCTTGGCCAGTCGCCAGTATCACTCTGTGTGTCGGCCGTTTGGGGCGGATCTGGCGACAGCCATGAGAGACGTCAGCCTGGCCTGTCACTGTTCAGTGGAACAATTGCTGATCACTGTCTGGGCGGCGCTGTTGGGCCGTCTCAGTGGACAATCTGAATTTCAGCTCAGTCTCTATCATGACTGCCGACAGAATTACGATGAGCTGGCGGCTACCCTGGGTGTGCTGACCCAACCGATACCGATGCCCTTCCATGATCTGCAACAACAGTCGTTGAGCCGACAATTACCGGCTCAGGAATTACTGTGGCAGCAGATGCTGGAATGGCAAGAGTATGTCGGGGTGATCGAAGCGGAACATCATAGCGATGTAGCCGGGATTTACTGGCAGAAGCGATCGGCAGAAGACATGCAGTTACTGAGTCCGGCTGGCAATTGTGGTCTGCTGTTGCACGGATGTGCCGATGAACAGGGTGGTGGCTGGCAACTGTTCTATGATCAGGGGTGCTATGGTGCTGCAATGGCTAAACAACTGCTGCAACGGTTCGAACAATTGCTGTGGCAGGCACTGAGTGCACCGGAACAATCCTTTGAGACGTTCGGGCTACTGCTTGACGGTGAGGACTGCGGACTGATCGGTACTGGTTTGCAACAGCCTGCGGCGGGACACTTTATGCATCAATGGCGGCGTTCGGTTGAGATGGCTTCCGAAGCTGCTGCGTTGCAGTGTCAGGCCGATGTGATCAGTTATACCGAACTGGATCAACGCAGTGATCGGCTGGCCGCCGTACTGCAACAACACGGTGCTGCAGCCGGCACTCTGGTCGCGCTGGACTTACCACGACAACCGGCATTTGCAATGGCTCTGCTGGCAGTATGGAAAACCGGAGCCGCCTATCTGCCCCTGGATCCCGACCAGCCCATTGGTCGACGGGCACTGATCGTCAAAGAAGCCCGCCCGGTCGTCATCCTCAGCCATAATTCCGCTTTATGGGACACCCACTTAAGCAATGCTTCGCAGGACACCCATCCGAACCATTCAGTGGACACCCACTTAAAAGCTTCACAGGACACCCACCTGAGCTGTTCGGTGGACACCCACTTAAATGATACTTCGCAGGACACCCACCTGAGCCGTTTAGGTTTAGGGGAAGGTTTAGGGGACACCCACTTAAGTGAAGCTTCACAGGACACCCACCTGAGCCGTTCGGTGGACACCCACTTAAGCGATGCTTCACAGGACACCCACCTGAGCCGTTCAGGGGACACCCACTTAAGCGATGATTCACAGGACACCCATCTGAGCTGTTCAGGGGACACCCACTTAAACGGTGCTTCACAGGACACCCATCCGAACCATTCAGGGGACACCCACTTAAGTGATACCTCGGAGAACACTGGACTATTGCGACCGGTGGTGCTGTCGCCCGATCCGTTGCCGACATCTGGCCTGACGCTGACAACACCGGAGTATCGCATTGAGGATCTGGCCTATGTGTTGTACACCTCCGGAACCACGGGGACTCCGAAAGGGGTTCAGGTCAGCCACGGGGCGCTCAGTCATTATTGTCAGTCCGTAATTGAGGCGCTGGAGCTGCCACCAGGCGGGCATTATGGATTGGTGTCTTCGCCGATGGCGGATCTTGGCAACACGATGTTGTTTCCATGCTGGATTCTGGGCGGCTGTCTGCACCTGCTGGATAAAACCAGTTCTACTGATGCCGGCGCGTTTCAGCAATATCTGGCTCATCAGCCGCTGGATTGCCTGAAAATCGTGCCGGCACATTTTCTGGCACTGAGCGAAGGTCTGCCGTTGGATCAAGTGCTGCCGGCACAGCGGCTGGTATTCGGTGGCGAGCGTATTCCTTCACATCTGCTAGAACAGCTGTCGCTGCATGCTGGAGCGTGTCGGGTGTTTAATCATTACGGTCCGACGGAAACCACGGTAGGGGTGTTGTGGCGGGAAGTTGATCTGTCTGCCGCGTTGTTGCGCACGACTCTGAGCCGGGTCATGGGAGATAACCGCGTCTATCTGCTCGATGACCAGTTGCAACCGGTGCCGTCAGGTCAGGTTGGGGAGTTGTATATTGCCGGACCTCAGCTCAGTCTTGGCTATCTGAATGATCCGGTTCGCACCGCTGAAGTGTTTTTACCTGATTTTCAGTACCAGGAGGAGCGCATGTATCGCAGCGGTGATCTGGCGGTGAAGTGCAGTGATGGTTCCTTGGAGATGCTTGGGCGTGCCGATCACCAGGTGAAGATCCGTGGATTTCGTCTTGAACCGGGTGAGGTGGAAGCCACTCTGTTGGCTCATCCACTCATTCAGCAAGCCAGTGTTCTGGTGCAGGGGCAGGGTGAGCAGGCCAGACTGTGTGGTTTTGTGGTACCGGTGGACGATGGCGTTGGTGACGAATCCTCTCTCAAAGCCTGGCTTGGCGAGCAGCTGCCGGATTATATGGTTCCGGCCAGGTTGATGACGGTGACGGAGATTCCGTTGAATGCTAATGGTAAGGTTGATCGGCAGTTGTTGCTGGAACGGATGGAACAGCAACATCGGCGTCAGTATGTGGCACCACGCAACGATACCGAACAGCAGATATTGACGGTGTGGCAGCAGGTACTCGGCCAGGATGATGTCAGCGTGATGGATAACTTTTTTGATCTTGGTGGCCATTCATTGGCAGCCATTAAAGTCATTGCCCGGTTACGCAGTCATTTTGACCGTGAACTGCCAACCGATCTGTTGTTCCGGCTACAAACTGTCGCGGCACTGGCAGAACTGTTAGGGCAGGAAACATCCGCATCGGTTCAAGCACCCTCACGCCTGCTGCCGTTGAGTCACGCAGCCCAGGGTCCTGCCATCGTGCTGATGCATTCCATTGGCGGTCATGTACGATACTATCAACCCATGGTGGAACGATTGCAGGGGCGTTTCAATGTTTATGGTT
The DNA here is from genome assembly GCF_050297175.1 of Gynuella sp. Taxonomy (NCBI): domain Bacteria; kingdom Pseudomonadati; phylum Pseudomonadota; class Gammaproteobacteria; order Oceanospirillales; family Saccharospirillaceae; genus Gynuella; species Gynuella sp. The sequence continues at coordinate 4,358 of NZ_JBNKSF010000019.1, read as the reverse complement.
TGCTGGCAAATCCGACACTGTTAGTTAATACACCGGCAGAACAGTGGTCGTTACTGATCGAAGACTATCTGCAACAATTAGAACCATTGAAGTCGCAGTCTCTGGTGCTGGTGGGTTGGAGCCTGGCGGCCAGAATGATGATGATTCTGGCGGAGACATTGCAACAACAGGGATTTACCGTACAGACCCTGGCGTTGATCGATTATGACCCTGGCAAAAATCTGGATAACGCCGATGATGAGCAACAGCAGCTGCTTGAGGATATACAGCATTATTGCCGTGAACACCGGATAGAAATCAGCACCGCTGACTGGCAACAATTGCAGAACGCAGTGGCACAGGATTATGCCGCCGGCCTGAAACAATTGCTCGCCAATGAGCATTTTCATCAGGCCCTGGCAGCGGAAGTACCCGTGGAATGGATACATGAACGGATCATGATGCGTTGGGCCATCAAGAAAGCATTTTACCGGGCGCCGATGCCGGTGCTGGATATTCCCTGTCTGGTCTGGCGCAGTGACGATAACCCCGCTGCCGTGGAAGCATGGCAACTGTATAGTATGCAACCCCTCAAGGGCTGGTCGATCAAAGCAAACCATTACAGCATTCTGGAGTCTGAACAGTTGGTTGTGCAGTTAACGGAAAATATAAAATGAACATGATGAAACAACTGCTGGCGCAGTCCAAAGGCACCATGATGCTGGCCGTTCTGGCCAGCCTGTGTAGCGCCGCCGCCGGTATCACGCTGGTGGGCGGCATTAACCATGCGTTGGAAAACGGCATCCACTCACTGGCCGGTTCTGGAGGATTTTATCTGGCCCTGGTCGCGCTGTTGTTCGCGAGCGGAGTCTGGTCGCAGATATTATTGGTGGGGTTGGGTCATAAGATGGTTTATCGACTGCGCTGCCGTTTAGTGGAACGTATTCTCAGCACTCCGCTGGCCCGTCAGGAAGCGTTGGGGGCTCCGGCGCTTTATAACGCCTTGACCCGTGATGTCACCATGGTGGCCAATGCCACCAGACAACTACCGGTCTCCCTTTACAACGGTTTATTGCTGGTGACGGGTTTGGCCTATCTGGCCTGGTTATCACCGCTGCTGTTTGCAGCTCTGGTGATACTGGTTGGATTGGGAGTATGGGGGGATTTTCGTCTCGCCGGACGTATTAAAACCATGATGCAGCAAGTGCGCCGGCTGGATGATGAATTATTCCGACAATATGAAGCCGTGGTGGAAGGGCGGAACGAACTCGGCTTAAGTGAGCCCCGCCGTCGGTTTCAGTTTCATCAGCGCTTTAAACCCCAGGCACAGCAGGCCAGAGATACTGCAATCAATGCAGAGGTACTATGGGCCATCAATCTTAACTGGACCACGGTACTGGTATTTGCGCTGATTGGAATGATCTTTTTTGCCGGCATGGCACTGGAAAGTGTCTCTCAGGAAGTCATTGTTGGTTATGTTCTGGCCATTATGTTTTTAAGAACGCCAATTGCGATGATTTTAGATGCTATACCAGCGGTGATTCGCGGCAATGTGGCGCTGCGGGCGATAGACCGGCTGCAATTGGGGGAGACGGCAAACGGAATATCCGCGCCATCAGAACACTCCGCATTACAGACTCCGGTGTTTGAATCTCTGCATCTGAAACAGGCTTTATACCGTTATCTTGATCAAGGTGACGAAGCTGGATTTCAGCTGGGGCCGGTTGACCTGGACATTCGATCCGGCGAACTGATCTTTTTGATTGGTGGCAACGGCAGTGGCAAATCAACACTGGCAAAATTGTTAACCGGCTTATATTTACCCACGGATGGATCTGTCAGCCTCAATGGCGAGCCATTGACGGAGCAGACAGCCGAAAGACATCGCAGCTATTTTGCTGCGATTTTCCCCAACTTTTTTTTGTTCGATGATGTGCTGGATGCAACGGGTGTTGGCGCAGAACACCCACGCATCCAACACTATCTCAAGCGATTGGCAATTGATCATAAAGTAACCGTGGAAGACGGCAAATTATCTACCAAAGCGCTCTCTCAAGGACAGCGGAAACGACTGGCTTTGCTGTTAATGTACCTCGAAGACCGTCAGGTACTGTTACTGGACGAATGGGCAGCAGACCAGGACCCGGTATTCCGCGAAGTGTTCTACCGGGAAATATTGCCAGAACTCAAAGCCGCTGGAAAAACCGTTATCGCCATTACCCACGATGACCGATATTTTGACGCTGCGGATCGTTTATACAAACTTGAACAAGGCAAAATATTTGAGTTTGTGATGGGCAGAGACCAAGTGTTTGAGGTGGCGGAAAAGCTGAAAAACAGCGGGGCGGTTTGACTGCCACATCAGTAAAAACAACGAAGTGCATAGTGTGCATCTCACCATGGCAACTGCAGTATTTGTGTTAAGGAACCTGTGGATGAAGGGCAGAGTTTAAGTAAGAGGGGAATTTATAAACTGTCTCTTGTAAGCTGCGGATTTGATGAATATCTCTGTGGAGTCGAAACAATTGATATTGTAAAGAATAGGCTTGTTTTGTGTTTGAGAGAGCTGTTAAATACCGCGCTCCTGGTTATTTCCAGACAAATTTATTATTAACTCATCAGAGGTTTTATGAAGCTCTCAATATTTTTCTTGCTGTTAATATCTTCGTTTTCATGGTCAAAAAACATACAGGATTGTGGAACTGTGTCTATTGTAGAATTAATTACAGGGCCGAGGCATGGTGCTTTATTAAATGTCAGCAATAAGCAGTGTGGTAACTCGGGTTACGTTTGCATCGATTTGGAAGGGGAATACGGTTCCGCAGAAGTAGGGCGTGCAACATATTCCATGGCGCTATCCAGCAAGGTTGCTGGCAACAGTGTCAATGTCTCCGTAGACCTGGATTTTAAACCTAACCTGTGTCATGGATATCCAGTCTTAGAAGATATCCGTACTCGTTAAGGCTTACTCGCGGCAGCGTTATTGAAGGGCCAATTATTAAGGGGGGCGATTAATTTGCTAATCACGGCAATTTATCGGTTCTCTTTATATAGCTGGCTCTTTTTATTTTTTGTCTAGATTTTTTAAAACCGTTTTATACCCCTGGACGTTTGTACTCAATAGGAGTCTTAACTTCAGCTTCACAGTGCTGTTACGTTATCCCACTTTGTTGCAATCACCATCCCACCCCGGTCTCCAAGGATCGGCTACGGGCCATGTTTTTAACGTCTTGTTGCACTACAAATCAATTGCCCTCATGTTACGTACCTGATGTACTAAAGCATACCGATTACTGGAGCATTTGATGACATGAATAGTGAAGCATGGAATCATGCCGACGGTGCGATTGAAATGCTTTGTGAGTTTAAAAAGCAATCGCCACAGTTGTTTCTGGACAACGTATATAAGTTACAAAGCTACTACATTTCATGTTGTCGAAGGAAACTTCATCTATTGCCTCAGAAAGATTTTAAAAAAGTATTAGATCTGGCCGAGTCTTACATTAAAAAATCAAACGAGTGAGGACGAAGTAAGGAGGTAACATCGGAATACAGAAGGTGCCGTGTTTGGAACGGGCTATGACATTGGACTGGATCAAGCGAAGAGTTATGCAGTGAAGCTTGGATATTTCATAGATTGGGCCTCGATTTGTGCTACGAGCTTTAATGGGAAAATTCCCAAAAAATATTCCGAATTTCTGGATGCAGATTTACTGAGAGAGGAGTTCGGAGCAAGGAAAATAGGAAATCACTGACAAGTCGAGACGAATACAATTCAAACCAGTCTGGCCTGACAAATTCTTTCCACCAGCACTTTCAGCTTGGTCACTTCCGATTCCAGGTACTTCAATTCTTCCTCTGTAATTTCGTAATGTTCCGAATAACGCGCTTCGATATAAGCTCGTTGCAGGCGGCGGAAACAACGCCGATGAAATTTACTGTCGAGCGGAAAAATGCCGGTAAAGTCGGAATCAATCTGTATGCAAAAATGTTGGAGCTTTTCGATATTGTGGGTTTTGGGCAGGTAGTTGGAGCAGGTGAGTAGTACGCAGGAATAGAGGCGCTCAGCGACCTGATGAAGATCGAAGGCGGCCTCATCGATCATTGATTCTTTAAATGAAAATTGGAATTTGATAAAGCTATTTTTTGATTTGGTTATCCACTGATCATAATGCTTCTGCGCAATCTCGCGTTGTTCTGCGTCGGTTAAATTTCCAGGTAGTGCCAGCGGCCTGGGGGTTGCTGCAAACAACTCAATGCCTTCCTCCCGGATATCCTTAAAGAAATAATGACCCTGAATCAGCCGGTTATTCACATCTTCAAGGTCATGCACAATCAACCCAAGCGGCGCAGAGGTGACCTTTCGGCCGATCTGCTCT
>NZ_JBNKSF010000018.1:0-65589 GCF_050297175.1 Gynuella sp. | reverse complement strand
GATCGTTTGCGGCCGGGAACTGCTGTCGTAGTCCGACAGGGTCACCACTTGGCCGAGGGCATTGGTGATGGTTTGTAACTGGCCGGTGTCGAGATCATAGTCATAGGTGGTGATGTCGGACACATCGGTGCGCGGACCATCAGTGCTGCTGATCAAACCCAGGCTGTTATAGGTATACGAGGTGGTACGCTCGCTGGCTTGGGCAGTTAAGCTCAGAGTGCTGGCCAGGAGCAGTAGCATATAACGCACTGGGTTTTCTCGAGGAGTATTATCAGGTCGTACAGGACTGGTCCTCGCTGTATCAGATTGCCTTGCGGGCAGAACAGGAATACAGCACCTTTAAAATGTGGCCGGTTTTAACGAGGATCTGGTTTGTCCTGTCCGATTGTGCACTCAAACAGGACGATCACGAACAGGCTATCAGTTACGAACAAAAAATCCTTCATGAGCTGCCGCAGGATCAACTGCCCCCCCCCAACCACCAGACTCAGCTTAACATGCGTGTTCTCAGCAGGCGGACAGAACGTGCTGACATTGAACTGGCTCAAGAACTATTAGATCACATGAAGAATGCCGAAGATGGTGACAAGCTGGCAGCCGTTCTGGATATGATGCAGGCAGATATCTTTTTCCAGGACGGACAATATCAGGCAGCTGCCCGGGGTTATCAGACATTGATATCCAAGGGAGCACTGAACAATGCCGAGCAACAACAATATATTCATATGAAACTGGACAAGTGCAAAGAACAACTTGGCGACTCCGAGTTCCAGTTTATTGTTGATGATATTGAGCAACAGAGTCAGCAGGCCACCGTACATTGACCTGCTATTAACCTGATAGTTAAATAGATAGTCCTGAGAAATACCTGCCGGTTTTATAGTAACGCCGCTGTGAAGTGAACGAGCGGCGTTTATGAATTTTTGTCATACTAGGACAAAAGAGATATCAGGAAAAAATTTCTATAGTCAGAGCCAATCCTAACTAAACCAAGAGGAAGAAAAACCCAAAGAGCTTCTTACCTTTCGAGACGTACTGATGTAACAAACGGAACAGATTAACCGGTTTTAAGATAACACTCTGACGACACCTTAAGTCCTTTACTCCATCGCCGCTTGAATCGATCTGCATACTGCAATAACGAAACCCGAGAGCCAGCACTGTCTCCATACGACCGACCATAACTTTGAACATGTTTCAGCCATTGATTTGGGTCGATACCCAGTCGGCTGATCAGTTTTTCGGTGTCAGGATGTATGGCACCCCGTTTGTCATCTCGCAGACAACGACCGGTGGTATCAATCAAATCGAAATAATCTTCCCGGGTGAATGGAAGGGCTGTGTGCATGGAATCCTGCTGGCGTCCACTGAAGGGCATCAATGGAGATTCCGGCAGGTGATCGAGTTTTAACTCACGCTTAAGTTGACGCTGTTTAGAAACACGTTTGGTGAGTGTTTGTTCGGTAGTAGTCTTGGTTTGGGTGGTTTTGTATTTGGCGTAATCGAATAATCGCTGTTGAACTGAGGTAAAGTCACTGTCGATCAGATCATCCGCCATGGCAGCACGTACCGGGTTTAGGTCTACATAGGCCATACAAGTCAGCAATGCCCCTTCATCCAATAAAGCCTGAGACTTGAAGCGCCCTTCCCAGAACCGGCCTTTGCAGTTGTCTTCTTCATTGGCCATACGGGCAATGGTTTCATTGACACCCCGCATAAACCAGCTGATCGAACATAACCGTTCTCGCCATTGGCTGATAGTGACTGAGACTGCTTGTAGCTCAGCCGGTGACATCATCTCACGCGCCATCAACCAACGATTGATCAATACATCCCCGTTATACAACTGCAACCAGCGCTCCACCACCTCATCATCCGACCAGCTTTGAGCGCATGCCTGATCGACATGTAGCACCACATGATAATGATTACTCATGATCGCATAGGCACAGATATCAATAGCGTACACATAGGATAAAAACCGCAAGCGCGATACCAACCACTGCTTACGGTGATCGAAATTCTCACCGGTTTCAGAATCGACACCACACAAATACGCCCACCGGACACAGCGCACCATGCAGTGATAAAAAGATGTCTCTTCCAGAGAGACTTGTTCGTTACGGGGTTTGGTCATGGTGGTGGATATTAGTTGATGTGGGAATTGAATTCAAGTTTATGGGTGTCCTTTTTATTCTCTTTTTATTCTTGGTCCTTTTTACTTGTTGGTTACCTCCGTTGAGTGGAGGGTGTAGATTACGTGCGAGAGTTTAGGTTTTGTAGGGTGTGGTTGGTTTGATGCTTACCTTACGAATATCTAAAGCTGATTTTTAAAGAGCTACCTAATGCGAAGAGCGTTGATGATATTGAGAGGTTGTTACCTTGGCGCGTGAATCTTGGCTAGGGTGCGGTTGGATTTGCGCTTACTTCCTTTTTATTTGTTTTTATTGCTTTTGCTTTTGTTCTTTTTATTGGGACACGTCGATTCTGACGAATCAACAAGTTTTTTTCTGGTATTCAGAGTTCTTCCGCTAAATTGAGCAGCCCAGTTTTATGTTTAATAATGATTGGATTGGTACTGATTAGACTGGTACTATGAATTATGAGGGTTACCTCTGTTGGCTTGATTGGATTCGACACCCTTTATCAAACCGGTAACCCCCCTATTTTCAAGATAATATCTCAGATACTAATGCATTGCGTAAGAGCTAGCGATCATCAGTGCAGCTATATTTAAACACCTTGATGGCCGAACCACGTTTGTATGCTCAGACATTAATAAATCAAGCTGATGGCAACTGGCAACAACATTTCCACTTAAATTAATCCGTGCAGACTTATTCACATTCATCAGCGGTAGCAAGCTAACAATTTTATTGTTACTTAAGTTTATATATGCGGAAGAAGAGTTGGCTAAACCAGTAATTTTCTCAAGCCCTGCAACTGAGTCGATATCACGGCTGGGACAATCGATATTATGTACTTTATCAATATCTTTGTAACTTAAAATTTTGTCTGACAATTCGCTCGTCGGATAGCTGTTTTTTATGCACGAGGCCAGGTTCGCACTTGCATAACTAAGCATGTCAACATCAGGTGTGGCATGTGATGTATAAAATTCAATATTTTTATTAAGAACGGCAGCAGCGTCACCGTTAGCTTTATCTCCACACTTTTTATCCGACCCACAATTAACATGTGACACGTTAGGACTGGAAAACACTGGTGCTAAGCGTACACGTCCTTCTATATCATATTGATAATTACCTACCATGATTGTACCGAACTCATTTGCTTGCAATACACCATCCCGGTTTCCTTCTCCCCAGCCCTTTGCTCTATTGTCATTATTTAATCGTCCATTGGTATGACTACTGTCTTTGAACGCTTTAGCAACGTAATCACCGTGCACCAAACCCTGTAAATGTCCAATTTCGTGAGCCAATGTACTCGCCCTACAAGCTGCTTGATTAGACATCACTGCATATGAGTTATAAAGTGAAGCTATTTGGCCAATAGAGTGATGTACTCCCTCTGCGCGACCACACAGGGCTTTATCTCCATCCCTAAGAGTGGGGAAAATAGCAATGGTATAGTCAGCCCCAAACTCATGAGCCCTCTTAAACAATCCTGAGAAATCGCCCTCTCTACGGCCTATTCGGTCAAGCAATTTTTGAGCATCTGTTTCACCTTTTGAGTAGTCACCAAACGATATACTTACAATCTCGGGTTGAAGGTTAATATTGCTATCCTGATAGTAATCAGCAAGTTGGGACACCCAAATACTTAACGTTTCACGAAAAATTTTCTGTTCTGATGCTGTGCCTGCAACATTGAAATCGACATAAAACTGAACTCCCATTTCTGTTGCGCATGCCATACGGGAGAGCAAAAGTAAGCCTGATATAACAACGATTTTATTTATATTTAACATATAACAGTCCTTATTAATCTGTAAGAGGAAAACCAGAAAGTTCATGCAATCTATTATCTTCTATTAAAAATCCGTTTTGGTCTTTGTTCCAGAATGTGTAATTTGTATCTTTTGTGTATATATTTCCTGTAGATCTACCATCTGTATAAGAATATATAGTCATATAACTAGGTGGTGACTCATATCCAAAGTCAATTCGAGTATTGGAAACACCAGAGTCTAATGTTTTATGACGTTTAATTGCTCCTTCGTACAAATTTCCAAAAATCTCGACGGATATTTTTGTACCAACAGGGTATTGATGCAATAAAGATAAGTTCGCATCAAAATGATCACCATGATTCACAAATACATCTGGAATATTCTGAGTATTGCTCAGATCAGAATCAACGACTGGACTTAAAGAAAGAAATATATAGTCGTTCTGGTCAGGCTCATCCTGAGATGAAGGTTCGAATTCACGTTCTACTATTAATTCTTCAGTTTCTTGCACTGGAGGATCAGCAATCTTCTTATCATGAAAATTATCATTCATGAGAGAATCGCTATAACCTTTACTACCATGCTCCTCATTAAAATTAATAGGTTCCTTATTAAGGGGCCCCTGTAGTTCCTCTTGGGAACGTTGATCATCATTTCTATGCGTCCATATAAAACCCGAAACGACAACAATAATGATCAATGAAACTATCAAAACTCTCCGATACATAATAAGAAACACATCCCAATGATTTTTGTGCACTATATATCCATATAGAGCCGCTATAAATTCCTATGATAAACACTTCTTACAACTATTTGTAGAGCCCCAAAAAAAACATCTAACGAACCTCTGATTCTACCCTAAAACATGGCCAATCGTTAACACCACTTAAAACAAGCTCGAACTTAGATCATATTTGCCCTATTTAATGGCCTTTATGTCTGAAGCCCTACCCTAACTCCAGGCACACTGACCCAATATACCCGGGCATCACCGTTCACATGCTCCTCATGTCCGTGTAATAACTGGTCTACCACGGTGATGTCCATGGACATTGGACGAGGTGGTTTTCAGGGTATGAATCAACCCAAATGCACTGTCCACTCCGATGTGCAATTTCATGCCGAAATGCCATTCATTACCTTTCTTGACCTGGCGGATCTCCGGGTCTCGAGCGTTGTCCTGGTTGTTGGTGGAGGTAGGTATCGCAATGATCGTGGCATCCATAATGGTGCCTTCTTTGAAGGTCAGTCCTTGTTTTAGTAAGGGTGGTATTCATGCGGTCAAAGATCTTTTGACCCAGCTGGTGTTCTTCCAGCAAATGACGAAGGTTGAGAATGGTGGTTTCATCTGGAACGGTATCTATGGTGATACCGGCAAACTGCCGCATGGAGGCGATTTCATAGAGAGAGTCTTCCATACCAGGGTCACTGAGGTTATAAAACAGTTGCATGCAATGAATCCGCAACATGGTGGATAACGGATAGGGTTTACGACCTCTGAGGGATTTGGAGTAATATCGCCGAATCGGTTTTTCCATGCCTGTCCAGGGCAGCAGAGCCTCCATCTCAGCCAGAAATTTTTCCCGACGTGTTTGTTTGCGCTTGGCTTGGCTCTCGGCACCTAAATAACTGAGTGATGACATGACTATTCTACATTTGGATCATTCTTGGCTGGATTATCGCAGATTTTGGGTATTTTTCAGAGTTGCCTTAGTTTTAAGGTGTTATTTGAGATAGCAAAGTTGCCATAGAGTCCAGATTGCGGCCAAACTGATTAATGGCAAAATGGTGGGTATATCGATCACCAAAACCATATTTCAGAAAACCGGACAAGGTGGCTGTGGCACTCAAATCGATAAACGTATATCGCTCAGGGTTCGGAAAGCTGTTTTCCACCATGGTTTTAAATTGAGCCTCTCCCCGTGGAATACGCCAGAGATATTCATCAGAACTATCCCATACATGTCTACTCACATCCCCCGCCAAGGCACATGAATAAAACGGAATCTGCGGTCTGGAAAGACGGACACTCCGACAGATGTTTCTGAATTCACTCTCCGCAGGGTCAATGGCACTGGAATGAAAGCCGTAGCGAACCGGTAACTGAACAGAAAATACCGAAGCGCTATTCAAAGCGGCCAGAACCCGTTGCAAATCATCAGCAAGGCCACTGACAAAGAACGATCCGTCATAATTGATCCCTCCCAGAGAGGCGCGAAAAAAAATATCCGGACGTTTTCGATAAAACTCGGGAGACTCCATCACGGTAATCATGCTCCCCTCTGCACAGGTTTGTTTGAGAATTTGTGCCTGCCGGACAACCAACTCCAAACCCTCTTCAAGCGAAAACATACCTGCAATGGTCGCCGCGATATATTCCCCCAGACTGTGCCCCAGCACACCGGAAGGGCGATATCCCTGCTCAATCAAAACCTGTGCCAGACTATAGCCCAGACAAAACAGCGCCGGATGGGTCCACTCAACGGCATCAAACGCTCCGCCTTTATGGGCATCATTGTACAGCACATCACGCAGATCAAAGCTCAACAAGCGGTCGCAGCGATCCATATGATGGCGAAATATGTCATCGTGGTCATACAACTCCCGACCCATTTGAAAATACTGGCTGCCCTGCCCCGCGAACATAAAGATCAAGCCTGTATCAGTGGCAGAATGACGGTTTGAGGATGGGGTGGCGGAGTTGCCGGTTTGAGGACGGTCTTTGGAAATAAAAGTCATGGTTAACACCTGATATAACGCAAACAACAGATAGTTTGGCTCTATGCGAGACACCTTAACCCGGCTATTTCACCAAAACTGAACATGGAACCTGATTGCCCTCATTACTACTGAGATAAAGACAGGACCAAGCCCTATGCTACCAAACTCTTCCCGCTTTTCCACTCGTCAAAATGCCATATTACCAACAGGCATTACCGCACCACAGGACATGTTTGCGTGTTATGACTGCCAGGCTGGAATTGATCAGGCGGTACCAGAACGATACCGCTGATATTGAAGGGAATGACTACAGGTAAGTGGCTGCCAGACCACCATCGACCGGAATATTGGCACCGCAAATCCAACGTGATTCATCCGAGCACATAAAGGCAACCACATCGGCCACTTCATCAGCCAGCGCCGGACGTTTCATCCGATGAGCATCCTGCTCTACCCGCTCCTGTCCAAGCATGCTGACAAAGTCACCCAAAATCGGAGTCATGACCGGACCCGGTGCCACCGTATTCATCCGCACGTCATACCGGTTAAAACAGGCCTGGGCTTCAGTGGCGGTCCAGACAATCAGCGCTTCTTTGAAATACTGATAACAGAAGTCCTGGGCAACCGGATGCTCTTTCAGCCACGCAGCACCTTCTGCAAAGGTTTTTGCGGCAGCCAGAGATTTATGTAACTCCAGGCGTTCCGGCCACTCAATGCCCAAAATGGATGAAATATTCACCACCGAACCACCGCCATTCATACTGGGCAGTAGCCTTTCGGTCAGATGCCTCAACCCCAGATAATTCACCCGTCCCACCAACTCGGCGGGTGCGGTTCCGGGAACACCGGCGATATTACAGAGCGCATCAATACTATCCGGTAATTGCGATACCAGCTTATCAATGACATCCGGATCACCCAGATCCACCTGAAAAAATTCATTGAGCGTCAACAGCGGTTCATTGCGGTCAACACCGATGACATTAGCACCATGATAACGGGCAACCCGGGCCACTTCAGAACCGATACCAGATGAAACACCTGTCACCACAATCGTTTTATTTTGCAATTTCATATATATGTACTCTTAATTGGTTTCTGCAGGCAAAAACCCGTTCAAACAGCAATGCCAGGCATTGCCGATTAATCTGTTTGAACGGAGATGTTTGTTTAGGGAACCTTAGAACGGATACTGCGGTGGCGTATTTTTCACCGTAACCCATTGCCAGTGGGTATAGGTATCCCAATCACTTGGACCGCAGACGGAAGTACCGTTACCAGAGATACCACAACCACCAAACGGATTGATGCATTCGTCATTCACGGTCTGATCGTTAATGTGCATCAGCCCCACATGCAATTGATCCCCAATGGCTTTGGCACGACCGATATTCGCTGAAATCACAGCGCCGGCCAGGCCATACTCTGTGTTATTGGCGAGTTCAATGGCCTCAGCATCGGTATTGAATGTTGTAATACTCACCACCGGGCCAAAGATCTCTTCATCAAATGAACGCATGCCCGGCTTAACACCTGTCAACACCGTTGGTGCATAGAACAGCGCCTCATATTGGCCACCTGTTTCCAGTTTGGCACCTGCATTAACGGTATCCTGAACAATCTCATCGACTTTTTGTAATTGGTTTTTATTGATCAACGGTCCCAGTGCCACTTGACCACTGGTGGGATTTCCAACAGGCAGATGTTTGGCTTTTTCGACGATTTTGGCTGTTAATTCAGCAGCGATACTTTCCTGAACCAGAATGCGGCCGGAAGCCATGCAGATTTGTCCCTGGTGCATATATGCCCCCCAGGCAATGTTACTGGCCGCCAGATCCAGATCAGCATCTTCCAGAACAATCAGGGAGCTTTTACCGCCGAGCTCCAGAGCCACTTTTTTCAAATTGCGACCGCATGTCTCACCGACCCTCCGACCCGCTGCGGTGGACCCGGTAAAGGCAACCATACCAATTTCCGGAACTTCACATATAGCAGCACCGGCTTCAGCTGCGCCCGGCAAAACCTGATACAAACCTTTAGGCAGACCGGCATCTTCAAACGCCAGCGCCAGCAGATACCCACCCGTCAGCGGTGTTTGTGGATCAGGCTTGGTCACTACTGCATTCCCAGTGGCCAAGGCCGGAGCAATGGAACGAATAGAGAGAATTAATGGAAAGTTAAACGGCGATATCACTCCAACCACCCCGTGCGGAATCCGCCGCGCATAGGACATACGGTCCGGTGTCGAGGCTAATGTCAGTCCATCGGGCTGCAACGTCATGCCTGAAGCCAGTTGCAATAACAAAATGGCTTCGCGCATTTCATGCTGGCCCTTGGGAATAATACCGCCGGTTTCACGGGCAATCAGTTCAGCAAATTCATCAAAATGCCGCTGCAGATAATCGGCCGCCTTTAAAAAAATTGCTGCGCGTTCACGCGGCGGTACTTTAATCCACTCGCGTTGGGCCTTGGCGGCGTAGGTTGCCGCCGTCTGGATATCTTCTGCACCGGCCATCCCGGTTTCAGTCAAAATATCTCCAGTGGCTGGCTCATAGACCGGAATCGTTGCTGAGGCCGATACCCAGTCACCATTATAAAAAGCCCCTTTCCACGGAGCCGCGTTCAATATGGAGTTTGTCATTGTTGTTCTCCGTTCATTATGTCGATGGTTTAGTCATTTCGGCTTCCTGGGAGTCATGGCTGCGGCTGCTGTCTCATGCAGATTTGTTTCCGCAACACCATGTCGATAGCTGGCAAAGGTGTGTGGTTTTGACAGCCACCCTGCCTGAGCCTCGCCCCCTGAACGCCCGCTCATTATTTTTATTGTTTAGGCCTGTCTACACTCATTTCGTCGAACCTGTTATGGCTAAAAAGGCCCTAGGTTTCCGCCGCTACGGAATCACTCAGTTAGAGCAATCGTTATGCCCGGGAGGACAAAAAGTGCGAAAAATAGAAGCTAACCTATTGAAATTAAAGGGATAAAAAATACATCCAGTTATGTTTCAGCCCGATAAACTGGATCAAATCAGCAGCCGCTGTTAATCAAATGATGAACAATATCAATAAACCTGATATAAATTTCATCATATGCGAACATAAAAACAATACATCGCCGAGGATAAGACCATGGATTACCCTGACCGCATTTCGTTAGCCAGCATGTCCCGTCAATCTCAATCTGCCGCCAATGACACAGATTCGCAGCACATAAACATTCAACAACAACTGCAACAGACACCGACACTGGAGGACCTCACCGAATGCTTGAGGTTTTCACCGGGTGACGGACGTATCTGGCTGAATGATCAGCGCATGCAGTTAATACATACCTCGTCATTTGGCGTTTTACGCCGGGAAATCATTGAAGCCTTCGGTATAAAACGCGCACGCGGCATTATGACCCGCACCGGATACGCCTCCGGTGCCCGGGACGCAGAACTCATACGAAAACGCTGGCCAGGTGCCGAACTGACTTCAGTACTGATTGCCGGTACTCAACTACACGCGCTGGAAGGGGCCGTTCAGGTCGAAACACTGAACATCGATGTGGATGCCAAAAAAGGCCATTACGAAGGAGAATTCCTCTGGCACCACTGTACTGAAGACGAAGAACATATCGCAACTTACGGTATCGGTTCCGAACCCGCCTGCTGGTGGGAACTGGGATATGCCATGGGGTATGTCAGTGGACTGGTTGGCTCACTGGTGATCTTTCGGGAAGTGGAGTGTCGGGCAATGGGTCATAGCGTTTGCCGCATCATCGGTAAGACGGCAAAACATTGGGGCAACATCGATGAGGATATGGCTTACCTGAATGCGTCCGGTCCGCAGCCGCCTAAAGAACCACGACAGGAGATTTATCTGCCTTCAGATTCAGCACACGATCCGGTCATTAATGAGCCACAAATGATCGGTGCCTCTGCCGCATTTACTGCAGCCAGTCACAGTCTGAAAAAAGTCGCTCCGACTCAGGCAACGGTGCTGTTGTCCGGCGAATCCGGAGTCGGCAAAGAGCTATTTGCCACCATGCTGCATCGGATGAGTCCAAGAAGTCATCAGCCGTTTGTTGCATTTAATTGCGCCGCAATTCCCGAAAACCTGATCGAAGCAGAATTGTTTGGTGTTGAAAAAGGTGCTTACACCGGGGCAGTCCAGCAACGCGCCGGACGTTTTGAACGTGCAGATGGCGGTACACTTTTTCTGGATGAAATTGCCACCCTGAGCCTCGAAGGTCAGAGTAAATTACTGCGTGCGCTGCAGGAAAAAGAGATTGAACGGGTTGGCAGCTCCAAAGCCATTAAAGTGGATGTCAGAGTGGTTGCCGCAACCAATGTCGATTTACGGGAAGCCGTCGAGTGCGGTGAGTTCCGAAGTGATCTGTTCTATCGGTTAAACGTGTTTCCGATCCTACTACCTCCCCTTCGGGAACGACGAGATGACCTCCCACTACTGATCAACCATTTTTTTCACCATTACTGCCGGCTGCACGACAGAACACTCAGCGGCATTACCCAGAAAGCCACACAGGCATTATTGCACTACGACTTTCCCGGCAATATTCGCGAATTACAAAACATTATTGAACGCGGCGTCATTGATGCTGATAACGAAAACCCGGTCGATCTTCATAACCTGTTTCGTAACGAACCCATTCCCAAATCAGTCTTATATTCAGTCAACAGTGGTGGCGCTCTATCAAATACTCTCCAAAATAAAACAGAAACGTCAGAACTATCCTTCTCCAACCTGTTCACCGGGAAGGAATCCATCTCCATTGACGCACTAGAACAGCAAATTCTTCAGCAAGCCGTCAAAACCGCTGGGGGCAACCTGGCCGAAGCTGCTCGCCGGGTCGGACTTACCCGCGCCCAGTTAGCCTATCGGTTAAAAAAATCAGATAAGACATAATTGCTACATTCATGAGGCTATTTACCTACCATAGTCATATATCGACTACCGATTTATTGGCACCAAATAAAATAATCATGGAAACTTTGTTAAAAACCGTCTCCGTACACAGGCACTAGCTAAAACCCGATCTATCAAAAGTAGTGACCATAGTGTTAAAACTGTAAGTTTTTGTGAGTTGTTTGACAGCCTAAAAAGACAGACTATATTCAAAATCAGCTTTATCGGATGAATTTCGAGCAATGTCAGCAATTAGTTAGCACACTCTGTTTACTGAGCTTCAGACAGCAGGTGCCAGCTCCAATCCGAGTTAATTCAATTGCATTGTGAGAATAAGCCCATGAACATGATCAGCCCCCCTCAATTACCCCTCGAGAATGTCTGCCACTCTCGATTACAAACCAACCGGGACCCTTCCGGAAGCTAAGATCAACCAGCACTGCATGCAATTGCAGTGTCCGGTGCTATTCGCCGTTTCATAACTTAACAACTCATGTTCACTCTCTGGTTCAGAAGACGATGCCTTTTATTGCCTGATGATTAGTGGGATTTAATCTTTAAAACCGTTATTTCAAACAGGAAAACTTCTATGAGCACCCCACAACAAACTTCATTCAAGAACGATACGAATACAACCGTTACGCCGATCAGCGGTGCAAATACATCAGACACCAACCCCAAACAAGGGTACGAACAAACACTGACACAATTAACCTTCTCCGATAACTCCACCACGATGGCCGGAGGAAAAAGCGGGACCTTGAATCTCCCTGCGGATATGCCAATCGTTAACCTACTGGTCTCTCAGCCTTCGATTTTATTTCCTGTCATGTCGACCAGTGTCGGGCCGGATTACGAAGCAACAGGCGGTTGGCCAAAACCACTGACGCCTGTGAAAATTCCGAGTAATCAAACCACTGCCATGACGCAGGCATTAACGTTTCGTCAAAACATCATGGCAGCGCCGAGTTCCAAACTGGCGACAGATTTTCAGAATGCATTAACGCAAGCACAACAAGCCAAAACCGCTGACGACATGATCAGCCAGATGAATGACTTCTTCCAGTCTCAGGACTCGTACAAACTGGTCACTTACCCGGATTACACCGCAATTCAATCCTATCTGCAGGCATTTGCGCAGATGTGGGTGCAGAAAAATTCAGCCTCTGGTAACAATAGCGGCGCCACTTATTACGTATACAGCGCACCGGATGCCAGTCAAAAAGGAGCCAAATCAATAGGCACCATTCAGGCGAGCCGACGTTCCGATGCACCCGCCAACGCATCACTGACCGACTCGCTCTCCGGTTACACCATCACGCTAAAAAGCTCCGATGACAGCACCGTCAATCTGTCCTTTGAAGATGGTGCATTTTCCGACGGAGGGCCAATTCAACTCAGTGCAACATATGGCTATGCCGGGCGCTTTAATGGCAAAGTCAGTGATGTTCAACTCTGGCCGATCCTGGTCGGTACCATTCAGAGCAAGCAGGTGATTGCGATTCCACTGTCACCAGAATCCGACTGGTCAAAGTTCTGGTCCAACCTCACCTTTAGCAAAGTATTCGGCTACTTTATGGAAGCGATGGGCTTATGGATGGCGCTGGATTTTCTGAAAACCAAACTGTCTTCCAAAAAGGAAACGCTGGAAAAAGACAAAGCCGAAAACAAAGGTAGCGACCCTACCGACAAGCAAGTCCAGGATGCCGAAACGCAGGCCAATACCACCGCCGAAAATGAAGCTCAGACCAACAGCAGTCAGGGACAGGAAATTTCCGGCGATAGTTCATTTGATGTCCCGACAACCGAATCAGCCATGAATGAAGCCGTTAACAACACACGAACTGCCAGCCAAGACTCTCTAAACAGTATTGCCGAAGACAACACCAACGGCGCCATTAACCAAACCGGAGAAACGTTGGAGGAAATTGGCAAAATCGAAACCACACCGGCACTGGAAAAAGCTGGCAGTCAGTTAAATGATGCCGGCGAACCCATGCAAGCGGAGCCACCGGATATTTCCACTGCCACCACCAATATCACAGAAGCCAACCAAAACCTTTCCATCGCAACTGATGAACTGGGTAACCAAATCAGCGAAGAACAAAAACAACAGCTGGAAGATCAGATTAAAGCCAATGAAGAAGCCGCGGAAGATGCTAAAGATCAGGATGAGGAGAGCGAAGACGCCGGTAAAGGCGAAGACCCGGAAGGCGAAGGCGACCTACCGAAGTTTGAAGATTTCTGATCCAGTTCGACCTGTTATTGCAGTGTCACTTCAGGATGCTAATTCAGTGGTACCGCAACCAAAAACAAACACTCGGCGAGAGTAAAAAATTATGACAACAACAAATCATTTTACCGTCAACAACAAGCTGGACAAAGCCGTTATCGTCTATACCACAATGACCAATGTAAATCCGGATTCACCGAGCACCAATCCGGAAGACTACATTCCCACCTATACCAAAATGGGCACCGTCAGTAGCAATGGTTCACAGGAATTTTCAACCGATGAATCCATTGCCCGCGTCGTGGTGGTACGCGAATCGGATCAACTGCCGGTTAAAGTATCGGTTGCCGCTGAATGGGATCCCGGCAGCCAGACATTTTCGGTAGACAGCAGTGATGAGAAGATCGGTGAAAGTGCCTGGAGCTATTTTAAAATCTACAGTAGCCAGCCATATAACCCTATTTCACTGCAATTCAATGAACTGGTTTCAGACAATGCCAGTGACCCCAGTACACTGGATGATAAAACCGCGACATTTTTTAATAACAACGGCTATCCGGGTGTCGATTATGCCATCTTTACCTCGGTCACCTACTGGGCACAAAATCAGCTGTATGCCTTTCCCGGTACCTATTACTGCTATGAACCGGCCTCCAGCACCGAAGGTTTTATTGTACCGAAAACACAAACCGGTACGATTGTGATTGAAAATGGCACAGCCACCTATACACCCACCGGCGGTGCATCAGTCACCCTGAATTACTTCAACTCGCAACTGACCTCTCCCGGAGCCACCCCCAAGAGCGGTATTTATCTGACGTCAGTCATTCGTAACCTGGTGTGGGAAGGTAAAACCGAGAATGACATTACCTGGGCATTTGTAGGTTCATCGGGTGGGGATCAGATGATTGCACAGGATTATCAAAACCCTGCCCTGCCCTGGTACTCCATTGCATACGACATGGTATATGGCGTTTATTTCTCCGTTCAGCTTTACATGGCTATCAATGCTGCAGCGGATCTACTGAAAGCCGCTGGCAAAGGCGTGCAATGGATTGGTGAGAACGCTTCTAAAATGGCCAATAACGTGCGCGACTGGCTCAATAAAACCGGCGACAGTGCCGGGCCGGACAGCGCCATGGGCGACGATGCTGACCCGGTGAATGTTGACGTCGATACCGATACCGACATTGATATCGATGTTGATATCGATGTCGATATTGACGTGGACGTCGATGTGGATGTGGATATAGATATCGATGTGGACGTGGACTTTGGCGTCGTCGTTGATGTCGATGTCGATGTCGACATAGATGTGGACATCGACATTGATGAGCAGACAGACGTTGACATCGACGTCGATGTCGATGTCGACATTGATACTGACGTCGATATTCAACCCGGCGGCGTGTCAGGGCTGTTAAACAAAGTTGGCAGTTGGATCATGACCAAAGCGTTCCCGACTTTGATCGAAGGTGCCGCCATTTACGTGGCCTTCCAGACCGTCGATAAAGTCCTCGGTGCTTGGAAAAATCAGGATGAGAAAGACATGCAAAACCTGCAGCCCCGGCAAACAACCGGCCTGGGTGTGCTGATTAATTATATGTTTAACACCAGCGTTTCCATTAAAGAACGTTGGGATACCTTCGCCGACTATGTGTCTGAGTCCCAAGCCGATACCACCACCCTTGAAATGAACATTGCCACCATTCTGGGCACCGGCAATACCACCGCCGACAACGAATTGAACAGTTGGCGCTGGTCATCGGATGATGAACAGGCTGCTGTCAACGCCATGAAAGCAGGCGCCAATGATGCCGCCGCTTTTCAGAATCTTGGCAACTACCAGTACAAGGGCAAAGACCTGCCACTCAAAGTCGGTTGTGGCGTGGCGATGAAGTACCTCAAAGGAAAATAGCCGTTCACTGACTGCAAACAGGTACCGGTCAGCCAAAGCGCTGACCGGCGATCAACTCGACTGCCAATTGTAAGAGCGAATAAACTATGGAAACAGGACAACTTTATCAGCAACCGTTTCAGAATTTCCCTTCCCGCACAGAGCACGCTAACCGATGGCGCGAACTTGCCCAAGCCATTGCGGCCAAAGCCGATCAGATCAGCCATGATTCAGACGCAATCATCCGACCGGAGAAACCCGGAGAATTAACCATTCTGGGCTCCGGTATTGAAACCGTGGGTTTTACCTCAGCCGATGAAATCCGCATCCGCGAAGCCGACAAAGTATTCTACTGCGTGGCCGACCCGGCAACGGTGGTTTGGCTTAAGCGACTGCGCCCGGATGCCTACGACCTGTATGTGCTGTACGACGACACCAAAATTCGCTACACCACCTACATGCAGATGACCGAAGCCATGCTGCACTTTGTGCGTGAAGGGCAAAACGTGGTGGCCATTTTTTACGGGCATCCGGGGGTGTTTGTCCTTTCCACCCATCGCGCCGTACAGATCGGTCAACGCGAAGGCCATAAAGTCACCATGCGTGCCGGTATCAGCGCGCTCGATACCTTATGCGCAGACCTGGGTATCGATCCTAGCCAGCCCGGCATGCAAACATTTGAAGCCACTGACGCATTGATTCGAAAACGTCATCTGGACCCGGAGCTGCATCTGATTCTATGGCAGGTCGGTCTGGTGGGAGATCTGGGTTATCGTCGGGAAGGTTCGCTAAACAGTGGTTTTTCGGTATTGCTGGATTATCTCGAAGAAACCTACGGTCCGGATCATCAAGTCGTGAACTATATCGGCTCACGCTACCCCGGTGCCGACCCGGTACGCGACCATCATACCATCAGCAGTTTGCGCGACCCGAGCGTACAATCCACCATCACCGGTATTTCAACCTTCTATATTCCTCCCGCCAAGGTAGGTACATCCGATCCGGAAATGCTGCTTCGTCTTGGCCTGTTAAAACCCGGACAAAACATTCGCCATGCATCCTCACCCATGCGCGTCATTGATGAATACGGCCCCAAAGAACGCAAAGCGTTCAGCGACTTTGCGCGTTTTGATATTCCCACCGGTTATCACTGGCAGGAGGACACCGCCGCCGCACGATTTATTCTGGCCCTGCGTGAAGACGGAAAATTGCGTACACAATATTGCGAAAACCCGCGTGCCGCCATGTCGCAATGGGCTGGCGGACTCAATGAAAATGAACGCCGCCGATTATCCCTGCGCGAAGCCGGTGCTATGCAACTGGCGGCAAAAGGACTCCGGACCAAAGCATCTGCAGAATCTGTTCGCATGCTCCAGGAAGTGCTGACACGAGAACCCTCCGCCCGAGCGTTACTCAGAGCCATACGTGCAGCCACTGATCCACACGATGCCGCCAGACAATGGAGTGAATTTCACGGTTTTAACGTCGATTGGGCAGAAGTACCGACCGACCTGCATATTCTGTTACGCAAATCACTGTACCCCTGGACAGGTTGTTACCTGGCGAACGATCGGGAGCTGAGTATTGTCATTCACGGCCAACCCTCCAGTGCACAGGCCGACAGCATTTACGTCAATGGCGTTCGGGTTCAGGCCAGCTTTGCCAGCGGCGGTGTGATCCACTGGCAGGCCAGCCAAGAACAACACACATCCGGTATGCTGCATGTTGACCGCACAACACGAGGAACCCGTCGGCTCGTCGGTGCAGTCTGGACAGGCACCGAAAAACCCGGCACTGATGATCAACTGGTCGCTACCGAACATCACCTGCCACGTACCCTGCCCTTAGCCAGTCTGACCGGACACTACCGGACAAAATCAACCCTTGTTAGCATACAGCCGGACTTATCCTCGAAAACGCAACCCATAGCTATTCACATCAACAACAAACCCGCAGAACATTGCAGCGTGAACGCCACATCATTTAACGTGGATGGCATGGATATTTCCTTCCATGCCCGCGAGCCGGAACACACCATACCGGATTACTTTTATGGGACCTATCAGGTTCGTCTGGTGCAATCAGACAGCGCAACCATGGCCCGCATATCGCTGAGCCAGGACAGCTGCAAAATCAACGGTAAAACGGTTTCCATCAGCCAGAACAGCGACGGTGCGTTCTCCTGGAAAGACGGCCCGGCAACATTACGCATCGGCCAGATCAAGTTATTGATTGATCCGATCACACTCTCCGTGATGCTTTTCGGCACTGCCGGTCATACAGAGGATGACAAACGCATTGCCTTACGGGGCATGATTCCGGTCTCAGAAAATGCAGCCAACAACCGAAAATATCGACCTGAATATGGCCTGCCGGATTGGGCATGGCAGCACCTTATTGACCTACTGGCCAAAGCCAGTGAACAGGGTGGATTATTCTTATGGCACGGTTGGAATCGTTCAACCAACAACCTGAGACGTTTGCGTTCGGTACTGAAAACCCTGGGAGAATAATCATGACAGACGAAATTGTTGATAGACGGCAATTGACTGATCAAGCCGGACCGGTACCCAAACGCCCTTGGGTACTGTTGAGCTATGACACATCACGTTA
Source organism: Gynuella sp. (assembly GCF_050297175.1). Classification (NCBI taxonomy): domain Bacteria; kingdom Pseudomonadati; phylum Pseudomonadota; class Gammaproteobacteria; order Oceanospirillales; family Saccharospirillaceae; genus Gynuella; species Gynuella sp. Next base: position 47,298 of record NZ_JBNKSF010000018.1, on the reverse strand, counting down.
TCCGTTTGCCTATATTTTGCAACGTGACGTTTTTAAAGTGCCGAACCTTGGAAAACTTCACCAGTACGTACTCGCACATTATCGAAAGCACGGCGTCAAACGGAATCTAAACCCTGAAGACAACCTGACCTTAAGAGAACTGATGCAAGCACTGCCACAGGAATCAAATTTCTTCAAACTCTATCATGACTTTATGTTAAGAGTGCTGTCCCGATGGGTTGGTGCTTCGCTTTCCTACTCCGAAACACCCAAGATGCGGGTACATTTTCCACAAACGTCTTCGGTCAGTTCGTTTCACCACGACATTATCGTGACCAAACGCATTGATCAGGTAAACTTCTGGCTGCCGTTCAATACCGTAGACGACACCGCCACCCTCTGGCTGGAAAGTGACTACGGAGCGTGTGATTACCATCCGATCCGGGTTGAATACGGCCAGGTACTTATTTTCGACGGTGGTTATCTGGGTCACGGCACCAAGTTCAACGCAACCGAGACAACACGCACCAGCCTGGACATGCGCTTTTCCTACAAAGGATCATCAACACGCGCCGATGGTGTTCGACTCATGAACCGGATCGTGGATATAGCACAGGAGCTTCAAACCGAACAGGTGACTGAAGGCGTGATTTCTTAACTTATCGCGAGGGCATTGTAGAGAAGCCCGGACTATCCGTTACAAAAATATCAGACATATTTGAAACCTTTAGTGTTTTATTAACCCGGCAATCATTTTCGCCGGGTTAATAATGTAATGCGTAAACACAATTAAGTGTCAAACCTTTCATTGGCCTCAGACAATATGGGTCCAACAATCGGAATGTTTCACCAATGCCAGAATGGCCCAAATATCAAATGACAGATATCACAACGACTATTAAAAATTGATACTGCAGCAAGAAATCAAACACAGCTACGCTAATACTTTTGATTCTAACCACGCTCTGCATTTAAGACCACTTCCATCCAGATTTAAAAAACTGAAAACGGTGAAACGCCTTATCCAAGCCCTTCTCTGTCCATTACGACCTCAGAAGTGGTTGTGATTTGAAAACAAGCGTGCCTGCAAAAGACAAACAGTATATGAAGATTCTGAAAAAAACTAAAACGAATAAAAATTTACATAGACTTCGCAGATGTGGAACCGAATTAAATACGTCATCCAGAAAAAATTGATCTATTCTGTTTTAACACTGTACTACCTGACTTGGATAGAACGCGGACTTCTCTGAGGAATTTCGACCTCATAGCCATTGCCACTTAATCGTCTATATAAACACACATCGTCTCCTTATGACGATTTGCCAACAGTAGCTGAAACGTCTGATATGCTTAAACACATCTTCTAGAGAAAAAATAGGGTATTAATACGATAATGGATATAGATCTCTCCAACCCCCTAGACCTGCCGGTTGAATTTACAAAACGTCTTCACAGGATTGAAAACCACTGTAGAAGACATGAGTTCTCGGATGAGCTTGTTGAGTGTCGTGAAGTTTCGGCTTTGGTGCGGGATATTAATCAATACTGTAATGAGAACCGAATCATTGGTGTCCACTACACAAGGGCTTTACCGGAGAGCATTTTGGCTCAAGGGCTTCTTGTGCGAAATGGAGAAGAAATACGAAGGGAATTCTTGCAACAGCATGGCCACCGGTTTTCCGAGAAAGAGATTACGGAAATCAAAAAAAGGTGGAGTAGATATTTTAACCGAAACCAGAGCTCTGCAAGGGACGATCGGATTTTTTTTAACTTCACTGAAATAAAGCGTGGTGGAGGTGGTTCAGAGAATTTACTTAGTCTTTATGGCGGCGAGCAGGTGAGTATGTGTTTCAAGTTAGGCGAGGCGTTAAGTATCAGGCTTGGAGAAATCGGAAAGCCACTAGTTATACGGTGCGCACTATATCCAAATCAGATAAAAACCTTTATTGAACACCCATGGGGGAAAATACTAGTGTCGTCATTCCATGCAGTGATAAACCCTAATGCATGCAGAATTGACCAGGATGGATATCAGGAAGTGCCCGTGAAGCCAGAGGATGTAATCGAGGTGAGAGTACTAACAAATCGCGTCACTCGATAACAGGCCCCCACCCTAACCATTGAAATTCACTCCAACAACCGGCATTATCCGATACTGCATATTTATGAGCTTAGATTGGCGCCTACGTTCAATCTGTGACCTCAAAGATGGAGTCAATTATTATTGGCAGATTTCCTCTAACTGATACCGCTCCAAATACTGAGCAGGCATGAACTCCTTGTTCTCCAAAGACTTCAGCCATCACATCTAGGTGATTCCGCTTTTTGTTTTTTATTAGTGTGGATGTCCGGTTTTTCTGTCACCATTTTTCTGTCATACGGGTGTTTCTCCATCGGATAATCGGGTGTGTAAGGTTCAATCTCGTTGACTTAGTGAACTTGAGGCTTTGTAAATTACCCATATGAATGGTGGCATTGGTCATATGGTGACAAATACTGGGCTGCAGTTACAGGAGCTGATCATGCAATTTAAGGAGCCATAAGTAGAAACTAACAATAAACAAGCAATTGACGCGAAAAAGACCTCGCCAATGTTGCAAGTGTTTTGTCAAAAAGAGGTAAGAAATGAACAAGGGGTTATTGACGTTTTTCTGTGGGAAAATGGGTGCAGGCAAAACTACAAAGGCTCGTGAAGTCGCGCTAGAACGAAACGCTGTACTACTTTCAGAAGATGAGTGGCTTTCTTCTATTTATCCGAATAGCATCAAGACACTAGAAGATTACATTGAACGTGTTGGCCTGCTTAAACCTCAAATGAAAAAACTGGTTCAATCAATCTTGGCAACTGGAACTAACGTGGTAATGGACTTTCCGGCAAACACAATTCCCCAACGAGCATGGTTTAAAAGCATTTTTTCGGAGATGCAGGCTCCACATGAGCTAATTTACATCGATCAGCCAAATGAGATTTGCTTGGGGCAAATCGCAAAACGACGGATAGAACAACCACATAGAGCGGCAACAGATACAGACGAGATGTTTGAAGGTGTTACCCGGTATTTCGTTGCACCCACAGCTGAAGAAGGGTTCAACATAACCGTAATATCAACAAATGCGTAACAAAGCTGTGCACTGGAGCAGCAATCTATCGTTGTAGTTTATGCACTGCGCTTTCCGGTGACAGCTCATTAGGTGTAAATGATGACAAAGAAAATACACATACACCTGATAGCGATGGAATAAAGAGCGAGTTTTTGATTCCGGTCAAAACTAAATCTGGCTTTATGCTTGTAGGTGTAATAACGGGGAATCGATACAATCAAGGATTGGTTGTATACACCGAAAAAGAATTAACACCAAATATGCTTGAGGAAAAAGCAAAGAAAGCCGGTGTTGAAATTAGCGTGGGTCTATTTGAGGCATACTTATCTCAAATGCCGAATTTTAGAATTTCTAAAATGGTGGGTGTAAAGCATGGTTTGGAGTTCTGTCTAGAGTATGCATAAATCCACACTCAACAATCACATCGAAAACCCTTGCAACATTTTCGAGCGCGGCCATTTATGCAAAACGTGATCTCACGGATAAGTAATATAACCACGTCAAATGCTTTAGTTCAAACTTAGTTCCTCAAGTAACCTGCTACGCTCCCAGATCAGTCAGAACGATATTCTTGGTTGCTTTGGAGCTAGGGGCCTCTGAAAAATAGGAATGGTTTTGATGTAGGCGAGGAAGTATCACTCGCAACACCGCAATTTACGGGCGTAAATGAGGATGTGAGACTGGGGTTGACAATGTCCTGCGCGAAAATAGGCCATTTTTCAGAGGTTCCATAGATAAGAAGCAACGCCAAAGTTCAGCACAATGGTATTTATATTACGAGCTTCATAGCATTGAGAAACGGATGCGCTATGAAGAGTTGAGTCAAGCGGTACCGCTGAGCAATACACTTAACCCAAAAGGCCCGGCAATTTTTTCTCGTCTGGGAGTTTGTCTCATCCAGGTGCTGTAAGCGAAAGAGTTTTGGGAATCGCGTCAAATGCTTCTTCAACTCTGCGAATGAGCATGTCCCGGCCACCATGACCCCGAATACCTTGCGCTCCTGCTCCTCGACCGGCAACCCAATTACTGGCACCACAGCGCCACGCGCCGAGTACGAATTCGCCGAGCATGCGGAAACGGACATCCTCTCGGCTATCTATGCCGATTTTGTCTCCGAGAACATCGATCAACTGCCTTTGGGCTCGCAGCGAGGCAAGTTCCGAGTAGTCGTATAGAACGGAACTGCTTGCGTAAGCCACAATCTTTCGTGTTTGGAAGAAACGTCTGTCCCAGTCCTGGTCCATCGAGCGGAGCGTTGTCAGGAGCGTCTCTTTCAGGAAGGTGAGGAGCTGTCCCTGCACGTCGCGGTCGTGGACCTCATCGATATAAGCCTCCCAGAACTCGGCTTCGGTCGCTATGGCGACATCCTCTTTGGAAGCAAAGTAGCGGAAGAAGGTCCTCTTTGAGATATCCACGCGATCAACCAGTTCATCAAGTGTTGTCGCAGCAAAACCTTTTTCGGTAAAAAGCTCAAGAGCAGTGTTGGTGAGCGCACGTCGTGTGCGAAGTTTTTTTCGCTCCCGAAGTGGCAGACGCCGGTTGTCTGTGGTGTTAGTACTAGATTCCATGCCTCATATTAATCATATCGCACCCGAAGTGCAATTACACTTAGAAGCAAAAGCCTCTTTTTGACAAATGTCACTTAGTGGCATATTGTTCCGCCAAGCCCTGTCTCATCTATGGAGAAGTTCATGCCTGCAATGCCCATTATCGACGGAGAAGATACCTTGGAGGATCGGATCCACTACCGTGCAGCGCTGACGCTGTTGTTACTAGCCTCAACACTCGCAGTGATGGCTGGGTCGGCAATCGTGCCTGTCGTGGAACTCATGCGCAGTGACCTTGGGATAGATGCAACAGCGGCCGGCCTCATTCTCACAATGCATGGGCTGGTTATTGCCATCACCAGCCCGCTGGTGGGATGGATGATCGACCGATGGGGTGTTCGTGGGCCCATGGCTGCTGGCCTGCTGCTCTATGGGTTGGCTGGTGGTGCGGGAGTATTCGTATCCAACTATTCGGTACTCATTTTCAGCCGTGCAATTTTCGGCATCGGCGCGGCGTTCATTTTCGCCGGAACCACGGTGGCAATGCTATCGCTTTATCGCGGTGCAATCCGCGATCGTGTCATGGGCTGGCGCACCACAGCGACAAGCCTTGGCGGTGTCCTCTTTCCCATCATGGGCGGCGGACTGGCTACAGCTTTCTCATGGCATGCCACCTTCGGTCTCTATACCGTGGGTATACCATTAGGTCTTACAGCACTAGTTGTCATTCCAGGCTCTGGAAATGAACCAAGCCCAGATCACTACAAAGAATCAGTCCTCAGTTTGCTGCGACCAGCCCTTATCGCAGTTTATTTTCTCGTCCTTATACAGGCCGTCATGCTCTATGCATTGGCGATCTTTTTGCCACTGCGTTTGAGCGAACTTGGTCTGACGACTCCGGTACTAGTTTCAATCTACATGGCGATTATGGCGGCGGTGTCGAGTTTGGTTGGCGTCGTTTTTGGAAGGCTTGGCAAGCGCTTTTCTTACCTTACCCTCTTGCGATTGACTGCTTTGACGTGGGTTCTGGCCTTTTTGACTCTCGGCACATCCAGTGACTTTATCGTACTCGCCGCAGCAAGTGCCGTACTCGGTATCGGCAATGCATTGGCATTTTCCACCACTTCAGTCTTGATCGATGATTATGTGTCGGAATCCCTGCTTGGGCGTGCCATGGCCATGTTCAGCACATGTATGTTTCTCGGTCAATTTGTCTCGCCGCTTCTGTTAGGGCCACTGATGGAAGCAACTTCGATTACGACCGGCTATCTCGTTCTGTCCGGCTGCGCCACCCTTATCCTCGGGGTTCTGTTTGTTCTGCGCAACGAAGCCAATACAGCCCCGCGCACCGATGCAGGTTGAAAGCCCGCATATCTACAATGAAAACCAACAGGAAGGCATAACATGGTATTTACCCCCCCAAGACCAGATAATAATCCTCTGCTGGAAGAAGTACCCCTGAAGACGGGGATCCTCTGTCGAAATCGGGTCGCCCTTGCGGCTATGACTCATTATTCTTCTCCTGAAGATGGTTCGGTCAGCGATGCCGAACTTGATTACATTGAACGTCGCTCCGCTGGGCCGGGGTTGGTATTTACGGCCTGTGTTGCGGTCTCCCCAAACGGCAAGGCCTATGCCGGAGAACCTGCTGCGCATGATGACTCTCTGTTGCCCGGGCTGACTGCCTGGGCCGAAAGGATCAAAGGCGCAGGTGCAAAGGCAATTCTGCAACTCCATCATGGCGGCGGCGTTTGTCCCCCCACCTTAGTGCCGGATGGTGATGTTGTTTCCCCTAGCGGCATTGCTACGCCAGACCGCAGTATTGTGGTTCCGCGCGTACTTACCGACGCTGAAATCGGCAACATTATCGAGAGCTTTCGATCTGCAACAGAACGGGCAATTAAAGCCGGATTCGATGGCATCGAAATTCATGGCGGCTATGGTTATCTGCCTCAACAGTTTCTATCTCCATACACAAATCGGCGGACAGATCGTTGGGGCGGGAGCCGTGAAAAACGCCATGCGTTTCCGCTCGCACTTCTTAATACGGCACAGGAGGCCGCAAAGAAAAATGCCAAGCGTCCCTTTGCGGTCGGCTATCGCTTCACGCCGGAGGAAATCCTTGAGCCCGGTTTGACAATGGATGACGCACTGGCATTCGTGGAAGCATTGATCGCGCAAGGAACAGACTACATTGATGTACTTGTTAACGATTACCGGAGCCCGCCCCGCCGTGGCGACATGCCAAAGGATCAATCTCGTTTGTGTTTTCTTGCTGAAGCGGTTGCGGGCCGTGTTCCTCTGTTTGCGGGAGGGGAAATTCACACCGAGGCTGATGCGTTAGACGCGCTTCAAACCGGAATAGATTTCGTTACTCTTGGACGGGAGATGATCATCGACCCGGAATGGGTCCAGAAAATTACTGCAGGTGTGCCGGAGACCATCCGGACAAAACTCGAAGCCGGTCAAAGGCAGGCGCTTACAATCCCCAAGCCTTTCTGGGAAGTAATCTGGAAAACCCCCGGTTGGTTTCCTGGTGTCTCCTGATTGGAACCAAACGGTTACAACGAGCAAAGGCTTTTATTAAACCCGACAAGTAATGATGCCGATGAGAAGGTCTCCTCCTGCTTACTACATCGGTATCGTAATGTGCCGAACAAAAGGCATAACAGCTCAGGAGGAGTGCGAGATGAAACATGTCGTATTAGGGCAGGTCTGAATAGTTGATGTCGACAACACCTTGCTCATCAAATTTTCAGAATCCATCTGTTTTTTTAATTTAGAGTCTGTTTTTTCGTATAGGCTGGCATTGCCAATTCAATACGGGTTTAACAGGCATACGCCGCCTGTAATAACAGTTTTTTCCGTCATATAAACGTCTTTGTTGCCATAACCAGATTCACCAACGCACAGGATACAAATAAATGATGGGCATTCTTTGCCAAACCTTTGTACCGAACTCTGGTAACTCCAAACCGGCCTTTCATGACACCCAAAATGGGTTCGACTTTAGCACGCACGTTCAATTTGTTTCGGTTGTTGGGGCGCTATCACTCAGTGTTTACATCTTACAATTTTATTAAACATCATGTTGTTCACTGACAACAAAGCTAAGGAACCTCTGAAAAATGGCCTATTTTCGCGCAGGACGTTGTCAGCCCCCGTCTCACATCCTCATTTACGCCCGTAAACTGCGGTGTTGCGAGTGGTGCTTCCTCGCCTGCATCAACACTATTCCTATGTTTCAGAGGCCTCCTAACGAATGCAGCATTCACTTCATGCTGCATTCGTTTCAACTACCTTATACTTTCCAGATACGCACGCCAGCCTTTAAACCGGGTAATCTCCTGCGCGCCTTCAATACCGTAGGGCTCGCAAATAAATCCAGTTACCTGGGTGCCATCAGCGAGTTGAATTTTTCCAATGCCAAGTGGCGCGGGTATACCGGCGACAAAGCTGCCGAAGTTGTCTACCGGCATGGACCAGATTTCCACTTCAATGGCTTCACCACCAGTACCAGTATCCAGAATCAAGCCCGGACGGAACGGAGGTCCACCCGCCAGGGCGTACATGCGATAGACGGGCGCGGTGGTGGTTTTGGCTTTTAAGGTTGCGCCACGTTCGGTTAATTGCCAGTTCAGTGGCTGACCCTGCAGATGCGCGCCGCAGACCATCACATCAATGGTTTTTGGACTGCCCACCGGAGTTATATTGGTTGGTGCAGCCATCACCTCCAGTGTCCCTTTAGCCAACGGCAGCGTTTGTTGGATGCGGTTGGCGATGGACATCAACATGCGATCACTGAACGTTGGCCCTACCAGGGTGATGCCAAATGGCATGTCGTGATCCGTCATGACTGTTGGTACGGCGATGGAGGCCAGATCGATCAGGTTCATAAAGTTGGTATAGTAACCTAACTCACTGTTGCGTTTGATCGGCTCTTCCAACATCTCTGCGATGGTAAAATGACGTCCTGCTGTCGGCGTGAGCAGGCAGTCGATTTGGGCCATTTGCGCCAGGCAGATCTGTTTTAAATCCTGAATCCGGTATTGTGCTTTAAACAGGGCTGTGGCGGGTGGTTTACCGCCGGGGGCGATGATCTCGCGAACGACAGGGAAAATCGCATCTGGATTTTCATCAATTAATGGCTGGGTCGCCAGGTAGCGCTCCGACACCCAAGGACCTTCATAAAGCAACTGAGCGATTTCATCGAATGGTGCGTAGTCAATTTCCTGGAACTCAAAGCCCTGCTCTTTGAGTAAATTCAAAGTTTGCCAATAGGCTTTTTCGTAACCTTCGTCACCAAAGAATTTCAGTTGATGAGCTGGAATCACACCAACCTTTAACGGCCCGGTATGCAAGCCATAATGACGTGCCTGATTGGCAAATGGATTCTGGCGGCTATAACCATCTCTCTGATCAAAACCTTCTGCCGCTGCCAGAGCAATATTGGCATCATCGGTGTTGTAGGCAAAAATAGTGATGCAATCCAGGCTACGACACGCAGGCACCAATCCCGTCGCTGACAACAAACCAATACTGGGTTTCACACCCACAAGATTATTAAAACAGGCAGGAATGCGACCGGAGCCAGCAGTATCTGTACCTAAACTGAAACTGGCTAACCCAAGCGCCACGGCAACCGCCGAACCGGAACTGGAACCCCCACTGATATAGTCGTAATGAAATGCGTTATGGCACGCCCCAAGTGGCGAACGGGTACCATTTAAGCCGGTGGCGAACTGGTCTAAGTTGGTTTTACCAACCGGAATAGCCCCAGCATCAATCAACTGTTGAACCACTTGAGAGGATAGTTCCGGTGTATAAGCAAAGGCCTCGCAGCCTGCGGTGGTCGGAATACCCGCCAAGTCTATATTGTCTTTAATGGCAAACGGAATACCCCACAAAGGATGGCTATCGATGTCTTTATCCTTTAAGGCCTCCAACCACACAGCCTGCTCCGCTTCTGTTAACAGATGAATCCAGATGTTGTGATCGGCATACGCTTTGGCTCGTTCACGAATATCCGCCATCACACTGGCTGGCGTGGCACTGCCCGTCTGGTATGCTGCGCGCAGAGCGCTGAAACCCATATCGAGGGAGTTGTTAGTGCTGCTGTTTGTCATATTCACGCTCATGCTTTTTCCTCCAAAACAACAATGGCCTGGCCTGCGTTGACGCGGCTGCCGTCTTTGATTAACACATCCGATACCTTTCCGGCGGCAGGTGCGTAAATTGGAATTTCCATTTTCATGGATTCCAAAATCACCAACAGCTGCCCGGCTTCCACGGCATCACCCTGTTTTACCTGGCTTTGCCAGACACTGCCGGAAATCGGACTGTCAACAACTGTTGCGTCTTCGCTCCAGGTGATGTCGGTCGTTACCGCTTCTGTATCATCCATATCAAAGTGAAACTGCCCATTGGCATGCCAACGCGCCAGCTCTGCTTCAAAGGCTTTATTGCGATGGTGTTTAAATTCATTGATGCTGGTGTTGTTGTCAGTAATAAATGCGTTGTATTCCGATAAGGAAAAAGTGCTCTCTTCAATACGAATGGAATAGTTATCATGAGGAAAATCCTGGCGGATTTTCTCTAGCTCATCATGACTGACCGGGTAGAAACGAATCTGATCAAAAAAGCGTAACAACCAGGGCTGACTAAAGGCACTGGTTTGCCGGTAGCGATTCCACATTTGCAGGGTACGGCCGACAAACTGATAACCACCCGGCCCTTCCATACCGTACACACACAAATAAGAACCCCCGATGCCGACAGAGTTTTCCGCCGTCCAGGTTCGCGCCGGATTGTATTTGGTGGTGACCAGACGATGACGGGGATCGACAGGTGTCGCCACAGGTGCCCCGAGATACACATCCCCCAAACCCATCACCAGATAACTGGCACTGAACAAAATATCTTTCACATCGTCAATGCTGTCCAGACCGTTAATACGGCGAATAAACTCTAGATTACTCGGACACCAGGGCGCATTGGAACGGACTAATTGGGTGTACTTATCGATCGCTTCCTGACAGGCCTGATCATCCCAGGAAAGCGGTAAGTACACGATGCGGGAAGGTACTGTCAGCTCCGTCAGGTTTTCACTTAAGGCAGTTTCCGCTGTTTCCAGATGATCCAATAAGGTTTGATAATTCAGTCTCTGGCTATCGTAGTGAATCTGCAGGGAACGAATACCCGGTGTGAGTTCGCGCATGCCTGCTAATGAATGTTGCTCCAGCCATTGCATCAAAGCATGGGCCCGGAAACGCAAACGAATATCCAATATTTGTTCGCCATACTCCACCAGCAAAAAGTGATCCCCTGCTGCACGATAGACAATTTCGTCACCAAAATGATCCGCCGACAAGGTTTTCAAAATCGGCGTATCCACCTCACAAGGTGCGATGTCCTGGGTAAATGCCACCAGATTGGTTAAGGCATCATTTTGCGCTGCCTCAAGAGCGATTGCATCTTCCAAAGTCACTGGCAAAAAGCGCACTTTATCACCCGCCCGCAATTGCCCGAGCTTCCACAAATCTGCCGAAATCACAGTCGCCGGACACACAAAACCACCAAGAGATGGTCCGTCGGGTCCGAGAATAACCGGCATATCTCCGGTAAAGTCCACACTTCCAAACGCATAGGCATTGTCATGGATGTTAGACGGATGAAGCCCTGCTTCACCACCGTCCTGGCGTGCCCATTTGGGTTTCGGACCTATCAATCGCACACCGGTTCGGCTGGAGTTGTAATGAACCTCCCAGTGAGTATTGAAAAACATTTCAATGTCTTCCGGGGTGAAGAAATCCGCTGCACCGTGAGGGCCATAAATGACCCGCAATTCATGCTGATTGCCCAGTACCGGCACGAGTGTGTCTGGCAATGCCGTGCACGTATCTTCATGTGCAGCCGGCAAGGTATGCAGCACATCGCCGGTTTGGATAGCCCGGCCATTGTGGCCACCAAACTGCCCTAAGGTAAAAGTCGATTTCGAGCCCAGATAATCCGGGCAATCAAAACCACCGGCAACCGCCAGATAGGCGCGTGCTCCGTGTTCTTTGATGCGGCCAAGAGTTAAGGTATCACCGGCTTTGATACTCACCACCTGATTTTGTTCTATCACTCGCCCGTCAATTTTGGCATCAATCCTGGCACCACAAATGGCCACCCTTGTGTCAAAACTGAACGTCAAGACCGGCCCTTGCAGGGTTATTTCCATCGCAGCGGCTGATTCAGGATTATTAAGCAAACGATTCGCCAGACGAAAATGGAAATTATCGAACGGACCAGAGGGAGGCACGCCTACATTCCAATAATGCTGACGGCCCGGAAAATCCTGTAGCGTGGTTTGCGTACCACCACTGACAACATCAATACGCGCGGGCTGGTAAACAAACTCATTGAGGTAACGAGTGCTGACCTCACCACGTAATAACACCGGATCAGTGACCAGTGCTTTCAAGTAATCAAGATTGGTTTCTGTGCCATATAACACACAGTCATCCAATGCTGCTTTTAGCCGGACAAGCGCAGCCCCCCTTTCCCCTTGATGAACAATGATTTTGGCGAGCATCGGGTCAAAATAAGGCGAGACATCAATGCCGGTTTCCACCCAGGAATCAATACGAACAGCAGCATCGGCATCTTCTGCAGGCCACTGAACCTGACTCAATAAACCGGCACATGGCTGGAAATCCTTATAAGGATCTTCGGCATACACACGTACCTGTACCGCATGACCTTCCGGCTTTAACGCGACACGTTTACGATCCAATTCAGGGTCTTCCCCTGCGGCCAGCCGCACCATCCATTCCACCAGGTCTACTCCGTAAACCATTTCGGTGACACCATGTTCTACCTGAAGGCGGGTATTTACCTCCAGGAAATAGAATTTGTCGGTGTCCATGTCATAGATGAACTCTACCGTCCCTGCATTACGGTACTGAACCGATGACAATAATGACTCTGCGGTTTGATGAAGCTGTTTACGCACATCATCAGTTAAATTCGGTGCCGGGCATTCTTCGATGACTTTCTGGTTACGCCGCTGGCTGGAACAATCCCGTTCGCCCAAAGCCAATGCCCCACCCTTACCATCCGCAAAAATCTGAACTTCAATGTGACGGGCACGGGCAATAAATTTTTCCAGAAAAACGCCATCATCCGCAAAGTTATTGGCACCTAAGCGGCGTACGGAATCAAAACTGTCGCGCAGTGCTTTCTCATCCTGACATAAGTACATACCAATGCCACCGCCACCAGCCGTGCTTTTTAGCATCACCGGGTAACCAATTTCGCTGGCGGTTTGACAGGCACTGTCTAAATCGGTGAGCAGCTCTGAGCCCGGAGATAAGGGGACATTGGCTTGTTCTGCCAATTCCCGTGCCCGGTGCTTCAGACCAAACTCAAGCATTTGATCAGCGGTCGGACCGATAAATGCGATACCTTCTTCTTCGCAGCGACGCACAAAGGTCGCATTCTCACTTAAAAAACCGTAACCCGGATGGATGGCGTTGGCACCTGACTGTTTGGCGATATGAAGGATTTTTTCCATATCCAAATACGTCTCACTGGCACTGCCCTCACCCAATGAAAATGCTTCATCGGCGCGTTTAACGTGCAGGCTCTTGGCATCGGATTCGGCATATACCGCTACGGAGCCAATCTGCATTTTAGTCAGGGTACGAATAATTCGCGTCGCGATCGCGCCACGATTGGCAATTAATACCTTGTTAAACATGGTTCAACCTTGGCCGGGCCGTCCCGGAGAGAAATAAACGTCAGTGGTCGTCCACTGAGTTGACTAAGTAACCTCTGAGCTTTTTATTTATCCCACACCAATAGGTCAATCGGCGTTGGATTGTAGCCATTACAGGGGTTGTTTAATTGTGGGCAGTTGGAAATCAGTATGACGATATCCATTTTGGCGACCATTTCGACATATTTACCCGGTGCCGAAATACCGTCTTCAAAGGTCAAACCACCTGCTTCGGTAACAGGCACATTCATGAAAAAATTAATATTATGGCTGATATCCCGCTTCGATAAACCAAACTCCGGATGTTCGGCAATCGCCAGCATCCAGCTGTCGCGGCAGGCGTGCATACAGCGTTTTTCCAGGTCATAACGCACGGTATTACTTTCCGTGGCACAAGCACCACCCAAAGTATCGTGACGACCGCAGGTATCAGCAACGATTTCCAGCATCACGTGGTTTTGGTTGGAACGGATTTCAGACCCGGTGGTTAAATACACGTTGCCTTGTTCACGAAGGGTATCTGTTGCACTGTAGCGTTCAGCGGGATCATTGGCGTTATAAAACAGCGTGTCGGCCGCCTGATTACCCTCTAAATCAACAATACGAAACGTACTGCCTGCTTTCACAACACCGATAAAATAATCACCGGCATTGACGTGGTACACCGCGCTGGCATGTTCTGCTTTCAATCGGCTTTCCTGGATCATGATTGGGCCTCCTTAACGGTATCTATACTCTGATTGGACCCCAGGTAATAAAGTGCATTGTTGGCAAATCCACGTTGATTTTCAGGACGGGACATCTTACAGATATCATCCTCAGCCACGGGAGCGGCTTTTTCCAGCAGGATGGAAACCGGTTTTCTCGGGTATTCCGCCGCACTACTCAACGGATGCGGACATGTATGCAACATCACCAAAGTATCCATTTCAAAGCGCAGTGTTACATGAGAACCTGCCGGACTATTGCCTTGTACCAACGCCATATTTCCTTCAGCATCCGTCGTCACACAGCTGAACAGATTCAGATTTGCTGCGATATCAGCTTTGTTCAAACCGTATTTCGCCATTTCGACCAACATGGCATCGTGGCCGTTCTGCATCCAGTCGTTGCGATCGTTTTGATAATCTCGTTTGCCCCATTTGCGTTCAATGTGAGAGGCATGGCTATTACCACTCACGGTTTCATGCCAGCCAACAGAGTCTTCAATAATAGAGGCAAAAATGCGTCCCATATCAGAATATAGGCAATGACCTTTGGTCAGTTTAAACGTGTGCTGACATTTTAAAGTGTCTGGCGCGTTATAACGCTCCAGCAGGTTTTCAGGGTTGTAAAATACCATACCGACATTGGCATCACCCTCGATATCAGTCAGGGTCATTTGCATGCCACGACGTACTCGTAACGACCAATGGCTTGCAGCGGGGATAATGGTTTTATATTGATTCATAATGAATGGTCCTTAGTATTCTGATCCGCATTGGGGAGCGGCCTGATACGTTGATCGATTTCTTCATAAAGCGGCACTGGCATGTGGCCCACAGGCAGGTCATAGGTAATTGAAGCGCCATATGCATTGGGTGCGTGAGGGTCATGACGAAGCTTGTCAAATACCCATAATCGGGTGCCAAGATAAAACCCTTCTTTCAAGTCGTGGGTGACCATAAAAATAGTCAATTCATGCTTGCGCCAGAGATCCAATACCAGGGCATGCATGTCAGCCCGAATGCCTGGGTCCAACGCACCGAAAGGCTCATCCAACAGTAAAATCCGTGGTTTACAGATCAGCGCCTGGGCAATGGCAAGGCGCTGCCTCATACCGCCGGATAACTCGTGTGGGTAACGATTCAAAGCATGGCCAAGACCGACCTGCTCCAGCATTTCAGTGGCTTCCTGCTTTGCTACTTTTTTCTGTTTGCCAAACAAATATCCGGTGAGGGAGGATTTTTGGAATCCTTTCGCAGCAATGACGTTTTCTAATACCGTCATATGAGGGAATACAGAATATTGTTGGAACACGATGCCACGGTCTGACCCTGGTTCATTGGGAATCGGTTTGCCATCCAGCAGCAACTCACCTTTGGTGGCAGATTCGATACCCAGAATCATTTTTAAAAACGTGCTTTTACCGCAACCAGAAGCACCGACCAGAGTAATAAACTCGCCTTCCTGTACGCTCACATTCACGCGTTCAAGAATGATATCGTGGCCGTAACTTTTGCTGATGTTGGCAGCCTGAATAATCGGGGTGGCGTTTTTTTTGTTTCCATTGCGTGCTTGATTGCCATTGGAGACATTTGCATCGGCATGAATAGATCCGTTCATACACTGCCCTCCAGGCTCCAGGGAAAGAGTCGGCGATTCAATCGAACCAATAAAAAGTCGATCAAAAAAGCCAACAGAGTAATCCACGCCACATAAGGTAAAATGACATCCATCGACAGGTAACGACGCACCAGAAAAATGCGATACCCTAATCCCTCGGTTGAAGAAATCGCTTCTGCGGCAATCAAAAACAACCAGCCCGACCCTAAAGATAAACGCACTGCGTCAATCAGTTTCGGCATAATCTGTGGCAGCAGAACACGAATCAAAATCTGAGGGGTATTGGCCCCCAGAGTTTGCGCCTTAACCAACTGTTCAGAGGGAATTTCCTGGGTGCGGCGCTGAATATCCCGGGCGATAAACGGCGTAATCCCGATGGCTATCAAGGTCACTTTTGCGGCTTCGCCCAAACCAACCACAATAAATAAGATGGGCAACAGCGCCAAAGGCGGCACCAATGAAATCACCGTTAACAAAGGGGAAAAACTTGCAGTTACAACGGGTAAGGAACCCGTTAGCAAGCCAATCAACAGACCTAATACCGCCGCAATCAGAACACCGGTTCCCAAACGCATCAGACTGCTTAAGGTATCCTGCCAGAACACATAATCCCCCGTGCGACGGCTGGGTTCAAACGCCATACGATAGATAACCTCTCCCATCTGACTGAACGCAGGCAGCATTTTGTCGCTGGGGTTGACCGCCAGGCGGGCATCTGAGCTCACCATATAGATCACCAATAGCAAAACAAACGGCAGCATACCGATAAACACAGCACTGGTTCTGCCTGGTTTTAAATTAATCATTTTTTTCATGTTCAGCCCCGTAGCCTCATGCTTCTGCTTGAGCTTTTATATACAAAGCCAACAGAAGCCAGAGGCCAAATGCATGTTTCGGATTAATTACAACGTTCCGTCGGCAGCCATTTGCATGTAGGTAGAGTTGAACCGCAGCTTGATATTGTTTTTATCACCATACACACCTGTCGGCATTTCAATACCAACAGCACCGGCACTGGGTGCGCCATCGCCTAACAGGCCATGTTCAAACGAAAACTCTGCGACGTGCTTCATGGTGGTGTACAGCTCTTCACTGTTGATCAAATCAAGAGCGGATTGTGGGATGTAAAACATGTGTGTTTTGGCCAGTTGCGCATCATAACCGGCAAGATCCGTTTCTGCGGTCGCCGCCATATAAGAGCGAACTTCTTTGGCGCTGGCACTGTCACCCTGCATCTTATTCATGATTTCATACCAGGCTCCCACCAAGGCTTTGCCAAAAGCAGGATTTTCGTTAAGGGTGTTGGTATTTACGATCATGGTATCCAGAATTTCGCCGGGGATTTTTGATGAATCAAATACATCTGTTGTACTTGGCATCTGTAGAATTTCACTCACAATGGGGTTCCAGGTAACCGCCGCAGTCACTTCGCTGGTACCAAAAACAGAGGCCATATCCGCGTCAGCAGTGTTAACAACATTTACGTCTCTTTCACTCATTCCCACGGAATCCAGCGCACGGGCAAGCAAGTAATGGGACACACTAAACTGCACGAGATTAACATTTTGACCTTTGATATCTTTCAGGCTCTGCTTATCCTTCAAAATAACCGCATCGTTACCATCAGAATAATCGCCAACAATCAGGACAGTACTGTCCACGCCGCTGGCTGCTGGAATCGTTAACGCATCCATATTCGCCATGGTGCAGCCATCAAACTGACCTGCGGTGTATTGATTCATGGATTCAACATAATCATTGATTTGTACGACTTCGATATCGATACCGTATTTGTCGCCCCATTTTTTGATGATGCCCGAATGTTCAGCATACGCCCAGGGCATCCAGCCGGCATAAATAGACCAACAGACTTTAAAGTGATCGGTTGCCAGAACGTTGGCAGATAACAGAACAGAGCAAAGCAGAAGAGTTATTTTTCTTGCAGAGTTTTTCATTAAAGCCACCTTTACAGCTTGTTAGTTACACATGGAGTACCCTTGGCAAATATCGCCATGTGGTCTCCCGGGCTTTTTCCCCGCCGTGTAACCTTGAAACTATCAAGGTCGAAAGCTCTCGGACCAGACACTACAATCTTTATGTAGCCGGAACCCTAGCCTTCTATTGAATCAAATTGTGAAGCTCGACTTTCCAAGGGTACGAACTTAATTCCAAACAACGCACATACCATGCCAATCAATTGAGACTGCAGTATGGACGGGCACGACAGGAATGAATCACAAAAAAACGAAAAAAAGACAATGATTAAAATTGCCCCAATATGGGTCATGACAGAAAAATATACGACAGATTGGGTGCAATCGGCATGAAAAGACCAATCGTTTAGGGAATATAAACGTCGGACTCTTTTTACCTTTAGATACTCTTAGGGGGCCTCTGAAAAATAGGAATAGTTTTGAGCACCACTCGCAACACCGCAATTTACAGGCGTAAATGAGGATGTGAGACTGGGGCTGACAACGTCCTGCGCGAAAATAGGCAATTTTTCAGACGGTATGGACACCACCCTCCCAAAACCGGCATCTAAGTACCATAGTTGAAGTGTCATTATCAACTGATAGGAAGCGCGATGTCATGAAAGAGATTAACGTCATTGATTTGGATTTAGCAAAGAATATTTTTCAGGTATATGGCGTGAATCGACAGGGGGAAGGTACGATAAGCCGCAAACTGACCCGCACACAGATGCATCGATATTTTGCTCAGCTTTCCCCAATCTCATTGGTATGGAAGCGTGTAGCAATAGTTATTACTGGGCACGTGACTTGATGAACTTAGGTCATCAAGTCAAACGGATGAACCCGAAATGTGTAAAGTCTTATGTCAAAGGGAATAAAAATGACTGTCACGATGCCGAAGCGATTTGCGAAGCCGTTCAGCGGCCAACTATGCGCTTCGTTGAAGTGAAGTCACCCGAATCAGGTCGCGATTGCTCTGGCCAATAAGATGGCTCGCATTGCCTGGGTGATCCTGGCTCGAGAGGAACACTACCGTAGCGCAAACGCGTCGTAAACATAAAGGAGAAGCAGTCACACCAGACAATACTCATCCGGTTGCAGAAGCGATGAATGGCGAAACAGGTCGAACCGCAGCAGGTCAAACCCGAGGAACCTCTTGGCACATGATGCCGGTTTTCAAATAAGGCCCTGTTGGCAAACTCCATAGTGGCGGGCGTTATACCCATAGACAGGCCGAATGTAAGAGCGCAACCAAACCTATCAGCTACTTGTGGCTTGGCAAACCGGCGGTGTCCATGTAAGAGGTTCCTTGGGTATGGCAGGGCAAAAAATTATACTTTAGTACGACCAATACTGCCCAGAAGCCGCCGTATCTGTCACTATCATCGTTTCCCGTCGTCATATCCTAATGCAACATCCAAAGGATCATTAAATGAGTATTGAGTTCTTTTTAACTTCACTGATTGTTGTGCTGCTACCTGGCACAGGTGTTATTTATACCCTGGCTACCGGGCTGGGTCAGGGCGCAAAGGCCAGTATTATCGCGGCATTCGGTTGTACCCTGGGTATCGTTCCACACATGGTTGCCAGCATCGTGGGACTCGCGGCTATCCTGCACGCCAGCTCCCAGGTATTCGAGGTCATCAAACTACTTGGCGTTATTTATCTGTTTTATATGGCTTGGAACATATTGCGTGATGGCGGCATGATGACCGTCACTGAAGAGCGCAGTAAGCACAGCACACTGAAAATTATTCGCAACGCCATATTATTGAATTTCCTTAATCCAAAACTGTCACTGTTTTTTCTCGCCTTCCTGCCCCAGTTCATTCCAGCAGGCACTGCCAACCCAACACCTATGTTAGTAGTGCTGGCACTTATTTTTATGCTGCTGACTTTCATTGTTTTTATCGGATACGGTTTATGCGCCTCAATGGCGAGAGACTTGGTTATTTCCCGTCCCAACGTAATGCGCTGGTTCAGGAGAACCTTTGCCGGTGCATTTGCGTTACTGGGATTACGGCTGGCCTTAGGCGAATAAAACAGACTTAACCCGAAAAAGTTGATTTGGTTTTTACTGAGACTGTTATTAATTCTGTGTAACCGGATACCCAAAACTGTTGCGGAACAAAGTAGAATAGTTTTGGGTAATCCGGAAACCTCCCTCAATCGTTCTCTTCTTTCCATACAGGGATGCCATCAAACCACCAGGATGTCCACCCAATATCGCTCCTCGCGCCTAGATTTGAATGAAACTGGCTCTCAGCAGGCCGATGAAATTAGTGTAAACAGGCCCTGATAGCTGCTTCGTTTTTAACTTTGTATAACAACTCAAAGAAGCAGAATAAGCTTGTGGCGCATATTTGTCGGGTCGAGCCCGACAAATTATTAACCTTATTTTATCACTGCACTTTATCTAATGATAAAAATGATAATTCAGCATGAACACTAAATTGGGTGTCAAATTAATCTGACTTAAGGCCAATTGACTCTGATAGTGCCCTGATTAACTGACTATTTCTTATGACAGCCTATCATCGACAACGAGAGCCGCTGGCAATGTTGTTCAAAATCCAGATATAGATCTTGCAAACTAATATTGGCGAAATCATTCAATAAAATAGATTCAATTTTGGTCAGCGATTGACCCAGCGCCTTATTGACCGAAGCCTCAACTGCACAGGTTGGCGATGTATGATCGAAGCCAATAGCAAACAGTTGCGGAGACCCTATCAACTGATAAATGTCCAATAGGGTTATGTCTTTGGGGTCGCGTGTCAGCCGCCATCCTCCGCCGTGGCCCTTCTCTGACTTGACCACACCCGCTTTTCTCAATCCAGACAGTGTTCGTCTGACAACCACTGAGTTGGTATCAAGCATGACTCCGATTTGCTCTGATGTTAAAGCCCCTTCATATTTAATCATATGTAGCAATACATGCAGCACCCTAGATAATCGACTGTCTGTTCTCATACTAACCTGCAATTTTTAATGTATTCAATTATTGTAACTTTTAAAATTACATTTTGACAGAGTTTGAAAGTTACTTTAAGCTTATTTGTAACTTTTAAAGTTACTTAATAATGCCAATTACTTGTTGCCCGCTTAGAGGACGTTTAGATGATGAATGATATGACTTATTTAGAACCATTTTGGGCTTGCCTGATGATTGCCTTTGCAAGCAGTTGTATGTCCATAACGATTACACAAACGGAGCTATTTGCTTCCATGCGAACATGGATCGCTAAAAAAAACACCCTTTTAGGGCACCTATTCCATTGTTTTTATTGCTTATCGCATTGGATCGTTTTTGTATTCATTGCTCTTTATCGACCGACTTTAATTGATGGTTCCTATGTCTTGATAAATTTAGCGGTCACTGCCTTTGTTACTATTAGCCTGGCTACTCTGATCAGCGGGTTGATTTTTAATGTGTTTTTAAAAGGCCTAACAAAAGCACAGTTAGAACAAGAACTAAAGGGGTAACGAATTTTCCCTTTCCTACTATTTAACGGCTACTTTACTCCCCTATTTTTAGATTAAGAGACTTTATATGAGCACCCATTACGACAGTGCTAGTGTAAATAAACTGTTTGAGCCGCTGATGTTCACAAGAGGCCCCATGCTCAAAAACAGATTTTCACTTGCACCACTGACCAATACACAAAGCCATGAAGATGGTACTGCCTCCGAACAAGATCGTGCATTCCTGGCAAAAAGAGCCACTGGCGGTTTTGCTTTAGTCACCAGCTGCGCTGCCCACGTCGATACCAATGGTATCAGATTTACCGGGCAATTAGGGTGTTTTGATGATCGGCATATACCGGGCTTGAGTGACATCGCTCAAGATATTCGCAACTCGGGAGCCCTTTCGAGTCTGCAACTGCATCATGCGGGGAATAGAGCGCTGGATACAGTAACGGATAAGGTTGGTCCATCCTTGGACACTGAATCAAATACCCGGTCTATGAATGAAGACGAAATACAGGGCTTAATTGAGCAGTTTGCAGCCGCCGCGCTCCGAGCCGAAAAAGCAGGTTTTGATGGTGTTCAAATTCATGCTGGGCATGGTTATCTCATAGCGCAATTTATGTCTCCCATCCTTAACAAAAGACAGGACAAATGGGGTGAATCTTTTGAAAATAGAATGAGATTGCTATTTCTTATCATTGAAAAAATCCGGATGACCTGTGATAAAGACTTTCAAATAGGGGTTAGGATTTCACCTGAGCGCTTTGGTTTAGAATTAAGTGAAATGATTTTATTGGTTCAGCTTCTTGAGCAAGATCAAAAAATCGATTACATCGACTTATCTCTGTGGGATGTCAACAAAGAGCCCGAGCAACCTCAATACAAAGGAGAAAAGCTTATCTCCTATTTTACAAGCATTAAGCGGGAATATTTAAAAATTGGTGTTGCAGGCTCAATCATGACAGCTCGAACTGCCGCTCAATGTTTAGAACAAGGTGCAGATTTTGTCAGTATTGGCAGAGCAGGCATTTTAGCTCACGATTTTCCATTAAAATTAAAAACTAACTCCGACTACGTATCACCTAGCTTGCCCGTATCGAAAGCCTATTTACAGGGCCAATCAATAGGCCCTAATTTCATAAAATACTTGAGTGGCTTTACAGGTTTCGTTGAACAAGACTGAAAAAATAGAGCCCTGGTGAAACTAACGTTACAGGCAATTGGCGGACCACTAGGATATGAGTTTGACCCAGATTACCCTAAAGAAATCGAAAAATATGCGGGAGCAAGTAAATTATTGGGTTGGCCTCCTAAAGGTATTATTGGCCTGTATGCAATGTGTAATGGAAATAGAGACCACAAAGCTCTGGGTGAGATTAGGTTTGGTATTGCCAAATACTGTAAACAGTAGTATTGCATTTGGCCATGTACTGAGTAGATATACATCTGATCCAGAAATACTGGAAGATCCTGAAGCTTTTGAATATGATCATGAGTCAATCATTAGCCTTGAGCTATTTGAACGATGGTTAAAACATCCAGACTTTTGTATGGTGAATTAAAGCGTAACAAAATTCTGTTAGAGACAAACCTACACCACTCTCCGGTTTGTCTCAAAGCATGATGTTATTCTTCGCAATAATCTGAGAGGTAGATTCAACAAATGCAGGGTATTAAATATGTTTAATCACATTATGGTTGGTTCGAACGATATCGAAAGATCGAAGTATTTTTATGATGCGGTGCTTGGAATCCTTGGCGTAGGTGAGCCGATTATAAATAAAGCAGACTCAGGCCATACCCGACTCTTCTATCGTCACGACGATAATATTTTCTGCGTCACCGAACCAATAAACGACGAAGAAGCGACTCCCGCCAATGGCGGTACAATTGGTTTCAAGTGCAGTTCTCCAGAGCAGGTTAAGGAATTTCACGATATAGCGATTGCTCATGGGGGAATATCAATCGAAGATCCGCCTGGCTTACGCGAAAATAAATTAGCTGCAATGTATCTCTCTTATGTTCGTGATCCCGATGGCAATAAGCTATGTGCACTCTATCGTGTAAAGTAACTTTGTAGTGACATAGTTAGTTTGGCATATGCATTCGACAGCCATAAGCCGAATCTCAAGCGGACGCATAGCACGTGTGCTCCGCTCAGCAATACATTAACTGTACAGCAAAATCATGTGATCCTAATTTGTGGCAACCGCGACCTGATCTGACAGTTGCCAGTTTTCTGAGGTGTCTCTGTCAGATTAGCTTTACGTCAGATTCTTTTTCTGCCGAAACTGTTTCCCATCAAGCATGGTTTCCATTAGCGTTCTACCACAATAAATTTTTCTCTGATGAGTTCGATTATCGTTGTGATATACCTTCAACCAACCCACAATATAACTCGCTATAATGTCAACTGGTTTTCATTGTATGCACAACATTCGCCTCATTGCTTTGAACAATTGAATACCATCCAGTTTCGAAATCTCGACTCAGATTCAGTAGTCTTTCACTGCCGCCCATTAAGGACACGTTTCTGCCCATAATCAACTTCCCAAGACTAGACTCGATTTTAGCTTCTGATAAGTCAACACGAACCCCACGGAGATTGACCCCATTCCATTTGGGGTCGACTAATGTTTTTATGTCGTTCAGAGTGAATTTTTGTACTCCATTCTGATATAAGTACTCAAGTAACATTGTTAACATCTCGCTGTATGGATGTAATAGAAACTCAGTTTGAAATTCAAACTTCCTAATATCAGCAGGACTAATTTTGTCTTCCACAGAAAACTCACCTAAAGGTATTCTGCGAGATTCGAGCAGTCTGTTTCCTTTAACGAGTGTTTTCCAATTAGTTCGAAGTAGTTTTTTGTACTCTTTTGAAAGTGGTTTGCATGGTGTCAAGAGATCGCCGAAAGTTTGACCAGACACCAAAATAAAGTCCATACTTGCACCCCATTCCAATAAGAGTTCTACATATTCATTAACCTGTCGCCTGCTATTGAAATCACCCTGACTATGAAAAGGACTGATTGCATGAACTAAAGCGGACGCACCGTAGCTATCAGTTTTATTAGGGTCTGCACCTTTTTCAAGTAGCCACTTAGCCTGTTGAACGTTCGTGTAGATAGCTGTTCGCATTAATGGTGTGAGGCCTGAATATCGAGTGCTCTGATGGATAGATTCACCCTTATCAAGTAGCTTCTGGCCAATATGCAATGCCATCTCTGTCAGATAGTCTTTTCTACGTTTATCAACGAAACAATAAAAGGCAGGAATGGTGACAGTAGATTCATGCCGTCCAACGAACGGGTCAACACCAACTAACCAGTTGGCAGTTGCGAATGCTTCAAATTCAGTTGCCAAGCCAGTTAAGCACCTTCCCCTACTAATCGGATATTCGAGTTCTTTACCTTTCAAGAGAGTAAAGTATGGATCTAGATAGGAGTACCGTTTATCAAATGTTTTTAAAGTATCTAAAGCTGCTTCAAGTAATACAACAGATGCAAACCAAACAGGAGTTCCATTCAGAGGAAGGGGCTCAGGAACCAAAACATTGAGATCAAAACTTGCAGTCATGTATTCTTTTAAAAAAGATCCATACTGAGCTGCATACATTCTTTTTTCTGTAATTTTGGTTGCATATCTGATTTCGCGATACAGTGAATCAAACCGTTCAACCAATATATTGAAAGCCTTTTGCTCCGATTTATCAACAATACTATCTGTCTCAGCCATAGGGATTCCTTACTAGAGTAGCCACTCCCGAATTACCTTCCCACTCACCACGAAAGTAGATTCATGGAGGTATGTTTCATTTATCAATCATTTCCAGTCGAGGTCTCGCAATCTTTTTAAGTTACGTTTAGTAGCGGGCCTAAGGCGAACAACGCCGAGTTGAGTGAAGCAGTCCTCAGCCCGAAGGGTTATGGCTAATAAGGCCGCACTTTGCGTTGGTCAACGTTCGCTTAGAATGACGAAGCTTCACGTTAACCGTCGGAATGCCGCATCACTTAATTGCGGCCTTTAGCCACTAACAGGTTCGACAAAATGAGTGTAGACAAGCCCTAGTATCATTTTATTTTCATGCGCGATCCCTATTGCTCGCGCTAAATCAGAATGGTCCTTTGCCTTTCCCTGAAAGAACGATGATGATTTAGGGAATATCCTGTTTATTCGGAAACAAAACATGGCAGGACATCTTGTTCGAAATAGGGTTTTTGATTCACCCAAAACATATACTTCAGTTTCAGAAAATCCTTCGCAAATGCATGAAGCATGGGCACTAAGTTCTCACGCTCATCAACGACTTCATTTGAGCCTGTTTGCCCGATATAATTTCCGTCTTGCACTGCAATCCCGAGCGGTACATGATATGAGTATTCATGCATCATGGCCAAAGCGTGGTTGAGCTGTGCTTTCCGTTGAATCATTAAATCGGGTGCTCCCAACCCCACTCCAATCTGCTCGCCATATTGATAAACCGCACGCAAGTACCCTTTATCTTCCCATGGCAACCACTCTCCTGGCATAAAATTCGCGTACTGCATGGTTGTTGAGTGAGGAAAAGCTTTTTTAAGAGCCAGCATGTTGGTTTTGAGAGATTCAACATACCGGACCGGCGTAAACGAAGGATCAAACTCCTGAGATACCCCAATGGCCGACTCCTGCAGGTTTATGCCCTCAATTTTTCCGTCAAAAGCAGCACCCAGCGCTGTCAGCAACTGCGCGAACCTCGCCTGAACGGCAGGACTCCAACGTTTTGCAACCCACCCTTCAGGGTCACCACTATCGGTTCTTTGTAGGATGGCTCCGCCATCATATTCCGCCGTCAATAAATAGCCTGGAACAGCCTTATACTTTGGATCAAACGTGGCATCCTGAAGCTGGAGAAACAGTCGCTTCCCATGGGCGGCAAGATAGTCGTAGTCTTCCTGGATGATCGAAAAATCATAGTGCCCTTTAGATGGCTCAAGCTGCGCCCATGAATACATGATTTGCGCTCCTTCGAATCGCGCGTTCTTCAGGAGCGGATGATTATGGATTGCTCCCCGATCCCGTGAAAAATACACAAAGTGGTGAATATCATCCTGAACAACAGGACAGGTTGCATCGAGAAACTCTGTGTAGGCTTCCGCATAGCGTTCGCTGGGATTCTCCCACTCAGCCCTGGTAGTAAGACTTAGAACAGTACAGATTATGGACAACGCGATACACTTCATCTTATCTCTCCAATGAATACCTATTAGGAAGTAAAAGAATGTCCCTTTCCCACCGAAACTCAAACATAGTGCACTTGGGTTTATGGGCAATCACATGCCAGGAAACCGCCACGACCAACGTCCAGGGTAGAGATGCTGCTTAAGGCCAAACAGTACGGCATTTAAAACCGGACTACTGGGCAATTCGGTCAAAGATTACTCCATGTCGCATATATTATCGTTAATAGTGTTTGGGAGCCTCTGAAAACTGGCCTATTTTCGCGCAGAACGTTGTCAGTCCCAGTCTCACATCCTCATTTACACCCGTAAATTGCGCTGTTGCGAATGCTGTTTCCTCGCCTGCATCAAAACCATTCCGTATTTTTCAGAGGTCCCTTTGATTTTTCGGCAGCAATTCCGCTTCCTGTCACCGGCTTTTAAATAAAACCGATAGGCATTTGCGAGTGTTTCCAGCTTCTTCACTCTTGTAGTCAGAGTAACAATCATGCATTCATCACGGTTGAATATCATTATGTTATTTTGTCACTGTCCAGCAATACTAAACAAAGGCGACACTGCTATTTTGAGACCCTTCTGGCTCAGACAATGTTCTATATCGTCCTGTACGTGTTTTGCGACACTTTGACTGACGCCTGATGGTGATTACCATCAAATAATACTCGACGCACGGCCATTTGTTGGATGAGGTATTGTTCTTCTGTCTAACCCGAATATTTCATCAAATCCAAAATATGAATATGCTATCGGCAATTTTCGATACCCAATCTAGTTTCGTGGGGGATTTCATAAAAAAATCGTCTGGATTTTTTGGATAACCCGAGTTCCGAACACAACTCCCCCACCCGCCCAGAGTTGATCCTTGTACCGGGCGCTGCGTGCTCCTTCCAGCAAACGACTGTTCTGACCCATACTGATGAGGTAATCCACCTGATGACGATCACACCAGCCCGGAATCATCGGAGAGCAGAATCCAGCATCGCCTTGCAGAACAATGTTCACCCTTGCCAGACCTGCGCAGCCGTTTGGGGTACTGATTATTTCTGACCTATTGGATCATCGAATGGCAGCCCGGTGAAACGAACATGACAACTCTCGTATTAGGTGCCAGCGGTGCTACCGGCCAATTAGTGGCACAACAACTATTGGCACAAGGAGAAGCAGTAATCGCTTTGGTACGCTCCAAAGCTCGACTCACAACTTCGGACACCAGGCCTGAACAGCTGAAGATCATCGAAACAAACATCACCCAACTGAGTGCAGCGGATTATTTACGCTCTTGCGTCGGGCAAAATAACCCATATATGAACTGGGTGGTGGTGCGTCCGGATACGCTAATGGATGACGCGGGCGCAACCGAATACGAGGAGCCATCACCTGTACGCAGTCCCATTTTCGACTCGGGTAAAATCAGCCGCATAAATGTCAGTCATTTTATAATGCGACTGGTGAAGGAAGAGTCCGCTTGGCAGCATTGGCAAGGGCAATCCCCAGTGTTATATAACCGGTGCGGGGCCAGTTGATAGCCCGGCAACTGTTTTTACTTGAACATGGGTGATTGTCACCCCAGAGAAGGTCGTCCAGCTATGGAAAAACACGGTGCATTACTCGCCCTTAGAAGAGCGATTGGAAGCCAATGCCAGCTATCCGAGGCGACGTTTGAACGTTTTTCCGCAGAAACCTCTATCATGCAATTGGCTAAAAGTGAGGTGTTGTTGGCAGCCCAACAACCTCAGGGGAAGTTCTGGTTTGTGGTAGAAGGGCTATTGCGTAATTTCTATATCACAGATAACGGAAAAGAGTTTAACAAGAGCTTTATTTCCGCTCCGGGCTTTTGTGGTTCCATGGCCGAAATTCTGCAGGATCAGCCTAATCGCTTTGCCATCGCTGCGCTGGAAAATAGCACGGTATTGGCCATTCCAATTCAGACGCTACAAACATTACGTGCAACGGAGCCAGCTATTATGTTTTTCGAGTTGGCGATGGCGCAACAACTGGCGTTGAAAAAAGAGTTACGTGAAGCAGAACTACTACTGGATGATGCCAGCACACGTTACCGTCACTTCTGTGAAGAATATCCATACCTGCTGGAGCGCATTCCCGCTTATCATATTGCTTCTTATTTAGGTATTTCTGAAGTCGCGTTATCACGAATTAAGCGAAATCTTAACCGAGTTTAAGGTACTTATTAGGGAGTAAGGCGAAGATGTCGCTGTCAATCACAGCGAGGTCTTATGATGAAATCCCAAACTATTCTGATTACCGGAGCCAGTCACGGTATTGGTCGTGAGCTTGCTATTCTGCTTGCCAGGCAGAACAAGGTCATTGCCCTTGGTCGCGACCGTCAAGCACTAACGGATCTACAAAATTTATATGGCATAATCCCGCTGGTCGCGGACTTAGAAAACAGCGCCCAGGTCAACAACGTCATTAACACAGTCAACGCGCGTTGGCAGGAGCTATCCGTACTGATCAACAACGCAGGTATTCAACAGCCACTGCAGTTATCAAAAATGGACTCTTCTGCTGCAATCACCAAAGAAATGCAAA
The DNA here is from genome assembly GCF_050297175.1 of Gynuella sp. Lineage (NCBI taxonomy): Bacteria > Pseudomonadati > Pseudomonadota > Gammaproteobacteria > Oceanospirillales > Saccharospirillaceae > Gynuella > Gynuella sp. The sequence goes on along the minus strand of NZ_JBNKSF010000018.1, from coordinate 18,365 downwards.
TCAACTTCCTCGCACCGACAATACTGATAGCAGGGTTGTTGCCGTTACTCCAGCAACAATACTCAGCGCGGGTCATTAACATCACCTCCATTCTGGCTCTATCACCCAAACAGAGCACACCAATTTACAACGCCAGTAAAGCGGCGCTACACAACCTGACTCAGTCACTGCGCCAGCAATTAGCCAATACAACGGTCAGGGTGACAGAAGTGATACCGCCCGTCACGCAAACAGGACTGTCCAGCGCCGACACAAAAAATGCTCCCTCTGCGGCTTGGGTGGCTGAGCAAATCCTCAAAGGGCTGGAAAAACAACAGAATCAAATTGCCATAGGACAGGCGCGACTTGGTCTTTGGCTCCATCGCTGGGCCCCGGCTCTGCTGCGTGCCAAATTGTTAAACAGTTAAACCGGTTTTCACAATGGAAGTGACCTTAGGGCCTGTCTACCACGGGAGATACTGACTATGTTTATTGCCATTCGACCATCAGGCGACAGATCAATTGTTGCATGGAAAAAAAACATGTGATTGGAGATACCGGTATGGAGGCATGGCAAAACGAGAGGCGCATAGGGACTGATCTGTGGATAGGATGATTTGCAGTACGACCCGGCACACGACAGACCAAGGAAGAAGACAGTCAGGAAGGTTGGATCGAAACCATTACGGCACAGATCAGAGCCAAAGTGGAACACAGCTTTTTCTATATCAAGTGGATGTTTGGTTATAGCAACATTCGTTATCATCTTAAACAAATAACACGAAGAGGCTGTATTTGTTGTGTATCTTTGCCAACTTAATGAAGCCGAAATCGTTGTTGACATAAGATCAGTGTGCCTGGAGTTAAGGTTTTGGCCTTGATTTCAGGCATGTTGATCACAGAAAAGGACAAATATGCACCCAATTAAAGTTTGTTCTGAATTAAGTTAATGATTAATCATGCTTTGGGGTAAAAATCATATATTCCCTAGAAATAAGCTGGTATTGAGCCATTAAACACAAAAGTGTCGCTTGAAATATACATACAATCAGACCCCTCAATACTCGTAAAACCAAGCCGACTATAAAACTGGGGGTCAATATCGCAATGCAAAAATATGGCTTTGCCGTTGTGATTAATGAACAACTCCGTTTTCATCAAATTGAGCAAATGGGATGCATAACCTTTATAACGAATATTATTGGGAGTTGCTACTGAGCCGATACCAAAACAACCCTCTTTGAGATCAAACAAACCTTGATAAACAATGAGAGACGATAAAATTTGTTCATTTTCAACGAGCACATACCAAGTGCCAGCCTGATACTTTTCGCTACTACGACAATCAGTTAAATACTCCTCATAAGAAAGACCATCATTCCACACATCAAAGCCAATAGCATAAATAGTGTCTAGCTCATGAGCTTTCGCTTCTCTTAAGTACATCTTTATAAACTTCCTGCATTACCCAACAAATATGGTACGAATGTTCTGCGCACCCAGCTCAGTCAATAAGACCTTGAGCGGCTTCATGGGCAGGCTGTTACGACCACCGACATTGATGCCACGAAAGAGTGCTATCCAAGTTGGCATATGCTGCTCTTATGAACCTGGGCTCTGTTCCAGTGAGGCCGCTTACCTCACGTTCAAACGTAATCCGTATATCCATACCAAGCTGAGGTTTACTATGGGTGTCCTGTTTATCAATGGGTGTCCTGTTTATCACTGTTCCCGTCCATCACGGTTCCTGGACACCGACACCTTACGCAAGTACCCGACACCCAATTGAATCAGGTGCTGAGTAAAGTCATCCTGGCGCTCTATTGGCATAGCTCCCGTCAGCATCATTTGAACAGGCCCGATCAGAGCGCCATTAAAGATTGAGGCCACTAAATCAGGTTCATCGAACCGCGCATCAGAGCAGCTGCGCAACAGGTTACCAATGGCTTGGTTACCCCGTTCGTATGCCCGAGCCACTATGGAATCGGTTTCTTCGTCCGAAGGCAGCATATAGAGCGCACGGGATACGTCTGGACGTTGCATCTTTACGGCGACAAATGCTGAGGTTACCCCCTGCCCTATGGTTTCGAGCGGCTTGCCACTGAGTTCATCACAAACAGTTTCAATCGCCTGAACAATTTTATCCAGATGCTGATTCAAAACTGCCAGCAGAAGAGCGTGTTTGTTCGGATAGTATTGATAAATAGACCCGACAGACACCCCGGCCCGCTCCGCTACCCGGGCAGTAGTCAGATACGAGAGGCCCTGGGCAACCAAAACCTGAATAGTAGCTTCAAGAATGACCTGAACTGTCGCCAAAGATCGCACTTGAATAGGTGATTTCCTGGGCTTTTTCTCAACTTTAGTAACCATATTAGAACGCGACTAACAAAACTGAAGGATTCGTCACATACTAGCGGCTGAAACAATATTAGGGAATCCGATTATGAAAAAGACTGCATTGATAACCGGTGCCACATCTGGATTGGGCCTGGCTTTGGTTAAACAACTGGTTCGCCAAAATGACATCCATTTCATCCTGCCCGTGCGCGATATGGAGCGAGGACAGCGAGTAACGAACTCATTTTCTGACGCACAAAAAGAACGAGTCAGCCTATTAGAAATGGACCTATCAAGTTTAGCGAGTGTTCGAACGGCCGCTGACTCGCTGGACTCCCCAATTGACATCGTTATGTGTAACGCTGGGGTACAATCTGCCACGAAAACCATCTACACCCAGGATAAACTTGAACGAACATTTGCAGTGAATCATCTGGCTCACTTTGTGCTGCTGCAAAAAATCGAGCACCTTATTACAGCCGAGGCGATTATTGGCTGGGTCGGCAGTGGAACTCATCATCCTGAATTAGCTAAAACATTTGGTTTTACAGGAGCGCACTATAGAGACCCAGAACTGCTCGCCAAGGGAATGTACGAAAGTGATTCCAATACAAGACAATCGAGCCGAGATGCGTATGCAACATCCAAAGGCTTGAACATTCTTATGGCCCGATACCTATCTTCGCGCAGTTCATCACGCACTTACTTTTCTTTTGATCCAGGCTTAATGCCGGGTACAGGATTGATTCGTGAAGGAAGCACAGGTTTGAGGCTGGCATGGAAATACTATTTGCCCGTTGTCGCCAAATTTATGAAAGGCACCAGTACGCCGAAAAGGTCAGCAGCAATGCTGGCGCGAATACTGTTAAAGGACAAAAACATCGCTTCCGGCGATTATGTGGAATACACAGGTCATGCGCGCGAACCATTTAAACCGCAAGATGAAACATCTTATTGTCAACGTCTCTACGACTACAGCGCGGCTTTGCTTTAATACTGTGTTGAGTAACTTTGTAGATTGGATGTTAATGAGGGCTACCACCGATTTATTTTAACCGACGGCCTTTCTGGCACATCTTAACTGGTCTCGTTATTTACATGCTCCTCAACAAATGGCCAGTGTAATGCTGCCCCCAAATAATGATCGCAAAGCGTGGCTTACACAGCGTTTGTCTTTGGGTCGCGCATTAACCTCGGTGAAAAATCGCCAGCCATTATCAACACCGGTAAATGCGCATGAAGCATTTCAGGGTGCCTCTTGAACGAAGCACAGCATCCATCACCGAAGTTACCAAGGTGTGTTAGCTAACTGTATGCAGCGGCCAACACTGCAACCATATAATTGAGCGCACGTGTAACCAATAACCTAAGAGGCCTCTGAAAAACAGGAATAGTTTTGATGCAGGCGAGGAAGCACCACTCGCAACACCGCAATTTACGAGTGTAAATGAAGATGTGAGACAGGGGCTGACAACGTCCTGCGCGAAATAGACCAGCTTTCAGAGGTTCCCTAAAAAAAAGCCTCCCGTAAGGGAGGCTGTAATGACAAGTATTACATAGGTTGGCGCATTACATTAACGGTTTAAATAGTTCATCAACCACGTCATTGCTGGTCGCGGGTTGCCGTTATTTTGGATAAGTCCTGTTCCATCTCGCCAGGTCGAGCCGACCACATATCCCCAAAGCGTAATACCGGCGACGCTAGGATGGTTGTAGAACAAAGGAAACTGCTGCTGCATCACAGCAAGCTGCTCTTGGTCATTCGTTTTTTCTATATCGTACTCCGATATATAAATAGGTAATCCCAAGGCGGCGATTTGATTGAGCTTGCTGGATAAGTCGCTGGTACTCCAATCAGCCAAACCGTGCGATTGCAAACCGATAGCATCGACAACACCAGCATTCACTGCCGGGCGAGCCATTTGAATAAACTCGTTGGTATTCCAGCTGAGGACGTTGTAGTCGTTTAAAATCAGAGTCGCATTGGGACAATATTTTGCGGCCAGCTCAAACGAACGGATTATCCAATCGTTACCAAACGCTTTCTTAGCATAACCTGCAGGTGCATGCCCCGGTGTCGCCTCGTTGACCACATCGATGAATTGCGTGTCTGGATAACGATTACAGTAGTCACGAATCCACTCTTCGATTTCTGCTCTTAATTCACTGGCAGATAATGCGTCACCCGAACAGTTTGAGCCGATCCAACCTGGACACTGGCTACCCCAAACCAGGGTATGTGCCTTAACGGGAATGTTATTGGCACGAGCATATTCGTAGATTCGATCCAACGGTGCCCAGTTGTACTGGTCGCGGTTACCTTCAACGGAACCCCACTTACCTTCGTTTTCGGGAGTGATTTGATCCCAGTACTGCGAAAAGTCGGAGCGTACTTGGCCACGGGTGGTGATGTTACCAACAAATACACCCGTGGGATCAATGACGGTATCGTCGAGCGCACCATCTGGCGAATACACAGCGAAACCCGCGAGTGTGCCATTATCAATCAACGTTTCCAGACTAATGGTAAGCTCGCCATCCGCGACATGCACATTGTCAACCGATAGGGTATAGGCTTTGTCATGACCGACTTCACTGTATAAATCGATGGCATTTACCACTGCCTGGCCTTCGACGAGTATGTTAAAGGCGCGCTGACCAACTTGTTCGTGATAGATTTCAGCAAGCTGTAGTTTGAGCGAGTAGTTGCCTTCGGTGACCGGAATTCGGTACGAATACTGACCGTAACGCTCACTTTGGAAAACCGCATCATCGTTGGTGCCGCTAATGGCATCATTGGTACTATTAGTCGAGCCTCCGCTGGCATAACGATCGGCCTGGTAAGTGACACCGTCTAACGAGGTACTCTGACCACCTGCATTGATGGCAACAATCAGACGCGAACCATCACCGCCTATAAACCCAAATCCGATCGAACCATTGCAGTGAAGCATTTCACTGTAACTTCCTCCACCGCACTCGCCGTCATAGGCTCCAGTATTATCTGCCTGATCCTCTGCCTGGAAAATGTTGCCATTGATGCTGACATAATCCACCTGAACATCACGATCTCCTCCGTCATCGTTAGTAAATGCAACGCGCAGCTCTCCCATTGCAGCAGTGTTCACTGTGTAGTCCTGCATACTAGTGCTGGCTATCCATGTCTGAATGGTATTGCCACCGATCTCGAGGTTGACGCTTTCATCGCCGACCACGCCTCGCATACGCACAATAATGGTGTTTTCACCCGACGAAGAGGAAGAACCAGAACCGTCCGAACCGGAGGAAGAGTCGGAACCGTCCGAACCGGAAGAAGAGTCGGAACCGTCCGAACCGGAAGAAGAATCGGAACCGCCCGAACCGGAGGAAGAATCGGAATCGCCCGAACCGGAGGAAGAATCAGAACCACCCGAGCCGGAAGAGCCGCCACTCATCTGGTCGCAATCGCCAATCAACGACCATGATGAATCACTGCCAGGCAAGGTGTTGGTGTACCAATTCGCTTGATACAGCTTGTTCTGGTAAACCATCTGATCACCGGCGTTAGCGTGATTATTGGCACCACCAGACCAGTCACTAGCCGTCCAATTGGGGTAAACATTGATGCCGTCGCAGCTGTCGCCCGAGGAGTCAGAATCGTCCGAGGAGTCGGAGCCATCCGAAGAACTGATCTCGATATCACCTGCGGCCGTTAATAGGGTGATAAAGTCCAGTTTGGCACCATCTTCGCGACGTTCGATACGTAATGTGTGGCTGCCTGCCGTGAGATTATCAAAAGTTGTCAGTGTTAAAGTGTTCCAGCCACTGGTTTGGGTATTGTTTTGAGTTGTCCAAGTACCATCATCCAGTTTGAAATAAAACGAATCGTCGTTGGCATTTGCCATGTTAGCGCGTATCTGGAACTGGACAGCGGTCGACTGCGATAAACTAAAGGGGATTAACACCTGGCCACTTGCATTATCTGATGCGGAATCCAGCAATTGATCACCGTTATTTGGCCAAACGATGTACTGCGATCCGGAGGCTGCAGCATCTGATGACACGGAAAACGGCGCAAAGCCATCCTGGCTCGAAAGGCTTTCCAGTTCGACCTGAACGGAGGAACCCTCAGAACCAAATCCCTGCCCATCAATCGTCACTCGGTAACCATAAAAAGGATCAAAAACACTAACAGGTACGGTGAGCGAACCGTTAACCACAGTTTCCACCGATTGCGCGACAGTAACCGGCCCGGAAACGGGCGTATCTTTATTTGACCATGCCACATATTCGACAGTAACGTCGACAACATCACCAAAGCTGGCGGGGATATTGTTGAATACGACATTCGCAGTACCGGTGAAGTTACCACCGAGACAGATGCTGGCGTAACCGGCCGAGGTATCCAGGTTGGCAAAGCCATCCAGACCATCGCCATTCTGACGAGGCGGCGTAACACTCAGCATGTTGCCTGTCATATCTCCATACCACTTGTATAGCCACCAACCGCCGCCACGCTGGTTATTTGGGGTTAGCAGACTGCCTAGCCTGCCCGGCAGATTGGTGAACCACCAAGAGATATTCGCGGACTCCACCCGATTACGCTCAAACTTTGCGATAAACGGTACGGAAACCCCAGGCGCGCCCTCATATTCGTGCGTGTCGTGGGAATACTCATTGATGCTGATTGGACGGGGCGTAATGCCCAAAGCACGTTCCCGGGCGCGGTAGTCGGCAATATTTGCCGTGATATTGTCTGAACCTCCCAGTTCGTGCCAACTGATAACATCGGGAAGGCAGTTGTTCGCGACGCAATACTCAAGAAACGTCTGAATGTATGAAGCATGGTACCACGCTGCTGACGGCCCGATAATGCGTTCACCGGGGTCCTGGCTGCGAATCAGGTCGTAGGTGGGTTTCCACAGTGATGAATTGAAGTTTCCGTTCGAATCACTCCAGGTAATATTGGGTTCATTAAAAATTTCATAACCATAGAAGTTGTCTCTCCCGGAAGCACGCTTGTCAGCGATGACTGAGCGAACTCCCGAAGACCAATGTGACCAGCCTGACCACCGATAAGGCCAACCTGGCAGTATATCCGCCAACCGGACGGTCACCTCAGCAGTGGTGTTGGCCAAGCGCTGAGCAACAGGGATGGCTGCACCAATCGGCTGTTGGTATCCTGACCCACTTCTGGCTGGTTGCGTATACATTCTGGGATTAAGCGGCGCAACAAGGCCATTGATGTCTGTGGGTAAACTCTCGGTGATACCGTAAAGCGCACCAGACGCGGCCTGGGTGACGGGACCAATCGGATCAGACATGTCGACAATGAGTGTTTCACTTAGTGCGTGAACACTCGCACCAAATAACAACAATGCACCACACAAAGCCGAAAATCGTTTTTTGATCATCGTTTTGAATCCTTGATTAGGTTTGAGATAAGTGCCGACATTCTTGTGAAATGGCGTGTTTCATAAGAAAAACATGCCGGGCGATGTTTCTTTATTATTATGATTGAGCGCAGACTCGCCCAGTCCATGCTCACATTGAGAAAGCGATTATTTAAGGCGCTGGAGAATAAAAAAATAAACAAACAAAGTTTAAATGCTTGTAATCCAAATCGTTAAATACTTTTTTTAAATCGTTAAAGTTTGTGAAAGGGCAGCGCGCCAATAATTGAATTCCTCGCCTGCTGCGGCCCAAAGGTATTACCACCTTCAGAGGGCCACATTTTGCGCATGGATTACTCACCACTATGTCTCGGGGGCTCTAAAGCTGTTAAGCCTGAAAGTTTTTGGTGCACAACCGTATTCCTTTTTAAACAACACGTTGAAGTAAGTCACATTGGCAAAACCGACCCCAAGAGCGATTTGTTTGACGCTAAGATGTTCTTCCTCGATGAGTAATCGCGCGGCCTCCGCTAACCGAAGTTTATTAACGTACGCGGTAAAAGTGAGACCCAGTTCTGCTTTTAGGAGTTTATTAATTTTTGTGCGGGTTGTTCCCAGAGTGACCGCAGTACTTTCAATGTTGATCTCCGGATTGATGTACTCAACAGCAATATGGGAAAGGAGCGCCGATTTGGGATCGTCAGATTGCTGCTTGATCGATAACTTCTGATAAGCAATGAGGGGCCGATTGGTATTAATTTGTTCTTTTGCCCGGCGTATTTTTTCCTGCACATACAGCCTCATAAAAAAATATGCCAAGGCCAGCCAGGCAACCACGGTGATCGCGACACTACACCAAAAATAGCTATAATTCTCCGAAACGAGTACCAAGTCGGATATTTCAATTCTTGAGCGACTTCCTCTTGGACTCTGGAGAGAGTTGTTGATCGAAAAACCGTGCGCTCTTCGCAAATCTGCCGTGCGGTCTGTGTACGCCAGACCATAACGCTCAAGCCACCAGTCAGCAGAATCCAGATCAGTTAATTCGAACGATATTTTGCTGCTTTGCTTATTACAGGTTAGAAAATCCAGGTTAACTCGATAGGTTTCTGGTTTGGCAAGCTTTGTAACATTGTCGACATAGGTATACAGCGCAAACACAAGAATATTCTTGGGCTCACATTTGACGCGAAAACTTACCCTGGAATAAACACTTAGGTCGACCAAATCACTAACATCTTGTGGGTCGGAAAGGTTGACAATAAAAGAGGTATAGGGGTAACGCTCCTCAGTAGAAACCAAGAAATCGAAGGTTATGGGCTGCGACGTTTCTCCGCTATTTAATACAAAAACTTTGTCGCCTTGTTGCTGATCAGGAGGCTCAATCCCGTAAAACCAATTGATATCACTATTCTCTCCCGGCAAAAAAGCGGTTTCATGGGTGGAAGCCAACCATCCTGCATATAGCAGAATAACGGACAGAACAATGAGAACAGAAACACAAAGTAATGCTTTGCGATAAAATAATGCCATTCTTTTGATATTCTTTTTATTTGTTTATGAATGTCTGATATATAAAAAGCAAGCTAATCGAAAACAGTAGAGAGATCTTGCTTCCTCGTACCATGCCCCTACCCTGGGTGCCTGAAGCCACACAATATGGCATCAAAGCCGAGTCACTGTGCAACTCAGTCAAAGGTTACCCCATGTGGCTATATATTATCCGTTAATAGCGTTTGATTTTTCAGCAGCGATTCCGCTACCTATCGTCGGCATTTAAATAAAACCGATAACCACTTCTTCGATTATTGTTGTTTTATCGCTGACCAGTGATCCCAGACAACACACCAGCGAGAGAAATGTCACCGTTAAAACATCTCGAATCCGGCGTTATCCTTATGCGCCTCCTACACAAAATACTCCCAGCCGGCTGATACTCTATCGTGCCAAGTGCTCGAAGTATAATCAGATACCAGGGTTCTGAAGTTGTCCTATCATACGAACAGATGAAACGCACTAGCCCGGCTATTAGAATCCAAGCACTAGACGACCCCATCCCTGATTGGGGTCAGCCTAACAGAGACAGAGGGATCATAAAAAGGGGCTAAGGAGCACAGCACTGGTGATGCCGCATCACCCGAATGGCGATAGGCACTACCGCCACCGTGATTTTGAGGCGTATATGGGCATAGGCGTTTATTTTTTACATTAACCTGCCCAACAGAGTTTTACCATCTACCGATAGACTCACCACCGGGCGAATGATGAGCCGGAAGAAGTGAGAGTTCCTTGCCGGCTACCTTAAGGTCAGCAGACCTGCCCCCTTCCTGGCTGAAATCATCGCTGGCTTTTGTGTTCGGTATCCGAAGATTCAACTAAGCTGTGATAACCAACTAAACTCGATGGAAGGCTTGCTAGAAGGATTCGACCAGGCGTTACGTTTTTGGCCGAGGGCCATTGGTCGATTCTGGTTGGGTCGCCAGTGAAGTCCTGCGTTGAACAAGTTGTGTGATGGCCTCACCACAACCTTTTGAAAATCAGCTATTGCCACACGCACTGGATGAACTGAGTAAAGTCTCCTGCATTACAACCCTATCGGTACTACAAGGCATGCCCTGGATTTAAAGGGGACCAAACCATTCGTGCAATCCAGCTACAAGTTCAACAGCGGTCACATGGCCAAATCCGCCGCACTGAAAGGACTTGGTTTTACCATATTGCCCCTTCACGTATGTCAGGCAGATATAGACAGTGACTCTTTCATCAAAATTGGCCTTAACTGCGAACCAGACAATCTTGTGTTATACGCGCTGTACCCGGGGACAAAATACCCACTGGCAAAAGTAAAAGCATTTATAGAGCACCTGCAAATAAGTCTCACTGATCTGTTTTCAGATGGCAGTTAGTCCGCGTGACCGCTTCCTGTATATAATGCTGACAATATTCCTAACCACCTCAAACCTTCTCGTTAAAGGACCGAAAAGCATCGCTTTTTGGGGCCGATGGAAGCCCAAGGGTCAAAGCGAATTTCATTGCCTTGGTAACACTCTGCACTAAAACTCTTCACTGAATTCCGGAAGACCGAGCTCAGATTTTAATTGACAAAATCTAACCTCAGAAAATGGGCCCTACGTGATTTCATCTCCATTAAGATATTTCACTTAACGCCCGCATTTGCGACTGGTTTGGAGCGCAGCGGAAACCAATCCGACAACATGCGCTTGTTAAATTTAAAAACCCTCATGATGCGACGATAACCATTCACGGTGCTGCTCCTTTAGACGATCTCTTTCCTCTGTTGATACGAACACTACGTCAGCGCCACCATCATAGGGGTGAAAAACGATGCCTTTGCTTGGGCTGATAATCATAATATTGCCCACTTCATCGTTGGCCACCATATGAAAAAGGCTATTAAACTCACTGCCAGTGAACTCGACCTCTGACACATGAAGATGCCAATAGGATTCGTAATCGTCGTCATCTTCGTGTTGTTCCAGTGTGCACCAAGGTTCACTGGCTGAAAATAGCTTTAAGAGTTCTGGCTCTGGTTGCGAGGGTACCCTTTCCTCAGAGTACTCTGGTAATACAACGAGGACCTTACTTCCAGTGCCGCACAACTCCTGAAGAACGATATTGTACCTACGCAAAACCTCCAAATATTCATCTTCATTTTCTGGATATCGCTTCGACCCAGGCAACGAGTGAAAGCGTACCCATCGGCTTTTATACTCATGTTTTAAGTTATGAGCTTCAGGAGCGAAATTATCAAATTCGCTATTCCAGAATTTGGCAAGTTCTTCAATCATGGTGAAGTTTAACGCCTAAAACTGCGGACACGACAGTGGTTCGCAGCTTTGTATTGTTAGAATTGGCATGAGCGGGAAACTGCTGAGCTTTAAATCACAAATGCCACCGGACTTAGCCAATTCCTGATCATTTGGCACCCAACGACTGGCGTTGAATGCCACCTGATTTTACCTGTGTGCAGTCGCGGATTTGTCGGTACCACAGAATGCTCACTTACAAAGTGAGGAAAAAATTCTAACGCCTGTCCAAGTCCGATTGATAGCACTTGTTAGGCATTTTTTTTTGCCAGTTAGCCACATAATTTTTGTATACCACAGCCAAAGCTTTATTAAAGCTCGCTTCGTTTTCCGAAGCTGAATTTAAAGCTGACACAATATACGAATACTCAGATATTTTGTTACTGCGAATACAATTTTGAATATCTTTTGCCACCTTACTTTGTACTGCACTTAAGTAGTCTGAGTTATCAATATAAACGGCAAAATTCACCAACAATGCGATAGCCGCACCGAATGCTAAAAAGCTATTAGATTCTGATTCCTGAAGGACGACTAACGGGTCGAAATCAAACTCAGTAGCTATTGGGTCTCCGAAATTACCGCCATAATCGATAATTTCATTGAGCATATTTTCTATCTGTGCGTTCAAATCCATTTTAGCTCCTAACGTTCGGAGCAGTTGCGCGTGCTTTTTCGCGTCGACTGCCTGCGTTTGTTATGTGATTGCCACTATCTCTGATAGCAATCCACGTTCATTAAATATCGTAAGAGCCTTTGCGCAGCAACTTGAGAAAGCAATCCAATCAACATCTGTTTGTTTCGTATCAAGTGATATGCGTTTCCATACCTCTGAAACTGTTCTCAGCGCTACGATTTCCTTACGTGAAAATGTCGGAGGTACAAAGGAACCAATATTATTGCCTCCTACCCAATCTTCCCACATCTCAAGATTCGAAATTGCTGTTTCAAATTCTGATGAGTCACTATACCAATCAAGTAACTCGATTATGCGATTTCTAACTCTTTGGAGGACCAGATTATCTGCCATAAATATTCACATAACGTCAACATAAGCCGCAAGCGTTAGCGAGTCGGTGTTGATGGTTTTGTCAAACGTGACTTGAACCATGTAGTGAGTGCTTTTAGATCTACATCAAGGCCACTGATATTCGGTTCAAGGATTAGAGTATCTACAAAAGATACTAACTCGCCTGCCCTTTTATTTCTTTAGCTATTGAAAAGTCTTTTATTTTCTTTTCAGACTTTATATCTACAAACAATTTTTCAAGAAAGCCTACAAGGTCCGATGGCGTTTTACATACATCACGAACTTTAACAAAGACTAGGGAATCTTTGATTTCTTGGGTGTGATTAGAATAACTGTTTTCAATGAAGTAGCTCGGATGAACAGTGGTTATCATTATCGCAGGTAGAAGTTCTTCTGGATCGATACCATTAATACCCTGCCAAGATAAAACCTCCGAAGCAAAGTGACTATCAGGCAACCCCCGGACCATGACTGCATCATTTTTGGCGCAAACGAAGCTATTCGATCTGTATTTTTGTTCAAGGCTTCATTAATAGGCTCTTCCAGCAGTAATAATCCAACACATATAAATATGTATTTCCGCTCTTCGGATAGAGGTAGATCTGATATTGAACTTACATGTAGGCCCATCATGGCTCCTTGCGTTCAACGTCGCTAATCAGCCGCGCCGCTTTTTGCGTCGGCTGCATTAGCCTTGTTAAGGGAATTATATCAATCTAGCCCCACCATCAATCACCACAGACAGCCCTGTTGTATAAGAACTTTCCATTAAATAAATATATGCTTCAGCTACTTCTTCGGGTGAAGCGATTTTTCCAGAAGGGAACTGTTGAGCATATTTCTCCACTTCTGGAGGTTTTGGAGCGACAAAACCAGGGCTTACAGAATTTACTCTCATTGGCGCCAGTTCTACCGCCAACAACCGGCAGAATGCCTCCGTAGCACTATTGATAATAGACATAGTTGAAGAGTTCTTGAAGATCTTTTCGCCAGCAATGCCGGTGGTCATAACAATGCTGCCATTTTGACTAATCTGACATTGTGCCTTCTGGATGAGCTGGTATTGGCCCCAAAATTTTGTTTCAAATGCTTCTTTCGCCTGTTTGATATCGGTTTCGGCAAAAGGGACCGGGGTTATCTCTGGCCTTGCGGTAATGACAAGATGATCGATATCTCCGATTTTTTTCAATGCTTTTTCTGTTTCGTTTTCGGATGTCGCATCAAATGAATATGTCTCAATGTCATGGCCAACAGTAGCTGCTAAATCATTATATTTTTCTGCCGCATTTCTGGAAGCTATAATAATTTCCCCCCCTGCCTTACATGCCTGTTTTGCAACAGCGAGGCCAATGCCGGAGCTGCCTCCAACAATAAGTATTCTTTTATTTTTTAATGATTCTTTCATTATTTTTTTTACCCCTTAACGCTGCGCTAAACGGCGAGCGAGAGCGAGTCCGGTGAAGGCCACGCTTTTTGTGGCCGTAACGAATTAAATGGCTTTGTTATACGCTTTCATCATCTGGGCCATACATATCAAAATCGATTTCAATTCCTCGTCGCCCCAAAGCCAAAAGGGACTCAGACGAGATTGAAATCCCCTCCATCGCAGACTCCATAAACAGACCGCAGAACAGATCAATGCTGTATTTTTCCCTTAACGAGGTCCAAACATCTATGTTCCTGGTCACCAGCGCCAACAACTCAGCAATTTGTTCATCCAGATTGCCTGGTGATCTATCGGTGGCTTTGAGGCGCCACATTCCTGACTTAGCAATGCGGGGTTTGCTTTGCTTGGTCCAAGCGAAAGGCTGGCCCTTAACCTTCTTTGTCGTCGGGTCACAACCAAGCAGAGCGCTCACCTCATCAGGCACTAACTCGTCACCAATAATTCTTAAGCTGACACGAGACCTAGATAGCGTCGCCATTTTTCCCTACCTATAACGCTCACCACATAGGCGAGCAACTTGTTGCGAATCCAAGGCACGGACTGCCGTTTGTACTGGTGCTTGATATCTTTTAACGTCACTTCAAGCGCTCAGTATTATTTAGTATCTCAGACTGGTGATCATTCAAAGATTTACCCATAAAAACAACAGATACATGTTCTTTTGCTTCAGTATGAGTCATGTTAAAAATTGACATACACTCTTTCGTTGCCGCTACAGGAGAACAGCCTCTGCCTGTTTTTTCTTTAAAAATTCAACCACATTCATATCAGTATGGTATTCCCACATTTCATCGAAGAATAATATCCACATGTAGGCTTTGCCTGATTCCGGTACGCGTTCGCTTTCCTCTGTCCTTACAAAACCATCATCGTTTAGAAACGTTGGCCAGATACAGCATATTCCCTCTTCATTTATACCTTCACTCTCATAGCGAAGATCTGACCTGTATCCCTGAAATGGTGTTTTTTATCACCCTCCTTCGTCTGGAGTAAAAAACCGGTACTCAACCAAAAAATCGGGATACCTTCCATTTCTTTCTTGATAAGGTTTCCACATTTCGAAATCTCGTAGGAAAACTAACGACCCTGGTTTGGGGCGAGTGAACGAGTCCAGCACCCTGCCGCGATAACGGTGATTTTAGGCGCAACCAACACTGGCTTGTTAAGCCATTTTCGTTTGTAAATAATCTATCACCTGATCTGCATTTCTGTCCGGTGGGAACACCGGATAAAAAACTTTTGTTATTAGTCCCCTATTTGCAATGAGAGTAACCCTTTTAGCAAGGATCACACCTTCTACCCTAAAAGTAGGTAAATTCAAAGCACGTATTAATTGTAGGTTTTCATCGCTGACTAATTCAAATGGCAAATGAAGTCTGGTCTTTGCTTCTATTTGGTATTGTTGACTCTGAACACTTAAACCGAAAACTTCTGTGCCTAATGCCTTAAGTTCGTTGTAATGATTTCTAAATGAACAAGACTGCGGGGTACATCCTCTAGCCCCTGGTATTTGCTCCCAGCCAGTGGGCTGGGATTTATCCGGCCGTCCAGTCTTAGGATAGATGTAGATTACAACTGAATCTAAAGAAGATAAATCTACTAATTCTCCTGAAGTAGCCAATAACTGAAAACTAGGTAGCGAAAGATTCAATAAGTGATCACAAGCGCCATCGTCTTCAGGAACTGGAAGGTTAATTGGTAAATCTTCTAAGTTTTCCATAAAACCTCCTGTAGTACTTAACGCCGCCAACAGCGGCCGAGCGTTAGCGAGGTCCAGCCCATGCGCTTTTGGCATGGGCGATTGTGCTTGGCTTTGTTAGGCAACCGCTTGCAGTACAAGCCAACCTCCAGCAACGATAAATGCAACGTGTTGTATGAGCATGCCTATACCTCGAAAGAGAGGTGTAGACGTGTAGAGCATTCCACCTGCGTGCAACAGCCTACTGATGAGAAAGGCACCAGCAAGACCGAGCACGAGTGTTTTTCCCCCTCCACCGTACTCAACGAGACCAAGTGCAATAAGCGCCGCGGGAGCGTACTCAATGAAATTGCCATGTGCCCTGATCTTACGGCGCAGAGTTTCATCCCCACCGTCACCAAATGTGAGGCCGCCAGAAATGCCACCGACCTTTGCGCGGCCTATCGAGATTTGAAGACTCAACGGCACCATAAGTAACGTGAAGATGCCCGCTAATAAGGAAGTGATTGGTAAGGTCATGCTGATTATCCTTTCGCCTAAAACTGCGGACACGACAGTGGTCCGCAGCTTTGTATTGTTAGAATTGGCATGACCGGGGAACTTCTGAGCTTTAAATCACAAATGCCACCGGACTTAGCCAATTTCTGATTACCTAGCACTCAACGACCGACTGAAGTTGAATGCCACCTGATTTTACCTGTGTGCAGTCGCGGACTTGTCGGTGCCACAGAATACTCACTTACAAAGTGAGGAAACAATTCTAACGCTTTTCTTCACCGGCGAAAAATCGCGCAGCGGTTTTGAGTCCTTTTCCGGCTGGGCGAAGCCTAGGACTTATAGGGCAAAATGGTGCAAGAATTTGTTATGTGTTGTTGAACTAAGTACTTAGTCTTGGAACTCCCAAGGTATTTCCTTTTTGAAAATTTGAATACATTCTTCCATTAGTTCAAGAGAAATAGTTTCCTTAAATACAGTTATCGTTCGAGTCTTTTCTGAGTCGTCTCGGAAAATCTCAACCACCTCCTCATCGTTCCGATATATTTCAACACCTATACCATCTCTAGAACTAACATCACTAGCAATGACAACTCTATCTTTTGGTTCACGCATCACTCTTCCTTTCTACACATAACGCTCGGCTCACCGAGCAAATTTTTAATGGCGGCTTTTGTGCGTATTTTTTTTGCACAAAAGGTGACAGCGGAAATTTGTCCGGTGCAGCCGTTTGTTAAGTTTGCTTATAGTTCATAAGGAGTAAGCTTATTACGTACCCATTTTTCAATGGTCTTGAGCATTACCCTTTGGATACCCATCTAGATCTGCACTAAAACAAGTTAGATCGTATAGCGAGATATGATCATTTCTGGTGTATGACAAAAAAAGATGGCAGCGTATCCTGTTGATTGATCCGGCAAGATCAACAACCAACAGGAGTACACCACCATGAGCAATAGTAATGTCGTAGCACTACAGAAACCAGCTTTGTCTGACCCACTTCAAGAAGTTTTGAAGGAAGGTGCGAGGCAATTATTGGAACAAGCCGTTCGTGCTGAGTTGAGCGAACTGCTTGAGAAGTACAGCTCTTTAAAAACGGAAGATGGCAAAGCAGCTGTGGTTCGCAATGGCTACTTGCCTGAGCGCACCATTCAAACGGGTTTGGGTGATATTCCGGTAAAGGTGCCCAAGGTACGAGATCGATCTGGGCAAGGCATCAAGTTTAACAGCAAACTGATTCCGCCTTATCTGAAGAAGACTAAGGCCATCGAGGAGTTCCTGCCTTGGCTCTACCTACGAGGGATCTCGACTGGAGACTTCTCAGAAGCGTTGGGTAACTTATTAGGTCCCGATGCTCCCGGGCTGTCAGCTGCAACGATCAGTCGGTTGAAGAAAGATTGGATTTTCGATTATCAGCAATGGCAGAAACGGGATCTCTCGAAGAAGCGGTACGTCTACATCTGGGCAGACGGCGTTTATACGCACGTAAGACAAGACAGTAAGCTCTGTCTGTTGGTGATGATTGGCTCGACAGAAGACGGTAAGAAAGAGCTTGTCGGGCTGATGGACGGCTACCGTGAATCGATTGATAGCTGGACAGAGCTGATGCTTGGGTTGCAGGCTCAGGGCTTGAAGCAATCGCCCAAACTGGTCATTGGCGATGGCGCTATGGGCTTGTGGGGAGCGGTGAATGAACAATGGCCGCAAGCGAAACATCAACGATGCTGGGTACACAAGATGGTGAATGTGTTGAATAAAATGCCCAAATCCATGCAGCCCAAAGTCAAAGTCGATTTACAGAATATTTGGATGGCCGAAAGTAAAAATGCAGCGAACAAAGCATTCGATCTTTGTCTGAAAAAGTATCAGGCGAAGTATCCGAAAGCGATGGAAACATTGGAAAAAGATCGAGACTCGATGCTGGCGTTTTACGATTTTCCAGCCGAGCACTGGGGTCACATACGCACGACCAACCCAATCGAATCAGTCTTTGCTACGGTTCGTCATCGGGGTAAACGAACGAAGAATTGTGGCAGTCGGGAAACCACTTTGAGCATGACATTCAAGTTAATAGAAACCGCACAAAAGCGCTGGCGGAAACTCAGAGGCTACCGATTGTTAGCGGATGTCATTCTAGGTGTGAAATTTAAAGACGGTGAACGAGTAACTGAAGAAA